>NZ_VIUK01000006.1:0-292445 GCF_007828295.1 Pseudomonas sp. SJZ080
CGTGCTTCAAGCACCGCGGACTCACAGCTTGCCATCCACCCCTCTCACCCCAGAGCTTATTCCTAGATCTAGACACAAGCGGGCTTGCTCGCGAATGCGTCATAACATTCAACTTCAATGTTGACTGTCGGTCAGCATTCGCGAGCAAGCCCGCTCCCACATTTGTTATGTATTGGCGGTTCGAGATTACTTCGCCGCAGAAACCCGCCACACCTTGTTCCCCACATCATCGGCCACCAGCAAATCACCCTGCTGATCAATCACCACACCCACCGGCCGACCCATGGCTTTCTCTTCGTCATTGAGGAAACCCGTAAGTACATCCACAGGTTGCCCGTTTGGCTTGCCGGTACTGAACGGCACGAATATCACTTTGTAACCACTGTGCGGTTTACGGTTCCACGAACCGTGCTGCCCAATGAACGCGCCTTCCTTGAATTGCGCTGGCAGCGAGTTGCCTTCAGCGAACGTCAGGCCCAGTGACGCGGTGTGCGGGCCGACTGCATAGTCCGGTGCGATGGCTTTGGCGACCAGGTCAGGGTTTTGCGGTTCGACGCGAATGTCGACGTGCTGGCCGTAATAGCTGTAAGGCCAGCCGTAGAACCCGCCGTCCTTCACTGAAGTGATGTAGTCCGGCACCAGGTCGCTGCCGATTTCATCCCGTTCGTTCACAGCAGTCCATAACGCTCCACTCTGCGGTTCCCACGCCATACCGTTGGGGTTGCGCAGGCCGGAGGCGAAGATCCGGTGATTGCCGGTGGCGCGATCCACTTCCCAGATCGCCGCGCGGCCTTCTTCCTGATCCATGCCGTTTTCGGCGACATTGCTGTTGGAACCCACCGTGACGTACAGCTTGCTGCCGTCCTTGCTGGCAATGACGTTTTTGGTCCAGTGGTGATTCAGCGTACCTCCCGGCAGGTCTACCACTTTGATCGGCTGCGACTTGATGGCCGTGTCGCCATTCTCATAGTGGAAACGCAGCAAGCGGTCCGTGTCGGCGACATACAGGTCATTGCCGACCAGCGTCATGCCGAAGGGCGAATTGAGGTTTTCCAGAAACACCGTACGGGTGTCGGCGATGCCGTCATGATCCTTGTCCCGCAACAGTGTAATGCGGTTCGGGCTCGGCACGGCGGCACCGGCGCGTCCCATGACTTTCTTCATGACCCAGCCTTTAACGCCTTTGCCGTCATCGGGTTTTGGCGGCGCGTTGGTTTCGGCGACGAGCACGTCACCGTTCGGCAGCACATACAGCCAGCGCGGGTGATCGAGGCCTTCGGCGAACGCCGCCACCTGAGTGCCCGCGGCGGCGATGGGTTTCGCACCGTCCGGCCAGCCGATCGCCGGGGCGATGTTCACCGTCGGGATCAGGGTTTTGTTCGGTTCGGGCAGTTTGGGCGACGGGCCGGTGCCGTCGGAGACTTGCAGTCTGGAGGTTTCGCCGCAGGCGACGAGCCCTCCGGCGAGGACGATGACGAGAACGAACGGGGGCTTGCGCATGCTGATCTTCCCTAAAAATGCAGTGACCTGATCAGTAGAGAAGCGCAAGCCCGCGATGGTTCAACCGTCAGCCGCGGGCTTCCTTGAACAGCACGGCGATGCCGGGGTGATAGTTGCCCGCTTCATTGCGCAACTTGCGATACGCGTAGGGGAAATACCAGGCGACGGCACAGGTGTGTTCCTTTTGCAGGTCGTCGACCATGTCCTGGAGTTCTTCCGGGGTAGCGCCGTGCTGGGCTTTTTGCGGTGCAACGAACAGGCAGCCGACTTTCAGGTCGCTGGCGTAGCTGATTCGCCTGGCGTCGCTGGTGATATCGGCCAGCGCTTGTGTCAGGTTCAGGCTGTTGACCCGCGGCCAGCGTTGCGTGGCTTGAAGGTAGGCACGCTCTTCGCTGGTGGCGATGAACAGGTCGGCGCGGGCGTTGCGTTCACCTTCCTCGTTCTGTTTGCGGCTGGGGGTCTGTTGCAGCGTGACCATTTCCGCCATCCACGCGGCGGCCGAGAGCAAGCCGAGGTTGGCTTTTTCGTCGTACCAGTAAGGCGTGTCATTATCGCCGCGCACGGCGTTATAACGGTCGATACAGTCAAACCAGCGTTCGAGAACCGGGCGCAGGAATTCCAGCTTCGGATTGCTGATGATCATGCCTTGCATGTGGCTTACCCTTGTTATTGTGATGTGGGGTTGTGGCTCTTTGATATCACTGCTGGAAGTGTGGCACAAGATTGGCGTCAGTAAATTGATCAGCGGCAGTTATTCGCCCGACGGCGTCCCGGCTTTAATTGACGCTCCACCCCCAACCCTCTAACCTTCGCGGCTTGTTTCAGGTGCTCTGTGACCTTGGTCGACAGAGTGAAACAGGGAAGCCGGTGAGTGCGTTCGTTCAATTCAGGAACAATCACGATTCCGGCGCTGCCCCCGCAACGGTAAATGAGTGAAGACTGAGCATTTTTGCCACTGTGTCGATACCGGCATGGGAAGGCGCGCAGTCAGGCGAAACGCCGCTCATGAGCCCGGAGACCGGCCTGATCCATCCAGCGGCATCACGGTGGGCGATGCCAGGCTTCTTGCCGTCTATTCTTGTGCCTGCCCGCCGTTATCCAGCCTCAACGGAGAGCTCCCCCATGACTGATACTCCCGATCGTGACGAACGCCATCTGGCGCGCATGCTGCGCAAAAAAGCCGTGATCGACGAACGCATCGCCAATTCGCCGAATGAATGCGGCCTGCTGCTGGTGCTGACCGGCAATGGCAAAGGCAAAAGCAGCTCGGCGTTCGGCATGCTCGCCCGCTCCATGGGCCACGGCATGCAGTGCGGCGTGGTGCAGTTCATCAAGGGCCGCAACAGCACGGGCGAAGAACTGTTTTTCCGGCGCTTTCCCGAGCAGGTGCGTTTTCATGTGATGGGCGAGGGCTTTACCTGGGAAACCCAGGACCGCCAGCGTGACATCGCCGCCGCCGAAGCCGCCTGGGCCGTTTCCCGTGAATTGTTGCGTGATCCGTCGGTCGGTCTGGTGGTGCTGGATGAATTGAACATCGCCCTCAAGCACGGTTACCTCGATCTTGATCAGGTGCTCAGCGACTTGCAGGCGCGTCCGCCAATGCAGCACGTGGTCGTCACCGGCCGCGGCGCCAAGCCGGAAATGATCGAACTGGCCGACACCGTCACTGAAATGGGCGTCATCAAGCACGCCTTCCAGGCCGGGATCAAAGCGCAAAAAGGCGTCGAGCTGTGAATCAGCCCCGTCATTGCCCGGCGGTCTTGATTGCCGCGCCGGCCTCCGGTCAGGGCAAGACCACCGTCACTGCCGCGCTGGCCCGTTTGCATCGCAATCAGGGGCGCAAGGTGCGCGTGTTCAAATGCGGCCCGGACTTTCTCGATCCGATGATTCTCGAGCGCGCCAGCGGTGCGCCGGTCTATCAACTGGACATGTGGATGGTCGGCGAGCAGGAAAGTCGTCGACTGTTGTGGGAAGCCGCCGGCGAAGCGGATCTGATCCTGATCGAAGGTGTCATGGGCTTGTTCGACGGCACGCCTTCCAGCGCTGACCTGGCGCGGCATTTCGGTGTGCCGGTGCTCGGGGTGATCGACGGCACGGCGATGGCGCAGACCTTCGGCGCGCTGGCGTTGGGGTTGGCGAAGTATCAGCCGGACCTGCCGTTCGCCGGAGTGCTGGCCAACCGTGTGGGCACTTTGCGCCATGCGCAATTGCTTGAAGGCAGCCTCACTGAAGGCTTGCGCTGGTACGGCGCGTTGTCCCGGGAAACCGGGATTGAATTGCCGAGTCGGCACCTCGGCCTGGTCCAGGCCAGTGAATTGAACGATCTCGATCTGCGCCTGGATGCGGCGGCCGATGCCTTGGCCAGCAGTTGCGAAGTCGCGCTGCCACCCGCAGTGGAATTCGCTGCGCCGGACGTGATCGCCGCCGAGCCGTTGTTGGCCGGTGTGCGAATTGCCGTGGCCCGCGACGAAGCCTTCGCATTCACCTACGGCGCAAGTCTGGACTTGCTGCGAGCCATGGGTGCCGAGTTGCTGTTTTTCTCGCCGATCCGCGACGCGCAATTGCCGGAGGCTGACAGCCTCTATCTGCCGGGCGGTTACCCGGAGTTACACCATGTGGCGCTGGCGCAGAACGCCCCGATGCTCAATGCCATCCGCGCTCACCACGCGGCGGGCAAGCCATTGTTGGCCGAGTGTGGCGGGATGTTGTATTTGCTCGATTCGTTGACCGATGTCGAAGGTACTCGCGCAGAGCTGGTCGGTTTGCTGGCCGGTGACGCGGTGATGCAGAAACGGCTGGCGGCACTGGCGTTGCAGGCGGTCGAGTTACCCGAAGGTTCGCTGCGTGGGCATACCTATCACCATTCGTTGACCAGTACCGAACTTGAGCCGATTGCCCGTGGCCTGAGCCCTAACGGCGGGCGGGGTGCGGAAGCGGTTTATCGTGAGGGACGGATGACGGCTTCCTACGTGCATTTTTATTTTCCGTCCAATCCGACGGCTGTTGCCGCGTTGTTTGCGCCTGACCGTGAGGACGCCATCGCGAACACGTCGAATCGTCGCACCGTCGCTCCCACACTGGATCACCTAACCCCTGTGGGAGCGGGCTTGCTCGCGAAGAGGCCATGACCGACAACGCATTCAGTCCGGCCGAACGGGAGGCGGTGTATCGCGCGATAGCCGAGCGCCGAGACATGCGCCACTTCAGCGGTGGCACCGTCGAACCCGAGTTGCTCCGGCGCCTGCTCGAAGCCGCGCATCAGGCCCCAAGCGTCGGCCTGATGCAGCCCTGGCGATTCATCCGCATCAGCGATCGCGCCCTGCGCGGAAAGATCCAGTTGCTGGTGGAAGAAGAACGCATCCGCACCGCCGAAGCCCTCGGCGAACGCACCGACGAATTCATGAAGCTGAAAGTCGAAGGCATCAACGATTGCGCAGAAGTGTTGGTCGCCGCGCTGATGGACGATCGTGAACGCCACATTTTCGGTCGCCGGACCTTGCCGGAAATGGACATGGCCTCGCTGTCCTGCGCAATCCAGAACCTGTGGCTGGCGTCCCGTGCCGAAGGACTCGGCATGGGCTGGGTCTCTTTATTCGAACCGCAAGCCTTGGCCGATCTGCTGGGGTTGCCCGTCGGAGCCAAGCCCTTGGCGATTCTTTGCCTCGGGCCGGTCAAGGAATTCTATCCGGCGCCGATGCTGGTACTCGAAGGCTGGGCGCAGGCGCGTCCGCTAAGTGAATTGCTGTATGAGAATTTTTGGGGAGTGAGTCAATGAGTGTGGCGTTGTTGAGTATCGCCGCAGTTGCGCTGGATGCGCTGCTGGGTGAACCCAGGCGCTGGCATCCGCTGGTGGCGTTCGGCCGTTTTGCCGACCGCATCGAACAACGTTTCAATGGCGGTGGACGCGGCTGGCGCAGCCACGGCGTTACCGCCTGGGTGATCGCGGTCGTGCCGCTGACCTTGCTCGCCACGGCTTTTTCCTGGGCGCCTTATGTCGGCTGGATCGTCGAGATTCTCGCGCTCTATTGCGCGCTCGGCATGCGCAGCCTCGGTGAACACGTCACGCCTGTGGCGAAGGCGCTGCGCAGTGATGATCTGGAGGAAGCGCGCACGCGTGTCGGTTACCTGGTCAGTCGCCAGACCAGTGAACTGGATAAAACCGAAGTCGCTCGTGCCGCCACCGAATCCGTCCTGGAGAACGGCAGTGACGCGGTGTTTGCCGCGCTGTTCTGGTTTGCCGTGGCCGGTGCGCCCGGCGTGGTGCTCTACCGATTGAGCAATACGCTGGATGCGATGTGGGGTTATCGCAACGAGCGCTTCGAACGTTTCGGCTGGGCCGCAGCGAAGATCGACGACGTGCTCAACTATATTCCTGCGCGACTGGTCGCATTGACCTACGCGCTGTTGGGCAAAACCCGACTCGCCCTGAAATGCTGGCGCACCCAGGGCCCGACCTGGGACAGCCCGAACGCCGGTCCGGTGATGGCCGCCGGTGCCGGTGCGCTGGGCGTCGAGTTGGGCGGGGCGGCGATTTATCACGGCGAATTGCATCAGCGTCCGCCGTTGGGCGAAGGCGTGCCGGCGGATGCCGACTCCATTGACCGTGGCTGGCAATTGGTCCAGCGCGGGGTATGGTTATGGCTGCTGATTCTTTGCGTGGGGGCTGAATTCTATGCTTGAACACGGTGGACGGTTGCGCAAGGCCGCGCTCGAATACGGCATCGCCGAAGCCGATTGGCTTGACCTGTCCAGCGGCCTCGCGCCCTGGGCGTTTCCAGTCCCGGACATTCCGTTGCGCGCCTGGGCGCGATTGCCGGAAAGCGATGACGGGCTGGAACAAGCAGCTTGCGATTATTACGGTGCCGCGCAGGCGCTGCCGGTGGCCGGTTCGCAAATGGCGATCCAGTTGCTGCCGCGTTTGCGTCGGGTCGGCAAGGTCGGCGTGCTGTCGCCGTGTTACGCCGAGCACGCCGAAGCGTGGCGCCGTAATGGCTACGTCGTGCGTGAAGTAATGGAGCAGGAGGTCGACTTCTTCCTCGACAGCCTCGACGTGCTGGTGGTGGTCAACCCGAACAATCCCACGGGCCTGAGCCTGACTCCGAGTCGTCTTCTCGATTGGCATTCCAGACTGGCCCAGCGCGGTGGCTGGCTGGTGGTGGACGAAGCGTTCATGGACAACACACCCCAACTGAGCCTGGCGCCGTGTGCCCATCAGGTCGGTTTGATCGTGTTGCGCTCTTTCGGCAAGTTTTTTGGTCTGGCCGGTGTGCGGTTGGGGTTCGTGCTGGCGGAGCGCAAGCTGCTCAAATTGCTCGCCGAGCAAGTCGGGCCCTGGGCCGTCAGCGGACCGACTCGGGTGTTGGGCCAAGCCTGTTTGCAGGATACCGAAGGCCATGCCAGGCAACGCGTGCGTACCGAACAAGCCAGCGAACGTCTGGCGGTGCTGCTGGAAAAACACGGTTTCAAACCTCAGGGTGGTTGTGCGCTGTTTCAGTGGCTGACCACCGATCGCGCCGAAGAACTGCATGAGTTCATGGCCCGGCACGGCATTCTGCTGCGCTTGTTCACCCACAACAGCAGCCTGCGTTTCGGCTTGCCTGGCGAAGAAGCCGACTGGACCCGACTCGATCAAGCGTTCGATGCCTACGCCAAGGAAACCCGATGACTACGTTGATGGTGCAAGGCACCACCTCCGATGCCGGTAAAAGCACACTGGTGACGGCGCTGTGTCGCTGGGTCACGCGCCAGGGCGTACGCGTCGTGCCGTTCAAGCCTCAGAACATGGCGCTCAACAGTGCTGTGACCGCCGACGGTGGCGAGATTGGACGTGCGCAAGCGGTGCAGGCGCAGGCCGCCCATCTCGAACCGCACACCGACATGAACCCGGTGCTGCTCAAACCCAACAGCGACACCGGCGCGCAAGTGATCATTCATGGTCGCGCCGTCACGACGATGAACGCGGTCGCATATCACGACTACAAAGCCATCGCCATGCAAGCGGTACTGGCCTCCCATGCGCGGCTGAGCGCGGCGTATCCGGTGGTCATGGTCGAAGGTGCAGGCTCGCCGGCCGAGATCAATCTGCGTGCCGGCGACATCGCCAACATGGGCTTCGCCGAGGCCGTGGATTGCCCGGTGGTGCTGATCGCCGACATCAATCGCGGTGGGGTCTTCGCGCATTTGGTGGGCACTCTGGAACTGCTGTCGCCGAGCGAGCAGGCACGGGTCAAAGGCTTCATCATCAACCGTTTTCGCGGCGACATCGCCTTGCTGCAACCGGGCCTCGACTGGCTGGAAGCACGTACCGGCAAACCGGTGATTGGCGTTCTGCCTTACGTGATGGACCTGCACCTGGAAGCCGAGGACGGTATCGATCAGCGCCAGACCGACAAGGCCGATCAAGTGTTGAAAGTGGTGGTGCCGGTGTTGCCGCGCATCAGCAACCACACCGATTTCGATCCGCTGCGCCTGCATCCCCAAGTCGACCTGCAATTCATCGGCCCCGGCCAGGCGATTCCGCCCGCTGACCTGATCATTCTTCCCGGCTCGAAAAGCGTGCGCAGCGACCTTGCGTATTTACGCGCCAATGGCTGGGACACCGCCATCGCCCGGCATTTGCGTTACGGCGGAAAAGTCCTGGGTATTTGCGGCGGCCTGCAAATACTCGGCGAGCAGGTGCACGATCCTTTGGGCCTTGAAGGTGCGCCGGGCTCCAGCGCCGGTTTGGGGTTGCTGGCGTTCGAAACGCAACTGGAAGAAGAGAAGCAGTTGCGCAATGTGCGCGGGCGTCTGGCGCTGGAAGATGCGCCGGTCAGCGGCTATGAAATTCATGCCGGCGTCACCACCGGTCCGGCACTGGAAAACGCCGCCGTGCAGTTGGACGATGGCCGTTGCGACGGTGCGCAAAGTGGCGACGGGCAGATTTTCGGCACCTACCTGCATGGCCTGTTCGAATCGCCGGCAGCGTGCAGTGCACTGTTGCGCTGGGCGGGTTTGCAGGATGTACAGGAAGTGGACTACCACGCGCTGCGTGAGCGAGATATTGAGCGGTTGGCGGATTTGGTGGAGAAGCATCTGGATACCCGACTGTTGCGTGAGCTCTGCGGGATTTAAGTTGAACGGACTGGCCCCTTCGCGAGCAAGCCCGCTCCCACATTTGATCGGCGCCGAACATACATTTATGTTCGCTGTAGATCCAGTGTGGGAGCGGGCTTGCTCGCGAAGGCGGCAGTCGCCTCACCGAATATTTTAAGGATGTAACCATGCTGCAACTGATCCTTGGCGGCGCCCGCTCCGGCAAAAGTCGCCTGGCCGAGAAACTCGCGTCCGACAGCCACCTGCCCGTGACCTATATCGCCACCAGCCAACCGCTGGACGGTGAAATGAACGAACGGGTCGCCCATCACCGCGCACGCCGTCCGGCCGAATGGGCGCTGATCGAAGAGCCCGTTGAACTCGCCCGCGTCCTGCGCGAAACCGCCCGAGCCGATCGTTGCCTGCTGGTGGATTGCCTGACCTTGTGGATGACCAATCTACTGATGCTCGATGACACCGGGCGCCTGACCGCCGAGCGTGAAGCCTTGCTGGACTGCCTGGCTGAATTGCCGGGCGAAATCATTTTTGTCAGCAACGAGACCGGAATGGGTGTCGTGCCGCTGGGCGAATTGACTCGCCGCTATGTCGATGAAGCCGGTTGGCTGCATCAAGCCTTGGCCGAGCGCTGTCAGCGAGTCGTCCTGACCGTCGCCGGCCTGCCCCTGACTTTGAAAGGAACTGCGTTATGACCCAATCCTGGTGGCTGAACCCATGCAAGCCGGTTGACGCCCACGCCGTCGAACAGGCCCAGGCGCGGCAACAGCAGCTGACCAAGCCCGCCGGTTCCCTAGGGCGACTCGAGTCGGTGGCGGTGCAATTGGCCGGGTTGCAGGGGCAGGTCAAACCGAGCCTGGATCAGCTGTGGATCGCGATTTTTGCCGGTGACCATGGCGTCGTCGCCGAAGGCGTATCGGCGTTTCCCCAGGAAGTTACCGGGCAGATGCTGCACAACTTTGTCAGCGGTGGCGCGGCGATCAGTGTGCTGGCGCGTCAACTCGGCGCGTCCCTCGAAGTGGTCGACCTCGGCACGGTGACGCCGTCGTTGAATCTGCCGGGCGTGCGCCACTTGAACATCGGTGCCGGCACCGCGAATTTTGTCGACGGCGCGGCCATGACTCAAGCCCAGGGTGAACTTGCCTTGCAGGCCGGTCGCGACAGCGTGCGGCGCGCCATTGCGGCGGGCGCGCAGTTGTTCATCGGCGGCGAGATGGGCATCGGCAACACCACGTCGGCCAGTGCGTTGGCCTGTGCCTTGCTGGATTGTCCGGTGGTGCACCTGGCTGGGCCGGGCACCGGCCTCAACGCGGCAGGCGTCAGTCGTAAGGCTCAGGTCATCGAACGTGCTTTGGCCTTGCACAGCGCTCAGCGTGGCGATGCATTGCAAACCCTGTTCAACCTCGGCGGTTTCGAAATTGCAGCGCTGGTCGGTGCGTATCTGGCGTGTGCCCAGGAAGGCGTGGCGGTGCTGGTGGACGGGTTCATTTGCAGCGTCGCCGCGTTGGTGGCGGTGCGCTTGAATCCTGACTGCCGGCCGTGGCTGTTGTTCGGTCATCGCGGCGCCGAGCCGGGTCATCGCCATGTGCTGGAAACCCTGAACGCCGAACCCTTGCTCGACCTCGGCCTGCGTCTGGGCGAAGGCAGCGGCGCCGCGTTGGCCGTGCCGCTGCTGCGTCTGGCCTGCGACCTTCACGGACAAATGGCGACGTTCGCCGAAGCGGCCGTGGCGGACCGTCCGGCATGACCTTGCGCCTTGACCTGTTGCGCCACGGTGAAACCGAACTCGGCGGCGGCCTGCGCGGCAGCCTCGACGATGCGTTGACAGACACAGGTTGGTCGCAGATGCGCGCGGCGGTGGTCGAGCAGGGACCTTGGGATCGACTGGTCAGTTCGCCGTTGCAACGCTGTGCGCGGTTCGCGCAAGAGCTCGGGGCGCAACTGGGTTTGCCGGTGCAGCTGGATAAAGATCTGCAGGAACTGCATTTCGGTGCGTGGGAAGGGCAAAGCGCGGCGGCGTTGATGGAAACCGATGCCGAAGCGTTGGGCCTGTTCTGGGCCGACCCTTATTCGTTTACGCCACCTCAAGGGGAGCGGGTCGAGGATTTTTCGACCCGGGTATTGGCGGCCGTCGCTCGGTTGCACGAGGCTTATGCGGGCGAACGTGTTTTGGTGATCAGTCATGGCGGCGTCATGCGTTTGTTGCTGGCGCAGGCACGAGGCTTGCCGCGTGAGCAGTTGCTCAACGTTGAAGTTGCGCATGGTGCGCTGTTTTCTCTGAGCGTCGAGACTGGCGTCATCCTCAAGGAAGCGAGCTGACCATGCTGCCGTTCTGGATCGCCCTGCAATTTTTGAGCAGCCTGCCGATTCGTCTGCCGGGCATGCCGGCGCCTCAGGAGTTGGGGCGTTCGCTGCTGTTTTATCCGTTGGTGGGGCTGCTGTTTGGCGCGATTTTGTGGGCGCTGAACGAGGTGTTGTTCGGCACACCGTTGTTACTGCACGCAGCGATGTTGTTGACGGTTTGGGTGTTGCTCAGCGGCGCGTTACACCTCGACGGCCTGGCCGATAGCGCTGATGCCTGGCTCGGTGGATTCGGCGACCGTGAACGCACACTGACGATCATGAAAGATCCGCGCAGCGGTCCGATCGCGGTAGTGACGCTGGTGCTGGTGTTGCTGCTCAAGTTCGCCGCGGTGCTGGCATTGATCGAGCAGCAGCACAGCGTTTTCCTGATCATCGTTCCGTTGATTGGCCGTGCCGCGTTGTTGGGGTTGTTCCTGACCACGCCATATGTGCGGGCCGGTGGTCTGGGGCAGGCGCTGGCGGATCATCTTCCGCGATTGGCGGGCAAGTGGGTGCTGGCGGTCAGTGCGTTGGGTTGTGTGCTGATTGCCGGGCTCAGTGGTGTTTTTGCTGTGGTGTTGGCGGCGCTGGTTTTCGGTTGGCTGCGGCAAGTGATGCTTCGGCGATTGGGCGGGGCGACGGGCGATACGGCGGGGGCGTTGCTGGAATTGCTGGAGGTTGCTGTGCTGGTGGGGCTGGCGTTGGTCTGATGGTTTATGTGCGGGATTTTTCGGCCCCTTCGCGAGCAAGCCCGCTCCCACATTTGTTCTACTGTAAACGCCGGTGATCAAATGTGGGAGCGGGCTTGCTCGCGAAGGCGGTCTGCCAGACACTTCAATACTGTGAACGAACCCCATCTGTAACTTGATTTAACACACTCGCGGGTATATACACGCACCATGCTCGAATCCCAATGTTTATGCATCAACCTGCGTCGCGCCGCCCGTGGCGTCAGCAGGCATTACGACGGCGCACTCGACGGCTTCGGAATCAACGTTGCCCAGTATTCTTTGCTGTGTAATCTGCAGCGTCTGAATGCACCAAGTATTTCCGTCCTGGCGGAAGCCATGGGCCTGGACCGCAGCACCCTCGGTCGCAATCTGCGAGTGCTGGAGGGCGAAGGCCTGGTCAGGCTGGTCGAGGGCGAAGACATGCGCAATCGCATCGTCAAGCTGACCGAGGCCGGCACTGAACGCCTGACTGCGGCTTTGCCAGCCTGGGAGGCGGCGCAACAGCGACTGGTTGACCGATTGGGTGCCGAAAAACGCGAAATCTTGCTGAAGCTGCTGGACGAACTGGCCTGACGCCGGTTTTTCCGATCTTAAGCGGGTATATACCCGCTACCGGAGAATAAGAATGACATCGATGTGGCGTACTTGCGGTTGGGTATTGGTGGGGAGTGCGCTGATCCTTGCGTTGTCTCTGGGAGTGCGACATGGCTTCGGGCTGTTCCTGGCGCCCATGAGTGCCGAATTTGGCTGGGGGCGCGAGACGTTTGCATTTGCCATCGCCTTGCAGAACCTGATCTGGGGACTGGCGCAACCCTTCACCGGCGCGCTGGCCGACCGCTTCGGCGCGGCGAAAGTGGTGCTGGTCGGTGGCGTACTCTACGCATTGGGCCTGGTTTTCATGGGCATGTCGGACTCGGCTGTGACCTTGTCGTTGAGCGCCGGTCTGTTGATCGGTCTCGGTCTGTCGGGCACTTCGTTCTCGGTGATCCTCGGCGTGGTCGGCCGCGCGGTGCCGCCGGAGAAACGCAGCATGGGCATGGGCATTGCCAGTGCCGCCGGCTCCTTCGGCCAGTTCGCCATGTTGCCCGGTACGCTGGGGTTGATCGGCTGGCTCGGCTGGTCGGCGGCATTGCTGGTGCTGGGCCTGCTGGTGGCGCTGATCGTGCCGTTGGTGAGCATGCTCAAGGACAATCCGTTGCCGGTCCTCGGTCATGAGCAAACGCTGACCGAAGCGCTACGCGAAGCCTGTTCTCATTCAGGATTCTGGCTGTTGTCGTTCGGCTTTTTTGTCTGCGGTTTCCAGGTGGTGTTCATCGGCGTGCACTTGCCGGCGTATCTGGTGGACCAGCACCTGCCTGCTTCCGTCGGAACCACCGTGCTGGCGCTGATCGGCTTGTTCAACATCTTCGGGACTTACACAGCAGGCTGGCTCGGCGGACGGATGTCCAAGCCACGTTTGCTTACCGGTCTGTATCTGGTGCGGGCCGTGGTGATTGCGCTGTTTCTGTGGGCGCCGGTCACGACGACCACGGCTTATCTGTTCGGCATGGCCATGGGCTTCCTGTGGCTGTCGACGGTGCCATTGACCAACGGCACCGTGGCGACCTTGTTTGGCGTGCGAAATCTGTCCATGCTCGGTGGGATTGTTTTCCTGTTTCACCAGCTCGGATCATTCCTCGGTGGCTGGTTGGGCGGGGTGGTGTATGACCGGACCGGGAGCTATGACTTGATCTGGCAGGTAGCGATTCTCTTGAGTCTGTTGGCCGCTGCCTTGAACTGGCCGGTGCGTGAGCGGCCGGTGGAGCGCCTGCAAACCCGGATGAGTGCGACATGAACAACCTCTGGCCGCGGATTGCCATAACGGCGGGCGGCGTCTTGCTGCTGTCCCTGGCGTGGTGGGGTTGGCATCAGGGCGGGCTGGCGTTGATGCAATTGGGCATGGGCGCTTGCTAGCATGACGTGAGGGCGAGTAAGTTCGTTTCAGGCGACTTTTCAAGGAGGCATGGACATGCTGATGCGCTGGCTTGCCGTTCCCGCGTTACTGATGGCGTTTACCGGCTTGTCACAAGCCAGCGAGTGCCCGGAGCTGTTGCAAGGCTCGTTGCCCAAGCTGCGCGCCAAGGAAACGATCGACTTGTGCCAGCGCTTCGCCGGTAAACCGCTGGTGGTGGTCAATACCGCGAGCTTTTGTGGTTTCGCCCCGCAGTTCAAAAGCCTGGAGGCGCTGAATCAGCGTTTCAAAGCGCAGGGGCTGGAGGTGATCGGTGTGCCTTCCAATGACTTCAAGCAGGAGTCCAGGGACGCTGAGCAGACCGCCAAGGTGTGCTACGTGGATTATGGCGTGACCTTCACCATGACCGAGCCGCAGAAAGTGCGCGGTGATGACGCGGCTCACCTGTTCCAGGTGCTCGCTGCACAAAGCGATGAGCCCAAGTGGAACTTCTACAAATACGTGGTCGATCGCAAGGGCAAAGTCATTGCCAATTTTTCCAGCCTGACCGAGCCTGATGACCCCAAGTTTATCGAGGCTGTGGAAAAGGCGCTGGCCTCGCAACCCTGATCAATTCCATTTGTAGGAGCCGGCTTGCTGGCGATGAACGATCACGCGGTTTGCCTGCTAACCGCGGCGTCTGGATCGCCAGCAAGCCGGCTCCTACAAAAAAGCCCCGCCTCTGTACAAGAGAGCGGGGCTTTTTGATTCGGGCGGCGAGTGGTTCAGGTTCGCCGGGAATCATTAGAAGCGGTAGGTTGCACCAACACCGAAACCGTTCGCCGAGTTCTCATACTTGGCGGTGTAGTTCTGGTTGCGAGCGTTGGTCTCGTTGATCTTGACCGACTCTTCCATCAGGTACGAATACGCGACGTCGATGGTCAGGTCCTCGGTCGGGCTCCAGCCGGCGCCCAGGCTGAAAATCTTGCGATCGCCAGTCGGGATGCGCGGGGAACGGTTCTCGTTGTTGGTCGGTGCCTGATCGACAGAGAAACCGGTACGCAGGACCCATTGCTTGTTGACCTGATACGAAGCACCGATGGCGTGAGCCCAGGTGTCATGCCAGTTCTGTTCTTCGGTGATGGTGCCGAACTGGGAACGCAGGGCAGCTGGGACGCCTTCGTTCTCGACGGTGATCTCTTTCAGGCGGCTCCAGCGAGTCCAGGTGCTGCCTGCGTAGAGAGTCCATTGATCGTCCAACTGATGAGTCACCGAGAAGTCGACCGACTCAGGCGTGGTGATGTCCAGCGATGCGTCGTACTTCTGGCTCGGGTTCTGACCCTGCAGCGCGAAGAGTTGGTAGTCGACCTTGGTGTTGCCCTCGAGCTTGTATTTCACTTTCGAGTGGTAGGTCAGGCCGACGCGAGTGCTATCGGTGGCTTGAACCAGGATACCGAAGTTGTAGCCAAGAGCAGTGTCGTCACCCTCGATCTTGACTTTGCCGTCTGGACGGGCCTGCGTGGCCGACAGGTTCGATTCCAGGGTGCCGTCAATACGGTTGATGGTCGGACCGAAACCGATCGACACCTTGTCGTTGAAGGCATAGCTGACGGTTGGCTGCACGGTGACGATTTTGACTTCACTCTTGCTACCGAAATAACGGCCGGCAAAGTTGTTCTCGTAGTCGGTCACCAGGCCGAACGGTGCGTATACACCGATACCGAATGCCCAATGGTCATCGATTGGCTTGACGTAGTAACCCATAGGGACGCCCATGAAAGGGACCATGTCACCTTTGTTGGTACCACTATTAGGGCGGGAGCTGGCATCACTGATGTCAGCATGTGCGTCGATAAATGCAACACCACCAGTCACTTGTTCGCGCTTGAGGCGAGCCATGCCGGCAGGGTTTCCAAAAACGGTGGATGCGTCGTCGGCAGCAGAGGATCGCCCGGCAAAACCTGTCCCCATTCCGCTGATGCTTTGTTCGTTGAGGGCAAAACCACTTGCGAAGATTTGGGTGGATGCCACGGCAACGGCAAGGCTAAGGGTGGTTTTGAGCATTACTTTTTTCATTATTAGAACTCCTGGTGATCACCGGGGCGGAAATTACCAACATTTTCGTCCCAGCGCCATAGGCTGTAATGCTTGATTTAGAGCGGTTTTGTAGGACAATCCGACCAAATTCGCGGCATGTTGCGCGATCTTCGGAAAGGGGGATCAGCAGGCGACCTGGTTCAGTGGTGAAACACAAGTTTGCCAGGCATAGGTGAAGTCTCTCAGGCGTCCTTGAGGCTGGAAGGTCTGGCGCCAGATGCGGGCCATTCCCAGCAGGTCGTCTGATTCGGGGAGCGGAGTATTCTGTTCTTCGACCAGCAGCCAGGCGATGGCGGTGGCATAACGCAGGTTGACGGTCAGTTCGAGGTGGGGGCCGCTCAGAAAAGCATGTTGGCTGGCCAAGCCGCGGACCAGGCTGGCGCGTTCCGGATCAAGTGCCAGGTAATGGTCCCAGAGTGCCTGGTGGCGGGGTTCGGCGATTCGGTACAGGCCATGTCCACGGCGATCGTGAAGGGCGGATCCCAGCGCTGACTGACTGGCGGCGATGCCCAGCAGCAGGGATTCGGCGGTTGCGCTATGGCGCCCAAGGTAAATCAATGTCGGACGTATCACATAACGGCACAGTTCGCTGGCAGCGATACCCATAAAACCCTCGAACATGAAGTGGTCGGCGAGTCCTGAAGGTAGCGTTGGCAGCGGGTGGATCGAATCAGGCTCGCCGGAAGCGGCTTGAGCCGCTTGAGTTGAAGTGTAGTGTCATATTCGCGCTGTAAAGGACTGTTTTTAAAATATTTCCGGCGGCCAGTTATAACTGTTATATCGGTTAGTGCTTACGCGGCGGACACGCAAAGAGAAATATCGGGCAATAAAAAGCCCCGCTTTTCAGCGAGGCTTCTGAGGTTTTCAGCCTTTGTGGCGTATCAGGCAACCAGTGCCTGACGGGTACGCTCGATCACGGCCTGCAGCGGCTCGGCGCTGGAGTATTGATCGGGGTACAGGCGTTCGCTGTGACGAGCGATGCCGTGTTCGTTGACCAGTGTGAAGCTGAAGCAGCCTTTGCGAGCGGCCATGATCAGGCAGTTCATTGGTGCAAAAGCATTGGTTAGGGTGCGGATGGCATCCTGGGTGTGGATTTGAGTAGTCATTAATGGGTGTTCCTACAAGCGACACGGATAAGAACCGTGCAAAATTAAAACGTTCCAGTGACGACGACCACCATTGGTCGAACGAAGAACCCGACTGGAACAAAGCAGCCAGTTTGAAGCGCTGATTAAATTGGCGCGCTTGGGCTGGCAGGTAGGTACTTAGGAGGGCAGGCAACACATCAAGGGCAAAGGTTCTGGGCCCGGGGTGAAGATCCTGATCAATTTGCAGGCTGGTTCGGTCAGAGTAAGTGAGCTTCGCAACACCCTTTGCTTTCGATTCAAAGGCAGTGTTGACGCAAGGTTTACCTGGAAACCATCGAGGTGGTCGATCCCGCTTGTTCGGTAGAGGCTTCCTTTGGGAAGGCTGACCGGGAGGATTTGTTCGACCAGAATTGACTTTCAGCTTGGTACTAACGCCGTGGATAATAACGGATTGAATTGCCGAATGGAAGTGTGTTAGCAAAAAACCTCTGCGTGCACGCCGACCCCCAAAGCCTCATTGATGGTCTTGACCCTCCGCTTTGCCCTTCTATAGCCCAAAATCCGACAGTCGGTCGGTCACGTTCATCGGGCCAGCTCAGCCTGGATCAAGGGTTTGCCAAGGTTTATCCCCAGACCGGGTAACAGAATGCGCCGAAAGGGCGCATCGATATAACTGCCGCGAAGGTACTTGTGCACATAAGTTGCGCGCGTTGTCACCCCACTGTCATCTTGCCTTCAAGCACAGTGGGTGCCTGTAACCAAAATTTAAGTCAATGAAAAACATCGCTTTTTTTTACTGGTGAAAAAATCGTCAGTTTGACTGCGAGCCCCATTCCACAGGGCTTTGCGAGAGTTCAGGGGCGGTTGTCCACTGAGTTATCCACAGCTTCTGTGGATTGTCCCGAGCGCTTGCTCTAGCACGGGCGTGCCGGGTTTTTTAGGCTTTACCTGTAAGAAAAAAAGAGTAGAGTGGCGCGCCTTCCGATCTGCCCCACAGTGCTTTATGAAGTTTCGCTCAGTACCAGATTCCGTTACCTCTACACCTCCCCGTGTTCCCCCGCCCAAGCGATTTTCGATGCGTGTGGCCGAGTGGCTGCTCGACAGCCCGCGCCTGGGTGAAAACAGCAACGTCAAACACTTCGCCGGGCGTTTGCTCAAGCAACCGGCCCGCGAAGGTGTGGTGGCTGCGCAAAGCCGTCTCGGCCGGTTGATGTGCCGCGAATGCGGGAATGCCCGGGATCGTCGTATCGGCCAGGACCTTTTGCGTCAGGCCGCGCGGGCAGGGGATCGACGAGCCCAACAGGAACTGGGTCTGATCGAAGACTGAGCTGTCCAAGACCTGACACCTTGGTTAACCTTCAAGCTTTATCGAATGGGCAGGAATGGCGATGGCGATGGACTTGACCAGCATATTGCTCGGTCTGGCGGGAGCTGCACTGCCGTTGTTGGCATTGGCCTGGCAACTTCAGCGCCGGGCGAGCGCCTCGCAGTCGGATGTTGCGCTGCTGGAAGAGCGTCTGGCCATGGCCCAACTGGCCCAGGATGGGTTGAACGCCCAACTCGAATCCTGCCGTGACGAAATCGCTGATCTGGGACTGGCCAACGCCGCCAAACAGGCAGACCTTGCCGCGATGCGCCGTGAAGTCGAACTGTTGCAGATCGAGCGCGATGACGCCCGCGATGCCGCCCACGCCTGGAACATCGAACGCGCCGGCAAAGAGGCTGAGTTGCGGCGTCTGGACGCCCAGGCCGCCTCCCTCAACGCCGAGCTGCGCGAGCAGCAGGAAAGCCATCAGCAGCGCCTCAACGACCTGCAAGGCTCGCGAGACGAATTGCGTGCCCAGTTCGCCGAACTGGCGGGCAAGATCTTCGACGAGCGCGAGCAGCGTTTCGCTGAAACCAGTCAGCAGCGTCTGGGCCAGTTGCTCGATCCTCTGAAGGAACGCATCCAGTCGTTTGAAAAACGTGTCGAGGAAAGTTATCAGGCCGAGGCGCGTGAGCGCTTCTCGCTGGCCAAGGAGCTGGAGCGCCTGCAACAACTGAACCTGCGCCTGAGCGACGAAGCCACCAACCTGACCCGCGCCTTGAAAGGCCAGAAAACCCAGGGTAACTGGGGCGAGCTGATTCTTGAACGGGTGCTTGAGCACGCCGGCCTCGAGAAGGGGCGCGAGTATCAGACCCAGGTCAATCTCAAAGGTCCGGACGGTGAGCGGTTCCAGCCAGACGTGATTATCTATTTGCCGGGTGACAAGCAGGTGGTGGTCGACTCCAAGGTCAGCCTGACGGCTTATCAGCAATACGTAGCGGCGGAAGACGATGCCATTGGCCAGATCGCCATCAAGCAGCACGTGCTGTCGTTACGCACTCACGTCAAAGGCCTGGCCGGCAAGGATTACAAGCGACTCGACGGTTTGCACAGCCTGGATTTCGTCTTGCTGTTCGTGCCCATCGAAGCGGCATTTTCCGCGGCGTTGCAGGCGGAGCCAACCCTGTTTCAGGAAGCCTTCGACCGCAACATCGTGATCGTCAGCCCGACCACGTTGCTGGCCACCCTGCGTGTCATCGACAGCCTGTGGAAGCAGGAGCGTCAGAGTCAGAATGCCCGGGAAATCGCCGAGCGGGCAGGGTGGCTGTACGACAAGTTCGTGTTGTTCATTCAGGACCTGGATGAAGTCGGCAATCGCTTGCAGCAACTGGACAAGGCCTACAGTTCTGCGCGCAACAAGCTGACAGAAGGCCGCGGCAATCTGGTCAGTCGCAGCGAGCAGCTCAAGTTGCTGGGCGCGCGAGCGAGCAAAAGTCTGCCGGCGGATCTGCTGGAGCGGGCGATGACCGATGTCGATGGGTTGGCCGAGTTGCCTGAGTAAGATCAAAAGATCGCAGCTACAACGGCAAATGCCGACTCAACAACGCCCGCAACGCCGCCGGTTTCACCGGTTTCGCCAGATAATCCAACCCCGCCGCATGCACCTGAGCCACCGTTTCCGGGTGCCCATCGGCGCTGATCACCACGCCAGGTACCGGCTCGCCCAAGCGGGTCCGTAACCAGGCCATCAAGTCAGTCCCGGTCTCGCCATCGTCCAGGTGATAATCCACCAGCGCCAGTTGCGGACGCATGCCATTGTTCAGCAGCGCCGCGCATTCGTCGCGATTGCGCGCCGTCCAGACCTGACAACCCCAGCGGGTCAGCAAACTGTTCATGCCGATGAGGATGCTGTCTTCGTTGTCGATGCATAGCACCTGCGCGCCGCTCATGAGTTTGCCGTTGAGCTCGGTGACGTTGGCCGGTGCCGGGATTTGCGCCTTGGCCAACGGCACGCTGACGCTGAATACACTGCCGCGCCCCGGCCAGGAGCGTACTTGCAGGGTGTGACCGAGAACGCGACACAGTCCATCGGCAATCGCCAGTCCCAGGCCCAAACCTTTCTCGGCATGGGTCTGGTGGCTGTCCAGGCGCTTGAATTCTTCGAATATCACTTTCAGTTTGTCTTGCGCTATCCCCGGCCCTCGGTCCCAGACTTCCAGGCTCAGTTCACCCTTGTGCCGACGAACCCCCAACAGCACCGGCCCCTTGCCGTAGCGGAAGGCGTTGGTCAGGAAATTCTGCAAGATCCGTCGCAACAGTTTGATGTCACTGTCGATCCGCAACGCGCTGCCTCGAACCCTGAATTTGAGCCCTTGGTCCCGGGCCAGCGCCTTGAATTCTGCGCCGAGCGTGTCGAACAGTTCATTGAGCACGAACGGCTTCGGATCCGGGTTGATCTTGCCGTTTTCCAGGCGGGAAATGTCCAGCAGGTCGCTGATCAGGTCTTCGGCCGAGCGCAATGACGAATCCAGGTGATGGACCAGTTTCTGCGCTTCGCTGGACAAGCCGTCGTCCTGATGGGACAGGGCTGCAGAAAACAGTCGCGCGGCGTTCAGCGGTTGCATCAGGTCATGACTGACCGCCGTGAGGAAACGGGTTTTCGACTGGTTGGCCAACTCGGCGGTGCCCTTGGCTTCGGTGAGTGCCACGTTCAGTTGCGACAGCTCGTGCGTGCGCTCCGTGACTCGCCGCTCCAGGCCTTCGTTAGCTTCGGTCAGCGCCTGCTCGGCTTCGCGGAACGCGGTGATGTCGGTAAAACTCATGACGAAACCGCCACCCGGCATCGGGTTGCCGATCAACTCGATCACACGGCCATTGGGGAACAGTCGTTCAGAGGTGTGGGCGCGGCCCTGACGCATCCAGTGCAAACGTCGGGCGACGTGCACTTCGGCTTCGCCAGGACCGCACAGACCGCGTTCGGCGTTGTAGCGAATGATGTCGGCAATCGGCCGGCCGACGCTGATCAAGCCGTCCGGGTAGTTGAACAGCTCCAGATAACGCCGGTTCCACGCCACCAGTCGCAATGACTGGTCGACCACGCTGATGCCTTGCGTGATGTTTTCGATCGCACCTTGCAGCAATGCGCGATTGAACTGCAGCACTTCCGAGGCTTCGTCGGCGATTCGGACGACATCCTCGAGTTGCATCTCCCGACCTTCGATGGCGGCTTTTACCACGGCACGTGTCGAAGAGGCGCCGAGAACACCGGCCAGCAAGCGTTCGGTGTGGGCGATCCATTCACCGTCGGCGTTCTGGTTCGGGTTGAAGCCTTTGCCCTGGCGATAGGCGAAACGGATAAAACTCTGACGGGCGCGTTCTTCACCGACAAACCGTGCGGCCAGTTGCAGCAGGTCGTCGATTTGCACCGCCAGCATCGAGCGGGCGCTGGGGCGGGCACTGATTTCCTGGCCGATGAAACGGCCAGCCTGCCAGTGTTCCGAAACCCGTGTGCGCGAAAGCACCGATACCCACGCGAACAAGGTGAAGTTGGCCGCCAGTGACAACACCACGCCTTGGGTCAGCGGGGTGAGCGGCAGGTTCAGCGGGTTGCTGTGCAGCCAGGCCAGGCCGGGGAAACTGCTCAACGACAAACCGAGGCTGTGGGCGGCAATTGGCAGAATCAGCGTGTAGAACCACAGGAATGTCCCGGCGGCGAGGCCGGCGAACACGCCGCGGCGGTTAGCCTGTTTCCAGTACAGCGCGCCGAGCATGGCCGGTGCCAGTTGGGTCACGGCGGCGAAGGCGATCTGGCCGATGGTCGCCAGGCTCGCGGTGGAGCCCAGCAGGCGATAGCTGACATAGGCCAGCAGCAGAATCACCACGATGCTGACGCGGCGGACCGAAAGCATCCACTGGCGGAACACTTCGAACGGCCGCTCGGCGTTATTGCGGCGTAGCAACCAAGGCAACAGCATGTCGTTGGAAACCATGGTCGACAACGCAACGCTGGCCACGATCACCATGCCGGTCGCCGCCGAGGCACCGCCGATAAAGGCCAGCATCGCCAGCGCGGGGTGGGCTTGGGCCAGTGGCAGGCTGATGACGAACGAGTCCGGCAACACCGAGCTGGGCAGCAGCATCTGACCGGCCAAAGCGATCGGGACGACAAACAAGGCCGCCAGCGCCAGGTACGCCGGGAAGACCCACTTGGCCAGGCGCAAATCCTGTGGGTCGATGTTTTCCACCACCGTCACGTGGAACTGCCGGGGCAGGCAGATGATTGCCATCATCGCCACGCCGGTCTGCACCACCATCGACGGCCAATTGATGGTTTCCTTCCAATACGCTTCGAGGCGCGGTGCGAGCATTGCCTGATCGAACAGGTCGTCGAAACCGTCGTACAGGCCGTAGGTCACGAACGCGCCGACCGCCAGAAACGCGAACAGCTTGACCAGCGACTCGAACGCAATCGCCAGCACCATGCCGCGGTGGTGTTCGGTGGCGTCGAGGTTGCGCGTGCCAAACACAATGGTGAACAACGCGAGCACCAGCGACACGATCAACGCCGTGTCCTGGGCGCGAGTGCCCATGGCGTCGGCACCGGCACCGATCAGCAGGTTCACCCCGAGCACGATGCCCTTGAGCTGCAACGCGATGTAGGGCAGCACGCCGACCAGGCAGATCAACGCCACGACAACCGCCAGTGACTGGGATTTGCCATAACGGGCGGCGATGAAGTCGGCAATGGAGGTGATGTTCTCCTGCTTGCTGATCATCACCATTTTTTGCAGGACCCACGGTGCGCAGACCAACAGCAGGATCGGCCCGAGGTAGATCGGCAGGAACGACCAGAGTTGTTCGGCGGCCTGGCCGACGGCGCCAAAGAACGTCCAGCTGGTGCAATAGACCGCCAGCGACAGGCTGTACACCCAGGCGCGCACCCGCGGCGGCAACGGCGCACTGCGACGGTCACCGTAGAAAGCGATGGCGAACATGATGGCCATATAGGCCAGGGCGACGGCGGCGATCAGCCCGCTGGACAGCGACATGGGAACTCCAGACAAAAGACACCCGGGACTCCCGCCCGGACAGACAGTCTCGCACGACCGTCCAAGTTAGTCAGTGTCGACCAAGGTCGTGGCGTGGTGGGGTGTCGCAGGCGGTGGGGCAGATGTCTCTGAGGTGTTTTTTTGGGCCCCTTCGCGAGCAAGCCCGCTCCCACATTCGACTGCATTCTTATGGGAAAACTCGGTTGAATGTGGGAGCGGGCTTGCTCGCGAAGGGGTCTCACTGACTCAACGCAATTTCGATCAACCTATGCAGCTCCTCAACCTCCAGCGGTGCCTTCGAAAACAGAATGCGAAACACCGAAGGCGCCGCTACCAGATTGATCAGTCGGTCAACACTCGGTTTCGGCTGGTCAGGATAGCGATCCAGAATCGTCTGCAACTGCCCGCCAATGAGCGTCGCGCAAAAGCCCGGTGTCAGACTCGATTGCACATCGCGCAACATGTTGCGGCCAGGTTCGGAACTCATTTCGTCCAGGTACTGCTCCGCCCACGCCCGCACATCTCCGCGCAGGCTGCCGGTGTTGGCCGGCTCACTGTCGGGCTGCATGCGCGCAAGGGCGACATCTGCCAGCAACGCCGATAAATCGCCCCAGCGCCGGTAAATGGTCGACGGTGTAACGCCCGCACGTGCAGCGATTTGCGGGACGGTCACGGTGGCGCGGTCCTGTTCTTCAAGGAGCGCTCGGACGGCCGAATGAATTGACTCTTGCACCCGGGCACTGCGGCCGCCGGGGCGTAAACCTTCTTTAATAGCCATGCATCGGACCTTAACACAAAGAATTTGCTTTAAGCGTTAGCGAGTAGCACACTCCGCAAAAGCAAAAAATTAGCTTTTGTGGGGGTGTGCGCATGTCGAATAAAGCTTCCAACCGTTCAATCCTGTGGT
The DNA here is from genome assembly GCF_007828295.1 of Pseudomonas sp. SJZ080. Lineage (NCBI taxonomy): Bacteria > Pseudomonadati > Pseudomonadota > Gammaproteobacteria > Pseudomonadales > Pseudomonadaceae > Pseudomonas > Pseudomonas sp. SJZ080. Next base: position 24,040 of record NZ_VIUK01000006.1, read on the forward strand.
TTCTGGCGATCACTTTACTGAGTTTTCTCGCCGCTTCCACGGCGCCGACGCCGTTGTATCACTTGTATCAGGAGCAGCTGCAATTCTCGGCAGCGACCCTGACCGTGATTTTTGGCGTCTACGCCATCAGTTTGCTGGCGGCGCTGCTGACGGTCGGTTCGCTTTCGGATCATCTGGGGCGCAAGCCGGTCATTTTCACGGCCGTCATACTTAATCTGCTGGCGATGCTGCTGTTTATCAATGCGGACAGCGTGGCGTGGTTGATCAGTGCGCGGGTCCTTCAGGGTTTTGCCACCGGGATGGCCACCGCCGTATTGAGCGCCGCGCTACTGGACACCGATCGTCAGCAGGGGCCGCTGGTCAACAGCGTTGCGCCGCTGCTCGGCATGGCGATTGGTGGCATGGGCTGCGGCTTGCTGGCCGAGTTTGCGCCGCTGCCGTTGCAGTTGACCTATTGGGTGCTGATTGCGCTGTTTGTGATGCAGGCGCTGTACGTCTGGCGCCTGCCAGAAAGCGTCAGTCCGCAACCGGGGGCATGGGCCTCGTTGCGTCCAACCCTGCATGTGCCGACGCAGGCGCGCGCCACCTTGTGGCGGGTGTTGCCGCTGAATCTCTCGACCTGGGCGCTCGGCGGTTTTTATGCCTCGCTCTCGCCCTTGCTGCTACGCACGGCCACCGGCTCGACCTCGAATCTGATAGGTGGGGCGGCAGTCGCAGCATTGACCCTGACCGGCGCGCTGATGATCTTTACCCTGCGTCACCAACCCGCCGCGAAGGCGCTGCGGTTGGGCGGTACGTTCCTGCCAACGGGCGTCGTGTTGCTTTTGCTGGGTGTGCACAGCGCAAGCCTGCCTTTGTTTTTCCTTGGCACGCTGGTGGCCGGTTGCGGATTCGGCGCCGGTTTCCTTGGCTCAGTGCGCAGTCTGGTACCCCTGGCGCTGCCCCATGAGCGGGCAGGGTTGATGTCGGCATTTTATGTGCTCAGTTACCTGGCGTTCTGTTTGCCGTCGTTGCTGGCGGGGAGTCTGACGCGGACGTTTGGCCTGGTGGCGACCACCGATGGTTATGGCGTGGTGCTGATCATCCTGTCTGTCGGTGCGTTACTCGGGTTGATGCGTCAGCAGTCCATCAAAGTCTGTAGCGTCGATGTTTAATGATCGCTAGCCTTGGCAGCGCCATTCATCTCGACGGACCGTCCATGAAAATCATCCGCAGCCAATCCTTCACTGCCGACCGTGCCTGGGGGGCGCTCGACATCGCCAACATGAACGGCATCACCACCCGCTTGCACTGGACCGATCAGCCCTACAAATGGCACATCAATGACGGCCAGGAAGTGTTCGTCGTGCTCGATGGTCAGGTGCACATGCATTACCGCGAAGAGGGTCTGGAGAAAGAGGTGGTGTTGAGCGTAGGAGATATCTTTTACGCCTCCGTGGGCACCGAGCATGTGGCGCATCCGTTGGGGGTGGCGAGGATATTGGTGATCGAATCGGAAGGCAGTGTCTGATGGCGTATCGGCAAAACAGATAACAGTTAGAGATATTACCCGTTATATCGATATTCGATTCGGATCTACCATGGGCTCCACCTCAACAGAGGACAGGAGTTCGACCATGACATGCCCTAATGCCGTCAGACCCGGCATCAAACCCTTCAGTCATTTGCAGCATCCGCGCGAGGTGATCCGTCAGTTCACCCCGAACTGGTTTGCCGCGACCATGGGCACCGGCGTTTTAGCGTTGGCGATGGCGCAGTTGCCGGTCGCGAGCCCTGGTTTGCACGCGGTTGCCGAATCCCTCTGGCTGTTCAATATCTTTCTGTTCGCTTTGTTCACGGCGCTGTACGCGGCACGCTGGGTGCTGTTCTTCGACGAAGCACGGCGGATTTTCGGCCATTCCACGGTATCGATGTTTTTCGGCACGATTCCCATGGGGCTGGCGACCATCATCAACGGTTTCCTGTTGTTCGGTCTGCCGCGTTGGGGCGAAGGCGTGATTCATGTGGCTGAAGTGCTGTGGTGGCTGGACGTGGCGATGTCGCTGGCCTGCGGTGTGCTGATCCCCTACATGATGTTTACCCGTCAGGAACACAGCATCGATCAGATGACCGCCGTCTGGCTGTTGCCGGTAGTGGCTGCGGAAGTGGCGGCGGCCAGCGGTGGCCTGCTGGCGCCGCACTTGGCCGACACCCATTCGCAACTGGTGGTGCTGGTCACCAGCTACGTGCTCTGGGCGTTTTCCCTGCCGGTGGCGTTCAGCATTCTGACGATCCTGTTGCTGCGCATGGCGCTGCACAAACTGCCCCACGAGAACATGGCGGCTTCGAGCTGGCTGGCGCTCGGCCCGATTGGCACTGGAGCGCTGGGCATGCTGCTGCTGGGGGCCGACGCGCCGGCGATCTTTGCCGCCAACGGTTTGTCGGGAATCGGTGAGATCGCCGCCGGGCTTGGGCTGGTGGCCGGGATCACGTTGTGGGGCTTTGGTCTGTGGTGGATGCTGATCGCGTTGTTGATCACCGGCCGTTACCTGCGCGCCGGCATTCCCTTCAACCTTGGCTGGTGGGGTTTCACCTTTCCGCTGGGTGTCTATTCTCTGGCAACGTTGAAACTGGCCAGCACCTTGAACCTGACGTTTTTCAGTGCCTTTGGCTGTGTGCTGGTGGCGCTGCTGACGGTGATGTGGCTGATCGTCGCCAAACGCACGGTGCAAGGCGCATGGCGGGGAGAGTTGTTTGTCTCTCCGTGTATCGCAGGATTAAACAAATAACCTGCAAAGTTTAGGTAAGGTGTGGCCTGGATCGACAATCGACATTCCAATAATAGAATCCACGCCATCACCAGGCTTTCCAACTTCAGGAACACGGAAGATGAGTCACCCCTCACAGTTCAGCCTGCTTCGCACCCGGCGCTTCCTGCCGTTTTTCGTGACCCAGTCCCTCGGGGCGTTCAACGACAACGTCTTCAAGCAATCGTTGATCCTCGCCATTCTGTACAAGTTGACCCTCTCGGGTGATCGCTCGATCTGGGTCAATGTGTGTGCGTTGCTGTTTATTCTGCCGTTCTTTCTGTTTTCGGCGCTGGCCGGACAGTTTGGCGAAAAGTTCGCCAAGGACGCGCTGATCCGTCTGATCAAGCTCGGGGAAATCGCCATCATGGCGGTCGGCGCAGTCGGGTTTGTCTTCGATCACCTGTCGCTGATGCTGGTCGCGCTGTTCGCCATGGGGACGCATTCGGCCCTGTTCGGGCCGGTGAAATACTCGATTCTGCCCCAGGCCTTGCGCGAAGAAGAATTGGTGGGCGGCAACGGTCTGGTGGAAATGGGCACCTTCCTGGCGATCCTCGCCGGGACCATCGGCGCCGGGATCATGATGTCGTCCGCGCATTACGCGCCCATCGTGTCCACGGCGATCATCGGCATTGCCGTGCTGGGTTACTTGGCCAGTCGCAGCATTCCACGGGCTGCGGCCTCATCGCCGCAACTGCGCCTGAACTGGAACATCTTCAGTCAATCCTGGGCCACCTTGAAACTGGGCCTGGGACAAACCCCGGCGGTGTCGCGTTCGATTGTCGGCAACTCATGGTTCTGGTTTGTCGGGGCGATTTACCTGACGCAAATCCCCGCATATGCCAAGGAGTGGATGCACGGCGACGAAACCGTGGTGACGCTGATTCTTACCGTGTTCTCGGTGGGTATCGCGCTCGGTTCGTTGCTCTGCGAAAAACTCTCCGGACGCAAAGTCGAGATCGGTCTGGTGCCGTTCGGCTCGTTCGGTCTGACGGTGTTCGGCTTGCTGCTGTGGTGGCATTCCGGCGGCATTCCCGACAGCGTCAACGGCCATGGCTGGATCGAGATTCTCGGCTTTGGTCACACCTGGCTGGTGTTGATCGACATTCTCGGCCTCGGGGTTTTCGGCGGTTTCTACATTGTGCCGCTGTACGCGCTGATCCAGTCACGCACCCCAGAGAACGAGCGGGCGCGAGTGATTGCCGCCAACAACATTCTCAACGCGCTGTTCATGGTGGTCTCGGCGATTGTTTCGATCGTGTTGCTCAGCCTGGCCAAGTTGTCGATCCCGCACCTGTTCCTGGTGGTGTCGCTGCTGAACATCGGCGTCAACGCCTACATCTTCAAAATCGTCCCTGAGTTCAGCATGCGTTTCATGATCTGGCTGCTCAGCCATTCCATGTACCGCGTGGAACATCGCAATCTGGAGGCGATTCCGGATGAAGGCGCGGCGCTGCTGGTGTGCAATCACGTGTCCTTTGTCGACGCGTTGCTGATTGGTGGTGCGGTGCGTCGGCCGATTCGCTTTGTGATGTATTACAAGATCTATAACCTGCCGGTGCTGAACTTCATCTTTCGCACGGCCGGGACGATTCCGATCGCAGGGCGCCAGGAAGACATTCAGATTTACGAAAAGGCCTTCACGCGCATTGCCCAATACCTGAAGGACGGTGAGCTGGTGTGCATCTTCCCTGAAGGCAAGCTGACCACTGATGGTGAGATCAGCGAGTTCAAGGGCGGGCTGAGGCGAATTCTCGAAGAGACGCCGGTGCCGGTCATTCCGTTGGCATTGCAGGGGTTGTGGGGGAGTTTCTTCAGTCGCGATCCCGACAAAGGCGTATTCCGTCGGTTGTGGTCGCGGGTGACCCTGGTGGCGGGGCCGGCGGTGGCTGTAGAAGCGGCAGAACCGGCGAAGTTGCAAGGGCTGGTCGGGGAGCTGCGCGGCGCTGTCCGTTGACTGCTGTAGGAGCGAGCTTGCTCGCGATGGTCGTTAACGATAGCGCGTGTTTACCAGCTAAGCGCGGCGCCTTTAAGCTCCCCGCACTGGCGGGTTTTCAGCCCGCCATCGCCAATCGGTTGCGTCCTTCTCGCTTGGCCACATACAGCGCGCTGTCGGCCCGTCGCAACAGGCTTTCGGATGACTCGCCGGGCAGCAGGGTCGAGCAGCCGATGCTGACGGTCAGCTCGATCAACTTGCCATCGGCCAGAAAATCGTTGGCCTGCGCGGCAAATCTCAGCCGTTCGCCGACCATGGCCGCCGCCTCGCGGCCGGTGTTGGACAGCACAATCAGGAACTCTTCGCCACCAAAGCGAAACACCATGTCGACGTTACGCAGCTGACCTTTGATCGAGGCTGCAACGGCCTTGAGTACATCATCGCCGGCGCTGTGACCGTGTGTGTCGTTGATCAGTTTGAAGTGATCGATGTCCAGCATCAGCAGCGACAGGGGTTGCAGATGCCGACGCGACATATCGATTTCCCGTTGCAGCGTCTGGTCCATGGCAATGCGGTTGCCGGTGTTTGTAAGGGGGTCGCGCAGGGCGCTCTGGGTGGCGGCGCGGTAGAGCAGGGCATTGCGCATTGGGTACAGCAATGCGGACAGCAGCGACTCGAGGTTGCCCAGTTCTTGCTCGCTGAAACGCTGATTGCGGCGGAATACCAGTTCGCCCAGGTGCTCGCCTTCATGGCTGAGGGTGTAGCTGATCGAGTGGTGACCGCGCAGACCGAACTCCAGGCGCAAGTCGCTGGCCTTGTGCTGGTAGCTCAAGGCATCGAGCGGCACGAGTCGGTGAATTTCACGGAAGAAGAGCCCGAGAATGCGTTGTGGCTCAAGACTGGTTTGCAGTTGCAGGCTCAGTTGCTGGCGCACTTGCGCAAGGCTGACCGGCCTCTTGAGAAGCGGGGGCTGTTGACCAAAGCCCAGGCGTTGCAATTTGGCGCTATCGAAGTCAATTGCGTTGGTCTGGGAAGGTGATTTCATATGGCGTGCACCCCTAAGCAGTAAGACTGTCTTACAGGCTGGGTGAGAGCGGCTTTGGGCTGCGCGTCATACTGGTCCATCAGTCCCGTAGGACATTTGGCGCAAGTCTAATCTGCTTTGTTGAAGATTAGTAACCTATCGACGCTAACGTCGGCCCATCTGCTTTCACACTGCGTGTCTGAGCAGATATAGAGCGAAAGTCGTGCCATTCGGTTCATTCGAATTAAAGCGCTTTTAAATCAATGTCTTGAAGGGCGTCTGGACGGTGTTCGGCTGATTTTGTGACATTTGTTTGACTGGGGTAAACCGCAGTTATGACGCTTGTCCGGTGCCGTGACGGAAATTCGCCACGGCACAAAAGCGACGCACGGTGTTACTGCGCGTTGAACGCCTGGCCGTTGATGCCTGTGCTGTCCGGCCCCATCAGGTAGAGATAGACCGGCATGATCTCCTCAGGCGTCGGGTTGTTCAGCGGGTTTTCACCGGGGTAAGCCTGGGCGCGCATGCTGGTGCGGGTGGCGCCGGGGTTGATGCTGTTGGAGCGCACCGGGGCCACGGTGTCGACTTCGTCGGCCAGGGTTTGCATCAGGCCTTCGATCGCGAATTTGGAGACCCCGTAAGCGCCCCAATACGCCCGGCCCTTGCGGCCGACACTGCTGGAAGTGAACACCACCGAAGCGTCCTGCGACAGCTTGAGCAGCGGCAACAGCGTGCTGGTGAGCATGAACATGGCGTTGACGTTGACTTGCATGACTCGCATGAAGTTTTCGCCGGACAGCTGTTCGATCGGTGTGCGCGGACCGATGATCGACGCGTTGTGCAGCAAGCCGTCGAGGTGGCCGAATTCGGTCTCGATCATGGCTGCCAGCTCATCGTATTGATGGGGCAGGGCGGTTTCCAGGTTGAACGGGATCACGGCCGGTTGTGGATGGCCGGCCGCCTCGATTTCGTCATAGACCTGCGTCAGGTTGGCTTCAGTCTTGCCAAGCAGCAATACGGTGGCGCCGTGGGCGGCATAGGTTTTCGCAGCGGCAGCGCCGATGCCGCGACCAGCACCGGTGACCAGAATGACCCGGTCCTTGAGCAATTCAGGGCGGGCGGAATAATCAAACATAGGAAAACCTCAACAAAAATTCTTCAGGTCACGCGCTATCCCTGTGGGAGCGAGCCTGCTCGCGATGGTCGTCAACGATTACGCGACAAGCCTGACACCCCGCGGAGTTCTCGGGTTTTTCGCGAGCAAGTTCGCTCCTACAAAGAAAGCGATTCGACTCAACAGCTGCAAAGTGCGCTATCCAACACTTTGCGCAACTCCAACGGATGATCAACCACCACATCCGCCCCCCAATGCCGCGGGTTATCGTCCGGATGAATGTAGCCGTAGGTCACGGCGGCCGTCCGGGTGCCAGCATCGCGGCCAGACTCGATATCACGCAGGTCATCACCCACGAACAGCACGCTGGCCGGATCGAGGTCGAGCATCTTGCACGCCAGGATCAACGGCTCAGGGTCCGGTTTGCTGTTCTTCACGTGATCCGGGCAGATCAACAGCGCCGAACGCTCGGCCAGCCCCAGTTGCTGCATGATCGGCTCGGCAAACCGCAGAGGCTTGTTGGTGACCACGCCCCAGATCAGGTTGGCTTTCTCGATGTCAGCCAGCACTTCAGCCATGCCATCGAACAGCTTGCTGTGAACAGCACAGCCCGCGAGGTAACGCTCGAGGAACTCCAGGCGAAGTTCTTCGAAACCCGGAGATTCCGGGTCCATGGAAAACGTCACGGCGACCATCGCCTTGGCGCCGCCGGAGATCTCGTCGCGGATGTGCTTGTCGTTCATCGGCGGCAAGCCGCGGTCGGCACGCATCGCCTGACAGATCGCAATGAAGTCCGGCGCGGTGTCGAGCAGCGTGCCGTCCATGTCGAAAAGGACTGCTCTGATACGCATCGGCTTACTCCTCGCGCAGGGTCTGGATCATGTAGTTGACGTCCACGTCGGAGGCCAGTTTGTAGTGCTTGGTCAGCGGGTTATAGGTCAGGCCGATGATGTCCTTGACGGTCAGGCCAGCCATGCGGCTCCAGGCACCGAGCTCGGAAGGGCGGATGAATTTCTTGAAGTCGTGAGTGCCGCGCGGCAGCAGCTTCATGATGTATTCGGCGCCAACGATGGCGAACAGGTACGCCTTCGGGTTGCGGTTGATGGTGGAGAAGAACACCTGGCCGCCCGGCTTGACCATTTTGAAGCAGGCGCGGATCACGGACGATGGGTCCGGCACGTGCTCGAGCATTTCCAGGCAAGTGACCACGTCGAATTGCTCGGGCATTTCTTCTGCCAGGGCTTCGGCGGTGATCTGGCGGTATTCGACGCTTACGCCGGATTCCAGCTGATGCAACTGAGCGACGGCCAGCGGCGCTTCGCCCATGTCGATGCCCATCACGGTCGCGCCGCGCTGCGCCATGGCTTCGCTGAGGATCCCGCCGCCGCAACCGACGTCGAGGACTTTCTTGCCGGCCAGGTTGACGCGCTCGTCAATCCAGTTGACCCGCAGCGGGTTGATGTCGTGCAGCGGTTTGAATTCGCTTTCGCGGTCCCACCAGCGATGGGCCAGGGCTTCGAATTTGGCGATTTCGGCGTAGTCGACGTTACTCATGGTTCATCCTCTAAAACTTGAAAAATCCTGTAGTCCCGGCGGTTGGCCCCGGGGTGCTTACGATTCGGTGTGGCCGCTGATGCGCTGGCCCCAGGCCTTGGCGGTGGCGCAAAGTTGTTCTTCATCCAGACGCGTCAGGCGACGGTCGTCGAGCAGTTGCTTGCCACCCACCCAAAGGTGTTTCACGCAGTCGCGGCCGGTGGCATATATAAGCTGCGAAACCGGGTCATAGACTGGTTGCTGCGCCAGGCCGGAAAGGTCGAACGCGACCATGTCCGCGGCTTTGCCGATTTCCAGCGAGCCAACCTCCGCTTCGATCCCCAGCGCACGGGCACCGTTGAGCGTGGCCATGCGCAGGGCGCGATGAGCGTCCAGCGCGGTGGCCGAGCCGGCGACGGCTTTGGCGAGCAATGCGGCGGTGCGGGTTTCGCCGAGCAGGTCGAGGTCATTGTTGCTGGCCGCGCCGTCGGTGCCGATAGCCACGTTGACGCCCGCCTGCCACAAACGCTCCACCGGGCAGAAACCGCTGGCCAGCTTCAGGTTCGACTCCGGGCAATGAATCACATTGGTGTTGCTTTCTACCAGCATCACCAGGTCTTCATCGCTGATCTGAGTCATGTGAACTGCCTGGAAGCGCGGGCCCAACAGGCCCAGGCGTGCAAGTCGGGCCAGCGGGCGTTCACCGCGCTGCTCGACCGCCTGCTGCACTTCGAAGGCTGTTTCGTGGACGTGCATGTGAATCGACGCGTCCAGTTCTTCGGCGATCACCCGGATTTTCTCCAGGTTTTCGTCGCCCACGGTGTAAGGCGCATGGGGGCCGAAGGTGACTTTGATGCGCTCGTGGTGCTTGAGATCGTTGAACAGTTCGACGCCCTGACGAATGGCTTCGTCCGCCGTACTGGCGCCCGGGATCGGGAAATCGAGGATCGGAATTGCGATTTGTGCGCGCATGCCGCTGTTGTGCACACGTTCGCTCGCAACCTTCGGGAAGAAATACATGTCAGAGAAGCAAGTGATGCCACCTTTGATCTGTTCGGCGATGGCAAGGTCGGTACCGTCGCGTACAAAGGCTTCATCAATCCACTTGGCCTCGGCGGGCCAGATGTGGTTTTCCAGCCAGGTCATCAGCGGCAGATCGTCTGCCAGACCGCGAAACAGTGTCATCGCCGCATGCCCGTGAGCATTGATCAGGCCGGGGCTGAGCAGCATGTCCGGCAGTTCGCGGACTTCGGTTGCGCCCAGCTTCAGCGCAGCCGCGCGCGGGCCGATAAAGGCAATGCGCCCGTCGCGGATGCCCAGGCCGTGCTCTTTGAGGACAATGCCAGCGGGTTCGACGGGTACCAGCCAGGTCGGCAGCAATAACAGGTCGAGCGCAGCGGCAGTGTTCGGCATCGAGAGTCGGTTCCAGTGCTTTTGTAAAGGATGGCGAAGTATACCCGAGCGTCTTCGCGGGGGGATCGCTATAATCGGCCGCTTTGTTACTGAGTACGGGGTGTGGGATGCGCGATCGACTGTTGGCTGCGGAGAAGGTGAAAGCCATCGATTGGCGTGATGGCGCCCTGTATCTGCTGGATCAGCGTATTTTGCCGTTCGAGGAAACCTGGATTGCCTACACCAGCGCTGCTGGCGTGGCCGAAGCCATTCGTTCGATGGTGGTGCGCGGCGCTCCGGCGATCGGCATCAGCGCTGCTTATGCCATGGTGCTGGCAGCCCGCGCCCGTTTTGCCGAGGGCGGTGACTGGCAGGCCGCGTGGGAAGAGGATTACGCGTTGCTGGCCGATTCTCGTCCGACGGCAGTGAATCTATTCTGGGCCTTGAGTCGCATGCGTGACCGCCTGGATCGCCTCAAGGGCGATGCCGACCCGCTGGCGGCGCTGGAAGCGGAGGCCATTGCCATTCACGAAAGTGACCGCGAAGCCAACCTGACGATGGCGCAACTGGGTGTGGACCTGATCCGCAAGCATCAGGGCAACGCGCAGGCGATCCTGACCCACTGCAACACCGGCGCGCTGGCAACCGGCGGTTTCGGTACGGCGCTGGGTGTCATTCGCGGGGCGTTCATCGAAGGCATGGTCGAGCGCGTTTATGCCGATGAAACCCGCCCCTGGCTGCAAGGTTCGCGCCTGACGGCGTGGGAACTGGCCAACGAAGGCATTCCCGTGACCCTCAATGCCGACTCCGCCGCCGCCCATATCATGAAGACCAAAGGCATTACCTGGGTCATCGTCGGCGCTGACCGGATCACCGCCAATGGCGACGTGGCCAACAAGATCGGCACTTATCAACTGGCGGTGAACGCCATGCATCACGGCGTGCGTTTCATGGTGGTGGCGCCCAGTTCGACCATCGACATGAACCTGGCCAGTGGCGACGACATTCCGATTGAAGAGCGTGACGGCCGCGAGTTGCTGGAAGTGGGCGGCAAGCGGGTCGGGGCGGATGTCGATGCGTTCAACCCGGTGTTCGACGTGACCCCTGCGGACTTGATCGATGCGATCGTGACCGAAAAAGGCATTGTCGAGCGCCCGGACACCGCGAAGATGGCGCAGTTGATGTGCCGCAAGCGTCTGCATTGATGAACTGTGGCGGCTGATAAACCGCCTTCGCGAGCAAGCCCGCTCCCACCTTCGACCGTATCTGACTTGAGAACTCGGTCAGCTGTGGGAGCGGGCGTGCTCGCGAAGGGCCCCTCGCTGCCACCAAACAACCCCCATTCCCCCCGAAATTCTTCATTAAAAAGGCCTCTAAGCCTCTCTCGTCCCCTATCAGCCTGTCATCGGTCAACTAACTATGCTCCATGCGCATCTGGGGGATAGGTGCGTGGCGGCTCTTGTGATAACATCCGGCGGTTTCCAAGGTAGCCCGATGCGGCTGCCTTTACTGCGCAGATCCATGGCATAACTCGTTGATTTGTCGTAAGTCGGTGCATTGGCACTCAGCCTGCATCGGCGAGCTTCGTTCGTCCCATATGGATGTGACGAAGTTTCACCAGAAAAAGGAATCAGGCTTCTCATGGGCGAACTGGCCAAAGAAATCCTCCCGGTCAATATCGAAGACGAGCTGAAGCAGTCCTACCTCGACTACGCGATGAGCGTAATTGTCGGGCGGGCACTGCCGGATGCGCGCGATGGCTTGAAGCCCGTGCACCGGCGTGTGCTGTTCGCGATGAGCGAGCTGGGCAACGACTTCAACAAGCCGTACAAGAAATCTGCCCGTGTTGTCGGTGACGTGATCGGTAAGTATCACCCGCACGGTGATACCGCGGTGTACGACACCATCGTTCGGATGGCGCAGCCATTCTCGCTGCGCTACCTGCTGGTAGACGGTCAGGGCAACTTCGGTTCGGTGGACGGCGACAACGCCGCGGCCATGCGATACACCGAAGTGCGCATGACCAAGCTGGCGCACGAGCTGCTGGCTGACCTGCACAAGGAAACCGTGGACTGGGTGCCGAACTACGACGGCACCGAAATGATCCCGGCGGTCATGCCGACCCGTATTCCCAATCTGCTGGTCAACGGCTCCAGCGGTATCGCCGTGGGCATGGCGACCAACATTCCGCCGCACAACCTCGGTGAAGTCATCGACGGTTGCCTGGCGCTCATCGATAACCCAGAGTTGACCATCGATGAGCTGATGCAATACATCCCCGGCCCGGACTTCCCGACCGCCGCGATCATCAACGGTCGCGCCGGCATCATCGAAGCCTACCGCACCGGTCGCGGCCGTATTTACATGCGTGCCCGCTCGATCATCGAAGACATCGACAAGGTCGGTGGCCGTCAGCAGATCGTCATCACCGAACTCCCTTACCAGCTGAACAAGGCGCGTCTGATCGAGAAGATCGCCGAGCTGGTGAAAGAGAAGAAACTCGAAGGCATCACCGAGCTGCGCGACGAGTCCGACAAGGACGGTATGCGCGTCGTGATCGAGCTGCGTCGTGGTGAAGTGCCTGAGGTGATCCTCAACAACCTCTACGCCCAGACCCAGCTGCAAGCGGTGTTCGGCATCAACATCGTTGCACTGATCGACGGCCGTCCGCGGATCCTGAACCTCAAGGATCTGCTGGAAGCCTTCGTTCGTCACCGTCGCGAAGTCGTTACCCGTCGTACTGTGTTCGAACTGCGTAAAGCGCGCGAGCGTGGTCACATTCTGGAAGGTCAAGCGGTTGCCTTGTCGAACATCGACCCGGTCATCGCCCTGATCAAGGCCTCGCCAACCCCGTCGGAAGCCAAGGAAGCGCTGATCAGCACGCCTTGGGAATCCTCCGCCGTGGTCGCGATGGTCGAGCGTGCCGGTGCCGATTCGTGCCGTCCGGAAAACCTCGATCCGCAATACGGTCTGCGCGAAGGCAAGTACTTCCTGTCGCCGGAACAGGCGCAAGCCATTCTGGAACTGCGTCTGCACCGCCTGACCGGTCTGGAACACGAAAAACTGCTGGCCGAGTATCAAGAGATCCTCAACCAGATCGGCGAGCTGATCCGCATCCTCAACAGCGCCACGCGCCTGATGGAAGTGATCCGCGAAGAGCTGGAAGTGATTCGTGCCGAATACGGCGACGTGCGTCGCACCGAAATTCTCGATGCCCGTCTCGATCTGACCCTGGGTGACATGATCCCGGAAGAAGAGCGCGTCGTGACCATTTCCCACGGTGGCTACGCCAAGACCCAGCCATTGGCTGCGTACCAGGCCCAGCGTCGTGGCGGTAAAGGCAAATCGGCTACCGGCGTCAAGGATGAGGACTACATCGCTCACCTGCTGGTCGCCAACAGCCACACCACGCTGTTGCTGTTCTCCAGCAAAGGCAAGGTGTACTGGCTGAAAACCTACGAAATTCCGGAAGCGTCCCGCGCTGCCCGTGGTCGTCCGCTGGTCAACCTGCTGCCGCTGGACAGTGATGAGTACATCACCACCATGCTGCCGGTCGAGGAATACACCGAGGGTCACTTCATCTTCATGGCCACCGCCAAAGGCACCGTGAAGAAGACCCCGCTGGAATCCTTCAGCCGTCAACGCAGCGTTGGTCTGATCGCGCTGGAACTTGATGAAGGCGACGTACTGATTTCCGCCGCCATTACCGATGGCGATCGCGAAGTCATGCTGTTCTCCGACGGCGGCAAGGTCACTCGCTTCAAGGAAACCGACGTTCGCGCCATGGGCCGTACCGCTCGCGGTGTCCGCGGCATGCGTCTGCCGGAAGGCCAGAAGCTGATTTCCATGCTGATTCCGGAAGAAGGCAGCCAGATCCTCACCGCTTCGGCGCGTGGTTTCGGCAAGCGCACGGCGATCACCGAGTTCCCTGAGTACAAGCGTGGCGGTCAGGGCGTTATCGCGATGGTCAGCAACGACCGTAACGGCCGTCTGGTCGGCGCGGTTCAGGTGCTCGACGGCGAGGAAATCATGCTGATTTCCGACCAGGGTACTTTGGTTCGTACCCGTGTCGACGAAGTCTCCAGCCTGGGTCGTAACACCCAGGGCGTAACCTTGATCAAGCTGGCCAGCGATGAAACGCTGGTAGGTCTTGAACGGGTTCAGGAGCCGTCGGAAGTCGAAGGCGAAGAGCTGGAGGGTGAAGAGGGTGCAGTGTTCGACGGTGAAGTCGTGATCGACGACGCTGCTGAAGACCAGCAGCTCGACGCCGCCGCTGACGAAGAACCGCAAGAGTAAGCGGACAAACAGGGGGCGGATGAAAATTCGCCCCCTTGTTGTTTGTCCGTAATGAAATATCGACACCCACGAAGATCAAATGTGGGAGCGGGCTTGCTCGCGAAGGCGGACTGACATTCAGCACAGATGTCGCCTGTTACACCGCTTTCGCGAGCAAGCCCGCACCCATATCAGGTCGGTGTCGACTGATATGTGATACCACCAAATCAGAGCGAGATTGGATGTGAGCAAGAGAGCCTATAACTTCTGTGCCGGTCCTGCGGCACTTCCCGAAGCTGTCCTGCAGCGCGCCCAGGGTGAACTCCTTGATTGGCACGGCAAGGGCCTCTCGGTCATGGAAATGAGCCATCGCAGCGATGAGTTCGTGTCCATTGCGACCAAGGCCGAGCAGGATCTGCGTGATCTGCTGAATATCCCCTCGAACTATAAAGTGCTGTTTCTGCAAGGTGGCGCCAGCCAGCAATTCGCTCAGATCCCTCTGAACCTGTTGCCGGAAAGCGGCACTGCCGACTATATCGACACCGGTATCTGGTCGCAGAAAGCCATCGAAGAAGCGTCGCGCTACGGTAACGTCAACGTTGCCGCTACCGCCAAGCCTTACGACTATTTCGCTATCCCCGGTCAGAACGAGTGGAAGCTGTCGAAAGACGCGGCCTACGTTCACTACGCACCGAACGAAACCATTGGCGGTCTGGAATTCAACTGGGTCCCGGAAACCGGTGATGTTCCGCTGGTCGCCGACATGTCCTCGGACATTCTCTCGCGCCCGATCGATGTTTCGCGCTTCGGCATGATCTACGCCGGCGCCCAGAAAAACATCGGCCCGAGCGGTATCGTCGTCAACATCGTTCGCGAAGACCTGCTGGGTCACGCCCGTTCCCTGTGCCCGACCATGCTCAACTACAAGGTCGCGGCCGATAACGGTTCGATGTACAACACCCCGCCAACCCTGGCCTGGTACTTGTCCGGCCTGGTGTTCGAGTGGCTGAAAGAGCAAGGTGGTGTAGAAGCCATCGGCAAGCTCAACGAAGTGAAACAGCGCACGTTGTACGATTTCATCGATGCCAGTGGCCTCTACAGCAACCCGATCAACAAGTCCGACCGCTCGTGGATGAACGTGCCGTTCCGTCTGGCTGACGACCGTCTCGACAAGCCATTCCTGGCCGGTGCCGACGAGCGTGGCCTGCTGAATCTCAAGGGTCACCGTTCCGTGGGCGGCATGCGCGCCTCCATCTATAACGCCGTCGACATCGTTGCGGTCAACGCACTGGTTTCGTACATGGCAGAGTTCGAGAAGGAACACGGCTAATGTCTGAGCAAGAACTCAAGGCACTGCGCCTGCGCATTGATGCCCTGGACGAAAAAGTCCTGGAGCTGATCAGTGAGCGCGCACGCTGCGCCCAGGAAGTTGCGCGAGTAAAGATGGCCTCGCTGGCCGAAGGCGAAGTGCCGGTGTTCTATCGTCCTGAGCGTGAAGCTCAGGTGCTCAAGCGTGTGATGGAGCGCAATCAGGGGCCGCTGGGCAACGAAGAGATGGCGCGGCTGTTCCGCGAAATCATGTCCTCGTGCCTGGCCCTCGAACAGCCGCTGAAAGTGGCTTACCTCGGCCCTGAAGGCACCTTCACTCAAGCGGCGGCCATGAAGCATTTCGGTCACGCGGTGATCAGCAAGCCAATGGCAGCGATCGACGAAGTGTTCCGCGAAGTGGCGGCGGGCGCGGTGAATTTTGGCGTGGTTCCGGTGGAAAACTCCACTGAGGGCGCGGTCAACCACACCCTCGACAGCTTCCTCGAACACGACATGGTCATTTGTGGCGAAGTCGAGTTGCGGATTCACCACCACTTGCTGGTCGGTGAAAACACCAAGACCGACAGCATCAGCCGCATCTATTCCCACGCCCAGTCGCTGGCCCAGTGCCGCAAGTGGCTGGACGCACACTACCCGAATGTCGAGCGCGTGGCGGTTTCGAGCAACGCCGAAGCGGCGAAGCGGGTCAAGGGTGAGTGGAACTCGGCGGCGATCGCCGGCGACATGGCCGCAGGCTTGTACGGGCTGACCCGTCTGGCCGAGAAAATCGAGGATCGCCCGGACAACTCCACGCGATTCCTGATGATCGGCAGCCAGGAAGTGCCGCCGACCGGCGACGACAAGACCTCGATCATCGTGTCGATGAGCAACAAACCCGGTGCGCTTCACGAGTTGCTGGTGCCGTTCCACGACAACGGCATCGACCTGACGCGTATCGAGACGCGTCCTTCGCGCAGCGGTAAAT
Source organism: Pseudomonas sp. SJZ080 (assembly GCF_007828295.1). NCBI lineage: Bacteria > Pseudomonadati > Pseudomonadota > Gammaproteobacteria > Pseudomonadales > Pseudomonadaceae > Pseudomonas > Pseudomonas sp. SJZ080. Next base: position 40,393 of record NZ_VIUK01000006.1, read on the forward strand.
GGACCTACGTGTTCTTTATCGACTTCGTCGGTCACCACCGCGATCCGCTGGTCAAAGGTGTGCTGGAAAAAATCAGTCAGGAAGCAGTGGCACTTAAAGTGTTGGGTTCCTACCCGAAAGCAGTTCTCTAAGGGGTAGCAAATGAGTGGCAACTTCCTCGCTCTGGCACAGCCAGGCGTGCAACAACTCTCGCCTTACGTTCCGGGCAAGCCTGTGGACGAACTGGCGCGCGAGCTGGATATCGATCCGGCCAGCATCGTCAAGCTGGCGAGCAACGAAAACCCGTTGGGCGCCAGTCCGAAGGCGCTGGCGGCGATTCGTGAAGAGCTGGCCGAACTGACCCGTTATCCGGATGGCAACGGTTTTGCGCTCAAGACCCTGCTGGCCGACCAGTGCCGCGTCGAGCTGAATCAGGTGACGCTGGGCAATGGCTCCAACGACATTCTGGAGCTGGTCGCTCGCGCTTATCTGGCGCCGGGCCTGAACGCGGTGTTCAGCGAGCATGCGTTTGCGGTCTATCCGATCGTCACGCAAGCCGTCGGCGCAACCGCCAAAGTGATTCCGGCCAAAGACTGGGGGCATGATCTGTCGGCCATGCTGGCTGCCATCGATGCCGATACCCGCGTGGTCTTCATCGCCAACCCGAACAACCCGACCGGAACCTGGTTTGGCGCCGAAGCGCTGGACGAGTTCCTGCAGGACGTACCGGAACACGTGCTGGTGGTGCTGGACGAGGCCTACATCGAATACGCCGAAGGCAGCGACCTGCCGGATGGTCTCGACTACCTGGCGGCCTACCCGAATTTGCTGGTTTCGCGCACCTTCTCCAAGGCTTATGGCCTGGCGGCGCTGCGGGTCGGTTATGGCTTGTCCACCGCGGTGGTTGCCGATGTGCTGAACCGCGTCCGTCAGCCGTTCAACGTCAACAGCCTGGCCCTGGCCGCCGCGTGCGCTGCGTTGCAAGACGCCGACTACCTGGCTGAAAGCCGCCGCCTGAACGAAGCTGGCATGCAGCAGCTTGAAGCGGGTTTCCGCGAGCTCGGGCTGAGCTGGATTCCGTCCAAGGGTAACTTCATCTGCGTCGATCTGGGTCGTGTGGCGGCTCCGGTTTTCCAGGGGTTGTTGCGCGAAGGCGTGATCGTGCGTCCAGTGGCCAACTATGGCATGCCGAACCACCTGCGCATCACCATCGGCCTGCCGGCGGAAAACAGCCGCTTCCTTGAGGCGCTGACCAAGGTCCTGGCTCGTGGTTGATGTCACTGCTCTGCAATCTGCTGAACCTATGATCGGTCGCCTGGTGGTGGTCGGTCTGGGACTGATTGGCGGTTCGTTTGCCAAGGGGTTGCGTGAAAGCGGCCTGTGTCGCGAAGTCGTCGGTGTCGATCTCGATCCGCAGTCGCGCAAGCTCGCGGTTGAGTTGGGTGTGGTCGATCGCTGCGAAGACGACCTGGCGGTTGCTTGCCAGGGCGCAGACGTGATTCAGCTGGCCGTGCCGATCCTGGCCATGGAGAAAATGCTCGGCCGTTTGGCCGGCATGGACCTTGGCCAGGCGATTCTGACCGACGTCGGCAGCGCCAAAGGCAATGTCGTACGCGCCGCGACCGAAGCGTTTGGCGGCATGCCGGCGCGTTTCGTGCCGGGCCATCCGATTGCCGGTTCCGAGCAGAGCGGGGTGGAAGCCTCCAATGCCGAGCTGTTCCGTCGCCATAAAGTGATTCTGACACCGCTGGATCAAACTGATCCGGCCGCGCTGGCCGTGGTCGACCGTTTGTGGCGTGAACTGGGCGCCGATGTCGAGCATATGCAGGTCGAACGTCACGACGAAGTGCTGGCGGCGACCAGCCATTTGCCACACTTGCTGGCGTTCGGTTTGGTCGACTCACTGGCCAAACGCAATGAAAACCTTGAGATCTTCCGTTACGCTGCCGGCGGTTTCCGCGATTTCACAAGAATCGCGGGAAGTGACCCGGTCATGTGGCACGACATCTTCCTCGCCAACCGCGAAGCTGTCCTGCGCACACTCGATACATTTCGTAGCGACCTCGACGCCTTGCGCGACGCGGTCGATGCAGGGGATGGGCACCAATTGTTGGGCGTATTCACTCGCGCCCGGGTTGCCCGCGAACATTTCAGTAAAATCCTGGCCCGCCGGGCTTATGTGGACGCTATGAACTCCAACGACCTGATTTTCCTGGCACAACCTGGTGGCCGCCTGACTGGGCGGATTCGTGTACCGGGCGACAAATCGATTTCCCACCGTTCGATCATGCTCGGCTCCCTCGCCGAAGGCACCACCGAAGTGGAAGGTTTTCTTGAGGGCGAAGATGCCCTGGCGACCTTGCAGGCCTTCCGCGACATGGGTGTCGTGATCGAAGGTCCGCACCATGGGCGCGTGACCATCCACGGTGTCGGCCTGCATGGCCTGAAGCCTGCGCCGGGCCCGATCTATCTGGGCAACTCCGGCACCTCGATGCGCCTGCTGTCCGGCCTGTTGGCTGCGCAGAACTTCGACAGCACCCTGACGGGGGACGCCTCGCTGTCCAAGCGTCCGATGAATCGCGTGGCCAATCCGCTGCGTGAAATGGGCGCCGTGATCGAGACCGCTGCAGAAGGTCGTCCGCCAATGACCATCCGTGGCGGCAACAAACTCAAAGGCCTGACCTACACCATGCCGATGGCCAGCGCCCAGGTTAAATCCTGCCTGCTGCTGGCGGGGCTGTACGCCGAAGGCAAGACCACCGTCACCGAGCCTGCGCCAACCCGCGACCACACCGAGCGCATGCTGCGCGGTTTCGGCTACCCGGTCACTGTCAATGGCGCAACCGCTTCGGTCGAGTCCGGGCACAAGCTGACCGCGACCCACATTGAAGTGCCCGGCGATATTTCGTCCTCGGCGTTCTTCCTGGTGGCGGCATCGATCGCCGAAGGTTCCGAGCTGGTGCTCGAGCACGTCGGCATCAACCCGACCCGCACCGGCGTAATCGACATCCTGCGTCTGATGGGCGCTGACATTACCCTGGAAAACCAGCGTGAAGTCGGCGGCGAACCCGTAGCGGACCTGCGCGTGCGTGCAGCTAAACTCAAAGGTATCGAGATTCCCGAAGCGCTGGTTCCATTGGCTATCGACGAATTCCCGGTGCTGTTCGTGGCGGCGGCCTGTGCCGAAGGGCGCACCATCCTGCGTGGCGCCGAAGAATTGCGCGTCAAGGAATCGGACCGGATCCAGGTCATGGCCGATGGCTTGCTGGCACTGGGCGTCAAATGCGAACCGACGCCGGACGGCATCATCATCGACGGCGGCCTGATCGGCGGCGGCGAAGTGCATGGTCACGGCGATCACCGGATTGCCATGGCCTTCAGCGTTGCTTCCCTGCGCGCCACTGCACCGATCCGCATTCATGATTGCGCCAACGTCGCGACCTCGTTCCCGAACTTCCTGGCGCTGTGCGCACAGGTCGGTATCCGTGTTGCCCAAGAGGCTCAGTCGTGAATATCAAGCCACCGGTCATCACCATCGACGGCCCGAGCGGGTCGGGCAAAGGCACTATCGCCGGGATTCTGGCCAAGCGTCTGGGCTGGTGCCTGCTGGATTCCGGTGCGTTGTACCGTCTGCTGGCATTTGCCGCGCGCAACCACGGCGTGGACTTGACCAATGAAGAGTCGCTGAAACTGCTCGCGGCTCATCTGGACGTGCAGTTCGTCGGGGCGACCGAAGGTCATCCGCAGCGCATCATCCTCGAAGGTGACGATGTCACCGATGACCTGCGCAACGAACAAGTGGGCGCGTGGGCCTCGCAAGTGGCCGCCTTGCCGGCCGTGCGCGACGCTCTGCTGCAGCGTCAGCGGGCATTTCAGGAAGCACCGGGCCTGGTGGCCGATGGTCGCGACATGGGCACCGTGGTTTTCCCCGATGCGCCGCTGAAGATATTCCTCACTGCCAGTGCCGAGGAGCGTGCGCGCCGTCGATACTTGCAGTTGAAGGGCAAAGTCGATGGTGTTAGTCTGTCGAGTCTGCTAGATGAGATACGTGTCCGCGATGAGCGTGACACCCAGCGAGCGGTAGCCCCGCTCAAGCCGGCGGCTGACGCCATCCAGCTGGATTCCACGGAATTATCCATCGATCAGGTGCTGGAACGCATCATGAGTGAGATCGCCATTCGCGATATCGCCGGATGACCAAGAAGCTTCGCAGGGGACCAGTCATAGTCCTGGGGTGCTTCTTTTAAATGAAACTAACCCACATCGTCTGGGATGTGGAGATGGGCGTATTCTTCGCCCTCATCAACAGGAATTAAAATGAGCGAAAGCTTTGCGGAACTCTTTGAAGAAAGCCTAAAAACCCTGAACCTTCAGGCAGGCTCCATCATCACCGGTGTTATCGTTGATATCGATTACCAAGCTCGCTGGGTAACCGTTCACGCTGGCCTGAAGTCTGAAGCACTCATCCCGCTTGAGCAGTTCTACAACGACGCTGGCGAACTGAACATCAACGTCGGTGACGAAGTTCACGTAGCGCTGGATTCGGTTGAAGACGGCTTTGGTGAAACCAAGCTGTCCCGTGAAAAAGCCAAGCGCGCTGAATGCTGGATTGTTCTGGAAGCTGCCTTCGCAGCCGAGGAAGTGGTCAAGGGCGTTATCAACGGTAAGGTTAAAGGCGGCTTCACTGTCGACGTTAACGGCATCCGTGCGTTCCTGCCAGGTTCCCTGGTTGACGTCCGTCCTGTGCGCGATACTACGCACCTGGAAGGCAAAGAGCTGGAATTCAAGGTCATCAAACTCGACCAGAAACGCAACAACGTTGTCGTTTCCCGTCGCAGCGTCCTCGAAGCCGAGAACTCCGCCGAGCGTGAAGCTCTGCTGGAATCCCTGCAGGAAGGTCAGCAAGTCAAAGGTATCGTCAAGAACCTCACCGATTACGGCGCATTCGTCGATCTGGGTGGCGTGGACGGCCTGCTGCACATCACCGACATGGCTTGGAAGCGCATCAAGCATCCTTCCGAGATCGTCAACGTTGGTGACGAAATCGACGTTAAGGTTCTGAAATACGATCGCGAACGCAACCGTGTTTCCCTGGGCCTGAAGCAACTGGGCGAAGATCCATGGGTTGCTATCAAAGCCCGTTACCCAGAAAGCACTCGCGTTACCGCTCGTGTAACCAACCTGACCGACTACGGCTGCTTCGCTGAGCTGGAAGAAGGCGTTGAAGGCCTGGTACACGTTTCCGAAATGGACTGGACCAACAAGAACATCCACCCTTCGAAAGTCGTACAAGTCGGCGACGAAGTGGAAGTTATGGTTCTGGACATCGACGAAGAGCGTCGTCGTATCTCCCTCGGCATCAAGCAGTGCAAATCTAACCCATGGGAAGATTTCTCTGGCCAGTTCAACAAGGGCGATAAAATCTCCGGCACCATCAAGTCGATCACCGATTTCGGTATCTTCATTGGTCTGGACGGCGGCATCGACGGTCTGGTTCACCTGTCCGACATCTCCTGGAACGAAGTGGGCGAAGAAGCCGTTCGCCGCTTCAAGAAGGGCGACGAGCTGGACACCGTTATCCTGTCGGTTGACCCAGAGCGCGAGCGCATCTCCCTGGGTATCAAGCAACTGGAAAGCGATCCGTTCTCCGAGTACGTTCAAGAGAACGACAAAGGCGCAATCGTTAAAGGCATCGTGAAAGAAGTTGACGCTAAAGGCGCCATCATCACTCTGGCCGACGATATCGAAGCGACTCTGAAAGCCTCCGAAATCAGCCGTGACCGCGTTGAAGACGCGCGCAACGTTCTGAAAGAAGGCGAAGAAGTAGAAGCCAAGATCATCAGCGTTGACCGCAAGAGCCGTGTAATCCAGCTCTCCATCAAGTCGAAAGACGTTGAAGAAGAGAAAGAAGCAATCCAGAGCCTGCGCGACAAGCCAGCTTCGGACACTGCTGCTCCTGGTCCTACCACTCTGGGCGACCTGTTGCGTGCACAAATGGAAAAGCAGAACTAAGTTCTGTCAGACCATAGAAAAAGGGCGACTTCGGTCGCCCTTTTTTGTGCCTGCGATTTGATGCGACCAGGGATGCCTGGCGTGAAAATGCCTGCCCATGAAACCAACAGTCCTGCGAAGCTGTCTCTTTCTTTAATCGGATCAATCGTTTATTTGCAGCTAATCTTTAGCCAAAAGCGAACGCAGTCGGGCAGGGCGCCCGGCATAAGGAAAAGAATGAACAAGCTGATTGTCGCAATAGCATTACTGACATTGGCGGGTTGTACCACTAATGCCAAGACTCATGCAGTGCGCGGGGTTAGTGGTATCGAGGTCGATTGTTCCGGGTTAGGGTCGGGGTGGGAAAAGTGTCACAAGCGCGCAGCCAAGGAGTGCAAGGGAGCTGGTTACAAGGTGGTCACGAGATCCGATGATGCCAAAGACGAAGATGAATATCCTTTCGGCTTCAATCCCGCCGGTTTCGTGACGCGCACCATGCTGGTCATCTGCAGATGAGCAGGGCAAGGCGGGATCAATGCTCGCGCTGAATACCGCTAAAGATATGTCAGACCTCGGGCTGTTCAAATTCTTCCGGGCATGCTAAAACCTTTGAAGCGCTTTTCCTAGCTGCTTGAAAAAGAAGGGAAAAATATGACGAAGTCGGAGTTGATCGAACGAATTGTCACCCATCAAGGGCTGCTCTCATCTAAGGATGTAGAGCTGGCTATCAAGACCATGCTCGAGCAAATGTCCCAATGCCTGGCCACCGGTGATCGCATCGAGATCCGTGGGTTCGGCAGCTTCTCCCTGCACTACCGCGCGCCACGCGTGGGTCGCAATCCGAAAACCGGCCAGTCCGTCAGCCTTGACGGTAAATTCGTTCCGCATTTCAAGCCGGGGAAAGAGTTGCGGGATCGGGTGAATGAGGATGAAGAGAATGATCTCTGATTATCGGCAAGAGGTGTAGATGACTAGCGCAAAGCGAGTAATCGCACTGACGTTGATAGTGTTGCTAGTTACGCTGGTGATCGTATTCATTCTTGAAAACAATCAGCCTGCAGCGCTAACCTTTTTCGGATGGTCTACTCCGCAACTACCGTTAGCAGCCTATATCGTCCTGGCATTGTTGTTCGGGTGGGGCGCCGGTCCGGTAATGAGTCTGGTTATAGGTAAGGGAATCAGGCGTCGAGGCAAGCGCAGAGACGGCTTAAAGGATTGAGCTGGATGAGAAGCGGAGCACTCTATGCAAAGGCCCCGCTCCTGAAACTGCCATTACTCAATCACTGTTCTTGGCGCTCGCAGTCGGTCCACTCCAGAGCGCCTGAAGACAATCAAGTCGGAACAGAAGCCTCAAGCTGGCCTGCATGATATTTCGAGGCGAGAATAATCAGCGGGGCATAAGCGATAACCACTCCCCAAGTACCATCAAGGCCCAATTGAGTTACGCAGTAAGCTATTGGCAACAACCAAAACAAATTGATGGCGCCGACGGCGAGCGTTACTGGTAAATGCTTGCCATATTGGCGTGATGCGAACTGATAGGCATGGCTGCGATGAGCCTCATAGACCTTATCGCCGCGAAGCAGTCGACGTATCAGCGTGAAGGTTGCGTCGACGATGAATACGCCTAACAGAATCAGCCAGGCCCAGAATAAATCTGAAGAAACCCAAGCAGCCTGCAAAGACAAAACTCCCAAGGCAATGCCCAGGAATCCGCTCCCTGCGTCCCCCATGAAAATTCGCGCTGGCGGGAAATTCCAGTACAGGAAGCCCACTACGGCCACGGCCATGGTCAATGGTCCCCAGATAAGCATCGACGCGCCACTTAACCCGTAGAGCAAACATGCGCTGAGACAAGCGGACAATGCTTCAACGCTCGCGATGCCATCGATTCCGTCCATGAAATTGTAAAGATTCAGCAGCCAGACCAGATAAACCACCGCCAGACAATTACCGATCCAATGCAGGTTCAGGGTGATACCGAAAAACACTACCGGAGCAAGCCCACCCAGCCAGGCAAGCGCCCAGATACCGGCTGCAAAATGCCCGAGCAGTCGCCACCGGGCAGCGATATGGCCATGATCGTCCATAAACCCGATAACAGCCACGATCGCTCCGCTTCCGCCTATTGCGATCAGCTGCTGCCAAGGAACCAGTCCCAATACCCCAAAAACCGGTAGTGAAAGCAGGAATGTCACAACGATAGCAACCCCGCCACCACGCGGTGTTGGAATGGTATGGGAGCTACGGGCATTGGGGATATCGATGATGCTTCGAGACAACGCATATCGCCGCAGGGCGGCAGTTAACGCGAGAGAAAGAAGAGCAAGAGCCGGTGCCAGCCACAAGTAAATCATTGTTATTGATGTTCCCGAAAATGCATCGCAGTGTTTCCCAGCGCTTCATTCACGCTCATTGGGAGGCTGCCTGAAAGTTTACGAATAGGGGTGATATCGACTTGGAACGATCCGCACAGTCGCTGGGACATTGCCTTTTTACCCAAGAGAGCGGTGCCTGCGAGGTATGGGAGCAAGTATAACTGGTCCGTCGGGCACCTTTGCCAACTTTCTCGGCAGCGTTATCGTGGTTCATCCGTCCCCCCGTCGCCGTCGACTGTTTCATATTCTGTAACCAACCCATTTTTGACAGACCCCGTACATCGCCTAAGTTTGGAAGGCAGCTTCGGAAAAGCTGCTTTCTCAATCGATGTCATGGAGCTTCACTTATGCGTACTGGCTACTTCTACTCCCTGGTTTTTGCCCTGCTCACCAGCACCTCTGTTGCAGCTGTTGCAGCTGTTGCTGCGCCGACGGCCAAGCCCGGTGCAGACAACGCACCTCTGGTCATGGAGATTTCACCTCAGGTCCAGTCTGACAAGTTGGACTTGAACCACGCCGACGCCTCGACACTGCAGCGTGAGCTGGCCGGCGTAGGGGAAGCGAAAGCCAAAGCGATTGTTGCGTATCGGGAGAGTAACGGGCCATTTTCCTCGATAGATGAACTGCTCGAGGTGAAGGGGATAGGCAAAGCCATCCTGGATAAGAACCGCGAAAAGCTCGAGGTGAACTAAGCTTGTAGATTCAGCGCCAGGGGCCGGTCATTGACCGGCCTTTTTGCATTTTGACGTCAGTAGCGCTTGAGTACCTCCCGTCGGCATGGAAAAAATTACGACTATCATATTGTTATTAGATTATGCCTATAATAAATTCGTTATCGGCCGAAGCGTTCTGAAGCGCGGGCATTGTCTTCCCTACACACTTTTTCAGGAGCACTGTCATGAATTCTCTCCAGACCCAAGGCACAGCCCTAGTCACCGGTGCTTCCTCCGGTATTGGTGCCATCTACGCTGAGCGGTTGGCAGCGCGCGGTTTTGATTTGTTGTTGGTTGCTCGTGATCAGGAGCGGCTGGAGGCGGCGGCGAGCAAGCTACGCGCCGAGCACGGTGTTCAGGTCGAGGTGCTCAAGGCGGATCTGACGCAAAAGGATGATGTACTCAAGCTCGAGCAGCGCCTTCGCAGTGATTCGAGCATCAGCCTGTTGCTGAACAATGCCGGTGTTGCGGCCGATGGTTTGCTGGCCAACTCCGATATGGAGCAGATGGAGCGCTTGATTCAACTGAACGTGACGGCGGTCACGCGGCTGGCATCGGCGGCGGCCGCCAGTTTTGCCAAGGCGGGTCGAGGCACGATCATCAATATCGCGTCAGTGGTGGCGTTGTTCCCTGAGCGTTTCAACGCCACTTACAGCGCCAGCAAGGCTTATGTGTTAAGCCTGACCCAGTCGTTGAATGCCGAGCTCGATGGCACGGGTGTCAAGGTGCAGGTTGTGTTGCCCGGCGTAACACGCACCGAAATCTGGGAGCGCTCTGGTATCGACGCCACCCAGATCCCGGCGGATATGGTCATGGAAGCAGGGGAGATGGTCGACGCGGCGCTGTCGGGTCTGGACCAGGGCGAGCTGATCACTATTCCGTCGTTGCCGGATGCCAGCGAGTGGCACGCCTTTGTTGCGGCGCGACACGTGATGGCGCCAAACCTTTCCAAAAGCAAAGCCGCTGCGCGTTACAAATAAAGCGCCAGCAATCGGCATGAGGATATTGCGGTATGAGTGATCGTCGAGTGGTTGTAACGGGCATGGGGCTGGTGTCGCCGCTGGGTAGTGGTGTCGAAGCGGTGTGGGCACGTCTGTTGTCCGGACGCTCCGGTTTGCGCACTTTGCCGGAGGAAGTCGTGGCGGATCTGCCGGCCAAGGTCGGCGGTGCAGTACCGACGCTGGCCGATGATGCCGAGGCTGGTTTTGACCCGGACCGGGCAACCCCGCCCAAAGAACAGAAGAAGATGGACCGGTTCATCCTGTTCGCCATGGAAGCGGCGCGTCAGGCGATCGAGCAAGCCGGTTGGCAGGCGCAAACCGCTGATGCTCAGGAGCGCACGGCTACCATCATCGGTTCGGGCGTCGGTGGTTTCGGCGCGATTGCCGATGCGGTGCGCACCACGGACAGCCGTGGCCCACGACGTTTGTCGCCATTCACCATTCCTTCTTTCCTGGTCAATCTGGCCGCGGGCCATGTGTCGATCCAGCATGGTTTCAAAGGTCCGCTGGGTGCTCCGGTAACGGCGTGTGCTGCCGGGGTTCAGGCGATTGGCGATGCGGCGCGGCTGATTCGTTGTGGCGAAGCGGATATTGCAGTGTGCGGCGGCGCGGAAGCGGCGATCGATCGCGTCAGCCTTGCCGGTTTCGCCGCTGCCCGGGCCTTGTCCAGCGGTTTCAACGACACCCCGGAACGTGCTTCGCGGCCCTTCGACCGCGATCGCGATGGCTTTGTCATGGGCGAGGGTGCAGGTCTTCTGGTGATCGAATCCCTGGAACATGCTCTGGCTCGTGGCGCGCAACCGCTGGCGGAACTGGTCGGATACGGCACCAGTGCCGATGCCTATCACCTGACCGCGGGCCCCGAAGACGGCAGCGGTGCGCGACGGGCGATGTCGCTGGCGCTGGCTCAGGCGGGTATTTCTGCGGACCAGGTGCAGCACCTCAACGCTCACGCCACTTCGACACCGGTCGGGGATGCGGGGGAGCTGGCGGCGATCAAGTCGTTGTTCGGCTCAGACAACAAGATTGCGGTCACGTCGACCAAGTCGGCCACCGGGCATTTGCTCGGCGCGGCGGGCGGGATCGAGGCAATCTTCACGCTGTTGGCGATCCGCGATCAGATTGCGCCGGCCACTCTCAATTTCGATAACCCGGACCCGGCCACGCAAGGTGTGGATATCGTCCACGGCAAGGCGCGGCCGATGGCAATCGAATACGCGCTGTCCAACGGCTTCGGCTTTGGCGGGGTCAACGCCAGCGTATTGTTCAAACGCTGGCAGGGTTAATCCCGGGGCTCTTTGAGAAATGTGCGTGTGATGTCGAGAATCCGCTGAGCCAGCTCGGGGCTCTCGACACTGCGTGACAGCAGCAACGCCCCGACCAGCGCTGACATGATGAAGATGCTCTGGTCGGCGGCGTTCTCGCCCTCAAGGGTGCCTTGTATTTGTTCGAGCCTCGCGTTGAGTACCACATCCGAAGTCGGGCTTGGCTGTCCACGCAGGCCGAGCTCCGATGACATGGTCGGTAGCGGACACCCTTGATCGGGTGAAGTCTGGTGCCATTCGGACAAATAGGTGTCGATGAACGCCTCCAGCGGGTGCTCCTGGGCGAACAGCTCGGCGCAGACAGCGTCGCATTGTTCGCCAGCCGCCTGCAGGGCTTTTTCGACCAGCTCATCCTTGGATTTGAAATGCGAGTAAAAGCCACCGTGAGTCAAACCCAGTGCTTTCATCAGAGGTTGCAGGCCGGTCGCGCCGATACCGTCACGGCGAAATCGCGCTGAGGCTTCCTTGATGATGCGTTGATGGGTCTGGGCTTTATGGTCCTGCGAGTAACGCATCTGGAATCTCCGCAACAATGCGCCATCTTAACCAATGGAAATTGGATGGTGACTGTACTTCTACTTCTAAAAAGCATGCAGATGCGTCCAACGCCGTCAGAGCTCATCGAATGAGCTGGCACGGATATTGATTACTCGTTCGCTGACGATTGTTGAACAATCATGAGGCGATGAGCATGAACAGCGGACTGTCCCTGGTCGATCACATCACATTGGAATTGCGTGCCGACATCATTGGCGGACGTTTGCTGCCCGGCATGGCGCTGGTGGAAAACGACCTCGTCTCGGCCTACAACGCTTCCCGCAACACTATTCGTGAAGCCTTGCATCGTTTGGGGCAGGAGGGGCTGACCCTTTATGTGCGAAACAAAGGCGTGATGGTGCGCAGGCTCGGGGCCGGGGATGTGCGGGACCTGTTCAACGTGCGTCGCACCCTCGAACTGCAAGCCATCAGCGCGAGCCAGCCGCTGCGCGACTATCAGTCCGACCGGATGCTGGAGGCGCTGGAAGCCACCGAACTGGCCCATGAACGCGAGGACTGGCGTGCCGTCGGTACGCACAGCCTGGCGTTTCATCAACACATCGTCGGGCTGCTGGGCAGTCCGTTGTTCGATGAGTTCTTCACCAATGTCGTCGCGCAATTGCGCCTGGTGTTTTGCACCGCTCCCGATGAGTCGAGGTTCCAGGCGCCGTGGCTGGCGCGCGACCGGCAGATCCATGAGTTGCTCGCCGAAGGTGACAAACGCGCTGCCGGGGATGCCATGAGCCTTTATCTCGACGACTCCGAACAGCTCCTGTTGCAAATGCTTGCTCCACACTCCCATCACTGATCGAGGATTCGTGCCATGTACAAAGACTATCCGGCGGCTTATCAAGTCAGCAAAGGCTCGGCGTTGCAGGTGGACAAAGCCTTTTACGAACGGATCCGCGACAGCAAGGACCGTCGCACGTTGATCGAGCAGTTCGAAGTGCCGATCCGCACCGGTCGCGCCTGGAAAGTCCCGGCCGGACAAGTGTTTCGCGTGACCACGCCGGTCGGTCCGCAAGTCGGCGATTTCAACGTCTGGAACGCCAATGATCCGCGTGAACGCTTGTGGGCGGCGCGAACCCGCCAGTTGCAGGGCGCGCACGTCAGCACCCATGACCGGCTCTGGTCGAACCTGCCTTTTTTACGGCCGCTGGTGACCATCACCGATGACAGCCTGGCCGGTTACGGCATCGACGAACATGGCGGTCGCCTGCACGACTTGCTGGGCACTCGCTGCGATCCTTACGTGAACAAAATGCTCACCGGCGAAGACTTCCATCATCACTGCCACTCGAACCTGACACGTGCCGTGTTGCCCCGTGGCTTGACTGAGTTCGACGTGCATGACGTGCTGAACATTTTCCAGTGCACGGGGCTCAATCACGACGACATGTACTTCATGAAAGCCTGTCCGGCGCAGAAGGGCGATTACCTGGAGTTTTTTGCCGAGATCGATTTGCTGTGTGCGCTGTCGACCTGTCCGGGAGGCGATCTGTCGCTGGCCATGTGGGGGCCGGATGCGCAGGACCCACTCAGCGTGTGTCGCCCGTTGGGGGTAGAGATTTACAGGGTGGAGGATTCGTTGCTGGAAGGCTGGAGCCAACCGGAGCGTGCGGCCTACAAAGGGCTGCATGGCTTGCACATCGCCAAGGCCGATTGGGAAAAATAAACCCAGTCACTTGTAGGAGCGAGCTTGCTCGCGATGGACTCAAGAGCGCCGCGTTTAGCCAGTAAACACGCGTTATCGTTAACGTCCATCGCGAGCAAGCTCGCTCCTAAAGGGTGAAAAACAAACTCCGCTCACAACAGCGGATTTTTGTTTCAGCGGTCCTGCGCATCCTTGGCATCCGCTTGCGCATTGCGTTCAGCGACGCGTTTACGTTGCTCTTCGGTCAGCTCGACCTTGTTGGCGGTGTCACGCAGCATCATCAAACCACCCACGATCGAGCCGATTGCAACGACCAGAATCAACCAGGCATACCAGGGCATAAAGGCTCTCCTTGAGGGCAGGCCGGCTGACGGGTTTCGCCAACCGATCGTGCATACCACTTTGAGCGATTCAGTTTCGCAGTGGTTCCATTCTATGCCTGATCTGCCCGCAACACCTGCTGCGATTCAGAGGCCTGTCAGCATCGCATCCGCCGGCGCATCGGCGCGCAATTGCGCCGTCAGCATGAAGTACACGAAACCCGCCGCCATGAAACCGAGGAAGATCAACCCGATCAATGTGTTGAACCAGGCCATCGCCACCAGGCACACCACCGCCAGTACCAATGCAATGAACGGCACCAGCGGGTAGCACGGCGCGCGGAATGTGCGTTCCAGGTTCGGTTCGGTTTTACGCAGTTTGAACAGGCTGAGCATGCTCATGATGTACATCACGATTGCGCCGAACACCGCCATGGTGATCATTGCCGCCGTCAGCGTCATGCCGCCCAGGTTGATCAAACCGTCGCTGTAGATTGCCGCGATGCCAATCACGCCACCGGCGATGATCGCCCGGTGTGGCGTCTGGAAACGCGAGAGTTTGGCCAGCGATGCCGGCAGATATCCGGCACGGGCGAGGGCGAAGAACTGCCGCGAGTAGCCGAGGATGATCCCGTGGAAACTCGCCACCAGGCCGAACAGGCCGATCCATACCAGCATGTGCAACCAGCCGGAGCTTTCGCCGACCACGGTTTTCATTGCTTGTGGCAGTGGGTCGTTGATGTTCGACAGGGTGCGCCAGTCGCCGACGCCGCCCGCAAAGAACATCACGCCCATGGCCAATAGCACCAAGGTCAGAATGCCGCTGATGTACGCCTTCGGAATCGTGCGTTTCGGGTCCTTGGCTTCTTCGGCGGCCATGGCTGCACCTTCGATGGCCAGGAAGAACCAGATCGCGAATGGAATCGCCGCAAACATCCCGGCAATCGCCGGTGCGCCAAACACATCGGAACCGGCCCAGCCATTGAGCGCAAAGTTGCTGAAGCTGAACGCCGGCGCCACCACGCCCATGAACACCAGCAACTCGGCGACTGCCAGGACGCAGACCACCAGCTCGAATGTCGCCGCCAGTTTCACGCCGAGGATGTTCAGGCCCATGAACACAATGTAGGCGCCGACCGCCGCGTGCTTCGGATCGAGTGCCGGGAACTGCACGTTCAGGTACGCGCCGATGGCCAGCGCAATGGCCGGTGGGGCGAAGACGAATTCGATCAGCGTCGCCAATCCGGCGATCAATCCGCCTTTCTCGCCAAAGGCGCGGCGGCTGTAGGCAAAGGGGCCACCTGCGTGGGGAATGGCGGTGGTCAGCTCGGTGAAACTGAAGATGAAGCAGGTGTACATGGTGGCGACCATGAAGGAGGTCACCAGAAATCCAAGTGTCCCGGCCACGCCCCAGCCGTAACTCCAGCCGAAATACTCACCGGAAATTACCAGTCCGACCGCAATGCCCCACAGGTGCAGCGTGCCCAGAGTGGGTTTGAGTTGTGTGTTCATCGTTTGCTCCCTGAACGGTTTGTAAAGCTCGGGGGAGGGCGTGTGCAGTGGGCGTGCCAGTGTTGTGGTGGCAGTCGTAAAGCGTAAAAAGGTGTCGTATCGGGGATGTTTGCCACCGAATTACCGTTTTTTGTGCGCCAGTTGAGGGCGTTGTCGTCTGTTCTGCCGCCATCGCGAGCAAGCCCGCTCCCACATTTGATTGGCGTCGAACACCCAATCTATGTTCGCTGGAAACCAAATGTGGGAGCGGGTTTGCTCGCGAAGAGGCCCGAATAAATGCCGCAAACTCGGCTGTAACGAAGGCATAAACCCACTCTTTACGCTTTCTTTATGCACAGCCAACACCCTCGGTCTCGTTCCTTTACAGCCTTCCTTCCGACAATGACTCCACACGCGGCAATACGCCGTAACACGGAGAACTTCCATGAGCGTTCTGGACGGGGTGTCACTGCTGTTGGCAGTGGGGCTGTTCATTTATCTGTTGGTTGCGCTGTTGCGCGCGGATCGGAACTAGGAGCGGCTATGCACAGTTATGACTATTGGCTGATCCTGGCCTTCTTCGCCGTGGTGCTGATCCCGGCACCGTTTCTCGGGCGGTTCTACTACAAGGTCATGGAGGGGCAGCGCACCTGGCTGACACCGATCATAGGGCCGGTGGAGCGGGGCTGTTATCGGGTGGCCGGTGTTGATCCGCAGGCCGAACAGAGCTGGCAGAAATACACCCTGGCCTTGCTCGCCTTCAACCTTGCGGGCTTCTTGCTGTTGTTCGCGATTCTGTTGTTCCAGGACCACCTGCCGCTGAACCCGCAAAACCTGCCGGGCCAGGAGTGGACACAGGCGTTCAATACCGCCGTCAGCTTCATGACCAACACCAACTGGCAGTCCTACAGTGGCGAAGCGACCCTGAGCTACCTGAGCCAGATGGTCGGCCTTACCGTGCAGAACTTCGTCAGCGCCGCCACCGGTCTGGCCGTGTTGGTTGCGTTGTGTCGCGGCATCGGTCGCAAGTCGACCAAAACCCTGGGCAATTTCTGGGTCGACATGACCCGCGCCACCCTTTATGGCCTGCTGCCGCTGTGCCTGCTGCTGGCGCTGTATCTGGTCTGGCAGGGCGTGCCGCAAACCTTCGCGCAGTACGTGAATGCCGTGACGATGCAAGGCGTCGATCAGGTGATCCCGCTCGGCCCGGCCGCCAGCCAGATTGCGATCAAGCAATTGGGTACCAACGGTGGTGGCTTCTTCGGCGTCAACTCGGCGCATCCGTTCGAGAACCCGACGGCGTGGAGCAACCTGTTCGAGGTGGCCTCAATCATCCTGATCCCGGTTGCCCTGGTGTTCACCTTCGGCCACTACGTGAAAGACCTGCGTCAGAGTCGCGCAATCATCGCCTGCATGCTGGCGCTGTTCCTGATTGGCGGCGCGACTTCGCTGTGGGCCGAGTACCAACCGAATCCGACCCTGAACAACGTCGCCGTCGAACAGACCGCGCCGCTTGAAGGCAAGGAAGCGCGCTTCGGTACCACCGCCACGGTGCTGTGGTCGGTGACCACGACGGCAGCATCCAACGGTTCGGTCAACGGCATGCATGACAGCCTCAACCCGCTCAGCGGGATGGTGGCGATGGTCAACATGATGGTCGGCGAAGTGATCTTCGGCGGCGTCGGTGCGGGCCTCTACGGCATGTTGCTCAACGTGTTGATCGCGGTGTTCCTCGCCGGCCTGATGATCGGCCGTACCCCGGAATATCTCGGCAAGAAACTGCAGGCCAGGGAAGTGCAACTGCTGGTAGTGACCCTGCTGGTGATGCCGGTCGGCGTGCTGGTGCTTGGCGCGATTGCCGCGAGCCTGCCCGGTCCGGTGGCCTCGGTGAGTAACCCGGGTGCTCACGGTTTCAGTCAGTTGCTTTACGCCTACACCTCAGCCAGTGCCAACAACGGTTCGGCGTTCGGCGGCTTCGGTGCCAACACCGCGTTCCACAACCTGATGCTCGGCCTGGGGATGTTGATCGGTCGCTTCGGCTACATCCTTCCGGTACTGGCCCTGGCCGGCAGCCTGGCCATGAAGAAAACCGCGCCGATTGGCCAGAACAGCTTCCCGACTCATGGCCCGTTGTTTGTGACGTTGCTGACCGTGACCATTTTGCTGGTGGGCGGCCTGACCTTTCTGCCGACCCTGGCGCTGGGCCCAATCGCTGAACATCTGAGCATGGGCTTCTAAGGAGTCAATGATGAATATGCCCGTAACTAAAACCGCCACCGTGAAGGCGCCGGAACAACCGAAAACTGCGATCTCGGCCCTGTGGCGCCCGGCGCTGGTGCAAGCCTTCGTCAAGCTCGACCCACGGCAATTGCAGCGTGCGCCGGTGATGCTGGTGGTCGAACTGACTGCGGTTTTGACCACTGTGTTGTGCTTCATTCCTGACAGCGCCGTGCCGACCTTCGTCGCCGCGCAAATCGCGCTGTGGCTGTGGTTCACCGTGCTCTTCGCCAACTTCGCCGAAGCCTTGGCCGAAGGCCGCGGCAAGGCTCGCGCCGACAGCCTCAAGGCCGGCAGCGAAGGCTTGAGCGCTCGTCGCAAAACCAGCAACGGCGCCTTTCAAGTGGTGCCGGCCACGACGCTGCGCAAGGGCGATGTGGTGCGTGTCGAAGCCGGGGAAATGATCCCCGGTGACGGCGAGGTGATCGAAGGCATCGCGGCGGTCAACGAGGCCGCGATTACCGGTGAATCCGCGCCGGTGATCCGCGAATCCGGCGGCGACCGTTCGGCCGTCACCGGCAACACTCGCCTGGTGTCGGACTGGCTGCTGGTGCGCATCACCGCCAACCCCGGTGAGTCGACCCTGGACCGCATGATCGCGTTGGTCGAAGGCGCCAAACGCCAGAAAACCCCGAACGAAGTGGCGCTCGACATCCTGCTGATCGGCCTGACCCTGATCTTCCTGTTGGTGGTCGTCACCCTGCAACCGTTCGCCCACTTCGCCAACGGCAGCCTGCCGCTGGTGTTCCTGGTGGCGTTATTGGTCACGCTGATTCCGACCACCATCGGCGGTTTGCTCTCGGCCATCGGTATTGCCGGTATGGACCGTCTGGTGCGCCTGAACGTGATCGCCAAATCCGGTCGCGCCGTGGAAGCCGCAGGCGACGTGCATGTCCTGCTGCTGGACAAGACCGGCACCATCACCTTCGGTAACCGTCGTTGCACCGCGGTGTATGCCGCACCGGGAGTGAACGCCAGAGAGCTGGCCGAGGGCGCGCTTTTCGCTTCGCTGGCCGATGACACGGCGGAAGGTAAATCCATCGTCGAGTATCTGCGGGGCCTGCATCCGCAGCCTGAGCCGAGCACCGAGCTGTTGACCGCCGTACCGTTCAGTGCTGAAACCCGCCTGTCCGGCGTTGACTATCAGGGCCGCGTGTATCGCAAGGGCGCAGTGGATTCGTTGCTGGCGTTCGTCGGCCTGAAACGCGCCGATCTCGCACCGGCACTGTCCCGTGAAATCGACAAGATTGCCCAGAGCGGCGGCACGCCGTTGCTGGTCTGCGTCGACGGTAAATTGCTCGGTGCGATCCACCTCAAGGACGTGGTCAAACCCGGCATCCGCGAACGTTTTGCCGAGCTGCGCAAATTGGGGATTCGCACGGTCATGGTGACCGGCGACAACCCGCTGACCGCAGCCGCCATTGCGGCAGAAGCGGGCGTCGACGATGTGCTGGCCGAAGCCACACCGGAGAAAAAACTCGCGCGTATTCGTCACGAGCAGAACGATGGCCGCCTGGTCGCGATGTGCGGCGACGGTGCCAACGACGCCCCGGCCCTGGCTCAGGCAGACGTCGGCATGGCAATGAACGATGGTACGCAAGCCGCGCGCGAGGCGGCGAACATGGTCGACCTCGACAGCGATCCGACCAAGTTGCTGGACGTGGTGCAGATCGGCAAGGAATTGCTGGTGACCCGCGGTGCGCTGACGACCTTTTCCATCGCTAACGACGTGGCCAAATACTTCGCCATCCTGCCGGCGCTGTTCGCCTCGATCTACCCGCAATTGGGTGTGCTCAACGTGATGCATTTGAGCAGTCCGCAGAGTGCGATTCTCTCGGCGATCGTGTTCAACGCCTTGATCATTGTGGTGCTGATTCCACTGGCCTTGCGCGGCGTGCGGGTGCAGGCGGCGAGTGCGGCGGCGTTGCTGCGTCGCAATCTGCTGATCTATGGATTGGGCGGGATTCTGGTGCCGTTCGTGGGCATCAAGGCGATCGACATGCTGTTGACGGCGCTGCATCTGGTTTAAGCGAACACCTGTCCACTAATGTAGGAGCGAGCTTGCTCGCGATGATGGTTAACGATAACGCGCCCATTCTGTCTAAACGCGGCGCTTTCAATTTCATCGCGAGCACGCTCGCTCCTACAGTTCTTCACTGAATTCGAGGATTTTGAAATGTCCACAATGATACGTCCGGCCCTGAGCCTGCTGGTCTTGATGACCCTGATCACCGGCGTCGCTTACCCCTTGGTGGTGACCGGTGTCGCCCAGGTTGCATTCCCTGATCAAGCCAACGGCAGCCTCGTACACGACGCCGATGGCAAGGTCCGCGGCTCTTCCCTGATTGCCCAGGATTTCACCGGTGATGCCTGGTTCCATCCACGGCCATCCGCGGGTGCTTTCGCCACGGTGTCGAGCAGCGCCAGTAACCTCTCGCCAAGTAACCCGGCCCTGGCCACTCGGGTAATCGACGACGCCAACAAACAGCGGGTGCCAGGGCAAGGGCCGGTGCCGTTGGCGCTGGTGACCACTTCTGGCAGCGGCCTCGATCCACACTTGCCTCCGGCAGCGATTGCCTATCAACTGGCACGAGTGGCAGCGGCGCGGAATCTGCCGGTGGCGACGCTTCAGAATCTGTTGGATACGCACATCGAGCAGCCGCTGGTGGGACCGCCGGTGGTGAATGTGTTGGCGCTGAATATGGCGCTGGAAAAACTGTAGATCAAAAGATCGCAGGCTTCGCCAGTTCCTACAGGGTGTACGCCAACCAATGTAGGAGCTGCCGAAGGCTGCGATCCTTTAAGGCAACACCCCAATTTAAAGTCGAACAAGGCAATGACAGATGAGTGACTCCGGCCGCGCCGACGCGCTGTTAGCAGACCTGCCCCGCGATGGCCGTGGCCGGCTCAAGGTATTCCTCGGTGCCGCGCCGGGTGTCGGCAAGACCTACGCCATGCTGCAAGCCGCCCATACCCAACTTCGTCAAGGCGTGAAACTCATCGCTGGCGTCGTCGAAACCCATGGTCGCGCCGAGACCGAGGCGCTGCTCGGCGGTTTACCGCAGCAACCCCTGGTGCGCTCGGAATACCGCGGCGTGACCCTCGAGGAAATGGACCTCGACGGCTTGCTCGCCGCCAAACCGAAACTGGTGCTGGTGGACGAACTGGCCCACAGCAATGCACCGGGCAGCCGTCACGCCAAACGCTGGCAAGACATCCAGGAACTGCTGGCCGCCGGCATTGACGTGTACACCACGGTCAACGTCCAGCACCTGGAGAGCCTCAATGATCAGGTGCGCGGTATCACCGGGGTGCAGGTCCGCGAAACCCTGCCGGACTGGGTACTGCAAGAAGCCTACGAATTGCTGTTGATCGACTTGCCCCCACGCGAGCTGCTTGAGCGTCTGCGTGACGGCAAGGTCTATGTGCCGGAGCAGGCGCGGGCGGCCATCGATGCGTACTTTTCCCAGACAAACCTCACCGCCCTGCGTGAGCTGGCGATGCAAACTGCAGCGGCTCAGGTCGATAACGACCTGGCCCAGGGGTATCGCCAACTTGGCCAGGCAGCACCGGCGGTGCGCGGTCGTTTGCTGGTCGGCGTCGATGGCGATAGCCAGGCCGAGCGTCTGGTGCGTCACGCCAGCCGTGTTGCTCAGCGCCGGCATCTGCCGTGGAGTCTGGTGCATGTCGACAACGGCAGCGTGCGTGATGAGCAATCACGCCAGCGTCTGCAAAGTGCCCAGCAACTGGCCGAACGCCTCGGCGGTGAAGTGGTGTTGCTGCGGGCCGGTGAGGTGGCGAAAACGCTGATTCAGCACGCCACCGAACGACGCGCCAGCCTGGTATTGGTTGGTCGGTCCCGGCAGCGATTGCGCCGTCGGTTGTTCGGTGGCGGCTTGGCGGCGCGTCTGTTGCGCCATGCGCGCGGGCTGGAAATCAACGTCATCGACAGCGATCACGAACAGGACCCGCCACGACAACGCCCGGTACAGTCGCTGGTGTGGTTCGACTATGCGCTGGCGCTGGTCGCGACCGTGCTCGCCAGTGCCCTGGCCTGGGCGGTGGCGAGTGTCTTGCCGCTGCCGAACATCTCGCTGGTGTTCCTCGCCGCCGTGTTGCTGGTGGCGGTGCGCAGCAGCCTCGGCCCGGCGCTGGCCTGTGCCGCGCTGTCCTTCCTGACTTACGACTTCCTGTTCATTCCACCGACTTTTTCCTTCAGCATCCAGCGCGAAGAAGACGTGCTGACCTTGCTGTTCTTCCTGCTGATGGCGGCACTTACCGGCAACCTCGCGGCGCGCCAGCGGCGGCAATTGCAGGCCTTGCGCGACACTCAGGAGGAAACCACCGAACTGCTCGACCTGTCGCGCAAACTGACGGCTGCCACTGACCGTCAGGCCGTGGTCAATGCCGCTGCTCATCACCTCGAAGGCTGGAGTGATCTGCAATTGTGCCTGCTCAATCGCGATGGCCAGAGCGGCTGGAAAGTCGAAGCCGGTGGCCCGCTGGAGTTTTCCGAAGCCGAACGCGCTGCCGCCGACTGGGCCTGGCAACACGATCAACCGGCGGGCGCGGGCACCGGCACGCTGCCGTTCGGGCGTTGGTGGTGGTGGCCGCTGTCCGTGGAAGACGGGCCGCTGGCGCTGCTCGGCGTCTGTGCCAGGGAGGGGCAGACCTTGAGTGGCCAGCGTCGGCGTCTGCTGACCGCGCTGAGTCAGCCGCTGGCCCAGGCCCTGGCTCGTGCGCAACTGGCCGAAGACCTGGAAGCGGCGCGGCTGCACGGGGAAACCGAGCAACTGCGCAGTGCCTTGCTGGCGTCGGTGTCCCACGATTTGCGCACGCCGCTGACGTCCATGCGCGGCAGCATTGACAGCCTGTTGGCACTGGGCGAGGCGATCCCGCTGGAGGACCGCCGCGAATTGCTCGAAGGTACACGCGATGAGGCCGAGCGCCTTGATCGCTACATTCAAAACCTGCTGGACATGACCCGCCTCGGTCACGGCGCACTGAAGCTGGCGCGGGACTGGGTGTCGCCGGCCGACATCGTGGGCAGTTCGCTCAATCGCCTGCGCGCAGTGCTGGCGCCGTTGCAGGTCAGCACTGATGTGCCACCGGAGTTGCCGTTGCTCTACGTTCACGCCGCGCTGATCGAACAGGCGCTGGTCAACGTGCTGGAAAACGCAGCGCGGTTTTCACCGGTTCATGGGCGTTTGCAATTGCGCGCCGGAGTAGATGAAAACGAGCTGTTCTTCTCGGTGAGCGATGAAGGACCGGGGATTCCCGAAGAGGAACGGGCGAAGATTTTCGACATGTTCTACACCGCCGCGCGCGGTGATCGTGGCGGGCAGGGTACGGGGCTGGGGCTGGCGATCTGTCAGGGCATGGTCGGGGCACATGGCGGGCGAATCAGCGTCGGCGACGGTATCGAAGGGCGTGGCACTTGCATCACCCTTCACTTGCCATTGCAGGAGCAGCCTGCGTTTGAAAGTGAGCGCTGACTGTGAAGCCTGATACCCTTTGGATTTCTCTATGCCACGATCAGAAACCATGAGCCAGACTGCGACCATTTTGGTCATTGACGACGAACCGCAGATCCGTAAGTTCCTGCGCATCAGCCTCGTTTCCCAAGGTTATAAAGTGCTTGAGGCCGGCACCGGCACGGAAGGTCTGGCACAGGCTGCGTTGAACAAACCGGACCTGCTGGTGCTCGACCTCGGTCTGCCGGACATGGACGGCCAGCAAGTGCTGCGCGAGTTTCGTGAATGGTCGACGGTGCCGGTGCTGGTCCTGTCGGTGCGTGCCGGCGAAGGGCAAAAAGTCGAAGCGCTGGATGGCGGTGCGAACGACTACGTGACCAAGCCGTTCGGCATTCAGGAATTTCTGGCGCGGGTGCGTGCCTTGTTGCGTCAGGCGCCGGTGGGCGAGGCGCAGCAAGCGGCGTTGGCGTTCGGTCCGTTGACGGTGGACCTGGCTTATCGCCGGGTGTTGCTCGACGGTGTCGAAGTGGCGTTGACCCGCAAGGAATACGCGGTGCTGGCGCAACTGGCGCGGCATCCGGGGCGGGTGATCACCCAGCAGCAATTGCTCAAGGATATCTGGGGGCCGACCCATACCGAGGACAGTCATTACTTGCGGATTGTGGTCGGGCATTTGCGGCAGAAACTGGTGGATGATCCGACGCAGCCGCGGTTTATCGTGACCGAGGCGGGGGTTGGGTATCGGCTTTTGAGTGAGGGTGGGCTTTAGGTGTTGCGTTGCCTGATCCGGCCCCATCGCGAGCAAGCCCGCTCCCACACTTGACCGAGTTCTCCAGTTAGACACGGTCAAGTGTGGGAGCGGGCTTGCTCGCGAAGGGGCCCTCAAATTCACCCGAGACCTTCAGGAGTCCCGCTCATTCTCATACCGATCCAGTGTATCCCGCGCAATCTCCCGCCCCAGTGCGATCAACTCCGGCGCCTTGTAAAACTCGAAAAACCGGCACACCCGCTTCGGCACGTTGATCAGGATATCCGGCGGATAACCGGCAATCTTGTACTGTGCCAACGACGTCTGCATCACCTCGAAACTCTGGTTGATCAAATCCAGCAAGGACGCCGGCCCCACGTTGTCGATGATGAATGAGCCGGTGGCGGACTTCGGCGCGCCATCGCGTTCCGGGGCAGCCGCCGGTTGCTGGGCTTCCGGTTCGGCGGATTCGATCCACGGGTTGATCTCGGCCGCCTCTGCGATCAATGCCTCCTTTTCCAGCAGCAGCAACTTTTCCGCTTGCTTGCGCCGGAACGGCAACTTCGAGCCTACCGAGCTCATCAGGCTGTCGAACCGGGTCTTGAACGCGGCGGGGCGCTGGATCACCGGCAGTTGATAGTGGCGCTGGTTGGTTGAGTTGAGGTTGACCGCGATGATCAGGTCGCAATGGCTCGACACCACCGGCACGATCGGCAAAGGGTTGAGGATACCGCCGTCCACCAGCATGCGATTACCCTGCATCACCGGCGTGAACAGGCTCGGGATGGCCGCCGAGGCGCGCATCGCCTGGTGCAGGCAACCTTCCTGAAACCAGATTTCCTGCTGGTTGGTCAGGTCGGTAGCCACCGCCGTGTAGGGGATGCGCAGGTCTTCGATATTGATCTCGCCGACGATCTTGCGGATCTGCCCGAAGACCTTTTCCCCGCGAATCGCGCCCAGTCGAAAGCTGACATCCACCAGACGCAACACGTCGAGGTAATCCAGGCTCTCGATCCAGTTGCGGTATTCATCCAGTTTGCCGGCGGCATAAATCCCGCCGACCACGGCGCCCATCGAACAACCGGCGATGCAGGCGATGTCGTATCCACGCCGCTCGATCTCTTCAATGACACCGATATGGGCATAGCCTCGGGCTCCACCGGAACCCAGCACCAGTGCGACACGTTTTTTCATGAATCGCCCTCGTCTGACAAGGTTCAACAATGCACCCAACGAGGGGCGTGCTTCAATCGCTAAGGTCGCTTGGCAGGGTAAACGCGTCGTTTTTTCGACACTCTATGGCGGCAGACGGTTATTCTCGCGAGCGCTATAGTTTCCGCAGCGGGGCCAAGGCACTTTTCACGCGCCAGACCGTCTTACCTGCACGACTGTTTACCTATTTTTGAGGTGTGAGTAATGAAAGCCTGGATCTGTGTGCCTTTGATAGCGCTTGCACTCGCCGGTTGTGCCGGTAAAACCGCTTACCGTGACAGCTGCGGCAGCGGGATCGATGCCGCGTGGCGGGAGCTGGACCTGGCCAAGGCCGAAGGTTTTGCCGGCACCGTCAGTTACTCCAAGGCCCTGTCGTTGCTGACCGGTGCCAAGACCCAGCAGCAATTCGAAGCGTTCGAAGGCTGTACCAGGAAAGCCGAGAAGGCACGTTTCTATATTCGTGAATCACGCGCCGGCCGTTAAGGCATGATGTAGGCATCAGAAATTCAATTCAGGGAGCAAACGATGTCTGCCTTGGTTGATCGGTTGGTGGCCCATGTTCTGGGCCTGGAAGTCCGTTTGCTGGCCTGTCAGGCACGTTTGAATGCCCGCACCGACCCGGAAGCGTTGCACGATCTGCGCACCACGGTTCGCCGTTTGCGCAGTCTGCTGCGGCCGTTGCGCGGCTTGCCCGGGGTCGAGCAACTGGAAGTGGCGGCGTCCCGGGTCGGAGACCTGACCACGCCGTTGCGCGACCGCGAAGTGCTGGCGGCGTACTTGCTCGAGCACGATCAACCCGAGGCCGCGCAGCGCCGCATGGCGCAAATGGCCGAGGCCTATCCGGCGGTTGCGGCGAGCACTGAGCTGGCGCAGCTGCTGATGATTTTCGATGCCTTCCCGCGTTTTCTGCGGGCGTCCCAACGTCAGGGGTTGCTCAAGGGTTTACGCAAACGCATCGAGAAGCGTCTGGGCAAACAGTGGAAAAAACTCGATGAAGCCTTGCACGATCCTGCTCATGATCGCCATCGACTTCGCTTGCTGATTAAGCGTGTGCGTTATGGCATCGAGGCCTACCCCGAACTGGACCGTTTACCGAAACCGGCCTTGCCGAAGCTCAAATCGGCCCAGGCTGCCTTGGGTGACTGGCACGATTGCTGGCAATGGCTGGCCCGCGCCGAACAGGAAGCGGATCTGCAACCTTGTATTGCCGTGTGGAAAACCACCATGGCCAAGGCTGAAGGCCGAGCCGACCGTGTTCTCGACAAACTCAGTGCTTCCTGCTTCAAGTCCTGAGAAACAACACTAATCCAAATGTAGGTCTCGTCACCACTCGGGTGGACAACACATAACCCTGTGGGAGCGGGCAAGCCCGCTCCCACAGGGTTATGTGTTGTCCGAGGAATCATGCTCAAGCCAAACGCGGCCTATCTGTCAGCCTCTTTGGCCAGAATAAGCGCTGTGCCATCCTCTCTGGCTGGTTAACATCCCTTCATCCCATTTCTGCCCCTGAGGTTTTCATGCGCTTTTCCGATCTGCTCGACGCCGTCCGCAGCCAGCCGCTGGAGCTGTCTATTCCGGCCGAATGGGCACAGGGACGTGCCAGCTTCGGCGGCCTGGTCGCGGCTTTGCAATACGAAGCCATGCGCGCACGGGTGCCGGCGGATCGCCCCGTGCGCTCGTTGGCGATCACCTTTGTCGGGCCCGTAGAACCCGAAGTGCCGGTCAGTTTTGAAGTCGATGTCCTGCGCGAAGGCAAGGCGGTCAGCCAGGTGTTGGGCCGGGCGATGCAGAAGGGACAGGTGGTGACGTTGATTCAGGGCAGCTTCGGCGCTTCGCGACCGTCCGAAGTGGCGGTAACCGCCACGCCGGCCCCCGAAATGAAGCACTGGGACGATTGCCAGGAACTGCCGTATGTCAAAGGCATGACCCCGGAATTCATGCGCCACCTGGCGATGCGCTGGAGTGTCGGTGGCCTGCCGTTCAGCGGTAATAAATCCCGCGAGATGGGCGGCTGGGTGCGCTTGCGGGGGGATGTGAAGGAAGAGGTGGTCACTGAGTCGCATATTCTCGCGCTGGTCGACGCCTGGCCACCGGCGCTGTTGCCGCACCTGAAGAAGGTCGCGATGGGCAGCACGCTGACCTGGACCATCGAATTCGTCCAGCCGTTGCTCGAACTGAGCACCCTGGACTGGTGCAAATACCTCGTTGAAATCGAACATGCCGCTGACGGCTACGGTCATGCGGCCGCGAAACTGTGGAGCGCTGAGGGTCAGTTAATCGCCATGAGCCGGCAGACCGTGACGATTTTTGCCTGATCAGTGACGACGGTGGCGCTCACGCCAGGCGCGCCACCAGCCGCCACTGAGGAAAAAGCGCGGAAAGGTCAGAAACTGCTCGACCAGCAAGCGCGACACCGCATCTTTGCGATCACTGAACGGCTCGGAGGCTTGCGCCTCCAGGCTGTGGCCGTGACGTTGCAGACCCAAGGCTGCGAGCAGGCCGATGATGCCGATCGCGAAGTTCGCAAAACTCAGGCTGAACACCCCGCACACCAGCAGCAGAAAGGCCACGATGAACAGCGGCACGGCAATCAGGTGCAGCACCAGATTCGCCGGGTGCTGGTGGTTGTCCGGGTACGCGCGCCATTGCCAGGCGGGAAGGTTGGGGTGACGTTTGCCCATGATGCTGATCCTCGATCCATGTTGAACACATGATTGAAGAATAGGCGCGGCATGGGCGGGCGGCGAATCAAGGATGGCTATCGGAGTGATAGGTGTCATGGCCGAAATTGATGTGGGCCACACAGACGCCTTCGCGGGCAAGTCGGATCGCCACCCGCGAAGAGGGCTTTAGAGTTTCAATTGCCCTATGGCCTTGCTCAACTCCCCAGCCAACGCCGCCAACTCATTACTGGTCGTCGCCGAATCCACCGTCTGCTGCACGGTGTTTTCGGTCACATCGCGAATGCTCACCACCGCTCGGTTCATCTCTTCCGCCACCTGGCTCTGCTGCTCGGCCGCCACTGCGATCTGCGTGTTGCTTTCACGCATCTGCGCCACGGCGCTGGTGATTTCCACCAATGCGGCCCCGGCCTCTTGAGCCTGTTGCACGCAATCGTCGGCCTTGAACGAGCTTTCCTGCATGAAATCCACCGCGTCCCGGGTTCCGGCTTGTAACGCCGAGACCATCAGGGTGATTTCGTCGGTCGAGGTCTGCACACGTTTGGCCAGGTTGCGCACTTCATCGGCGACCACCGCAAAGCCACGGCCCATTTCCCCGGCGCGGGCCGCTTCAATCGCGGCGTTCAGCGCCAGCAGGTTGGTTTGCTCGGCGATGCTGTGAATCACATTGACCACGCCGTTTATTTTCTGACTGTCCTCGGCCAGACGCTGAATCATCTCGGCCGTCTGCTGCACACCAGTGGATAACCCGGCAATCGACTTCTGCACGCGACTGACCACTTCCTGACCGCTGCCGGCCAGGGTGTCGGCGGATTGCGAGAGGTCGCGGGTGGCGCCGGCGTGCTGGGCGATGTGGTAGACGGTGGCGGTCATTTCGTTGATCGCCGTGGCGGCCTGGTCGGTTTCGCTTTGCTGGCCCAGCATGCCGTGACGCACCTCGTTCATGCTCGCTGCCAGGCGCGCCGCGCCGACATCCAGTTGCCGGGCGGTGCTGGCGACGGTGTTGACCACCCGCTGATAGCCGGCCTGCATGGCGTTGAACGCGCCGGCCATCTGCCCGACCTCGTCGCTGCAGGCCAGCGGTACACGGGCTGACAGGTCGCCGGTTTTCTCAACGTGAAGCATCACGTCTTTCAAGGTGTTGAGCTGGCTGAGCAGAAATCGGATCAACAGTTGCGACGCTCCGAGCATCGCCAGCATCAGAATGAACACCGCCACCGCGTAGTTGGCGAAACGCTCGCCAAACACCTGGCTCAGGCTCGGGCCATGAGCGATCACCGCCACCTGCAAGCCATCGGCGCGCGTGAACACTTCCGCGCCCATCAGCGGGTTGTCGCCGAACAGCGGCATCGAGTTGATCTCGACCCAGCCGTTGGCATCCGCCAGTTCCAGCACGGGCTGCTCGTTCAGCAACGGCGCCTGCCCGCGACTGAACGTCAGCAGGTTCTCGGCCTTGGGCAGCGCTTGCCCGGCAGGCCAGGCGTTGAGCAATCGTGCCTGCGCTTGAGCGGACGCTTGTGAGGCGTGGCTGCGGGCCTGCTGCTCAAGCTGTACGGCGTACAGCACCAACAACAGGGTCGTGACGAAGGCGACAGCGTTGACCGCCCAGAATTTGTATTTCAGCGAGATGTTGCTAATCCAGGCACCCATGGAGGTCTTCTCTGATAGCGGAAACAGCATTGGCAAGGTGCCAGCATTGTGCCGCTACCCGAGGCGCCGGATTTTGATATGCGTCAACATTCCCGACTGCGTTCCGCGCAGGAATTGCGGGGCGTAATGCGCTATCCTTCGCGCCTTCAAAATTCCCTCGCTACAGGATTCCGCCCCCATGAAAGCCGCACTCGTCGAACTCATCAGCAAAATCAGCTCCGGGTGCATGAGCGAAGACGAAATCCTCAAAGTCGCTGACGAAGCGGCCCAGGCGTACGCTGATCCAGAGGCGTTTCTGGCGGCCAATCCGGACATCAACTATGACGACACTTTCCCGATTCCGCTCGGCGAGTGGGTCGTCGTCGGCAGCCTGCCGGAAACCGTGCTGTTCCAGGCCGACACCTATATGGACCTGTTCGCGCAGATCGTCGCGTCGTTCGGTCCGGGCGTGGATTTCAACATCAAACCCAAGCAACTGGCCAAGACCGAAGCCCTGACCGCGCTCAATCGCATCCAGGTGCAGATGGGCAGCATGAACAAGGAAAACGGCGGTTACACGCTGATGAACTTCAGCCAGTTGCTGGACGACGAACTGCAAGTGGTGCTGGTCTACGGTAACGACGTCCCGCGTGTGCTCGAGTTGTGCGCCGAGGTCGGCATCGCGGCAGCGCCTTCCCTGGAAGCCCTAAAAGTGGCCATCCACGTTTGATGGAATAAAACGGAACCCGCGCGGGAGCCGGCTATCCTAAGAGTGCACATCACTCTTAGGGAGCGACACCATGGGTTCCACGTTCAACGGCCTGGTTGGCCTGATCATTCTTGCCCTGGATATCTGGGCAATCATCAACGTGCTGAAAAGTGGCGCCGACACCGGGATGAAAATCATCTGGGTCCTGCTGATCCTGCTGCTGCCGGTTCTGGGCCTGATCATCTGGGCCATCGCCGGGCCACGGGGTAATGTGCGAATCTGACCCGAAAACTACACAAAACCTGTAGGAGCTCGCTTGCCAGCGATGCAGACGACGCGGTCTGTCAAATACACCGCGGTGATCCGATCGCTGGCAAGCCAGCTCCTACAGTTATGTGGAGTCAGAAGGTTCGACCTGTCATCTTCCGCGACGTAGAATGCGCGCCTTTCCCGGGCAATCGAGCAGATCGATTGGCCATCATGGGCGGGTAACCGTCCGTTGCCACCCGCATTCATCGGAGCACTTCCCATGAGCAACACCCCTGCCAGCGAGTACCTGGAAACCCTCTACG
This sequence comes from Pseudomonas sp. SJZ080, assembly GCF_007828295.1. NCBI lineage: Bacteria > Pseudomonadati > Pseudomonadota > Gammaproteobacteria > Pseudomonadales > Pseudomonadaceae > Pseudomonas > Pseudomonas sp. SJZ080. The sequence goes on from NZ_VIUK01000006.1 coordinate 71,084, forward strand.
AAGGCTACGGCCAGCGTTTTCGCATGGAAAAACTGCTGCACGAAGTGCGCACCGAACACCAGCACCTGGTGATTTTCGAGAACCCGCGCATGGGTCGTGTCATGGCGCTGGACGGCGTGATCCAGACGACCGAAGCCGACGAATTCATCTACCACGAAATGCTCACCCACGTGCCGATCCTGGCGCACGGTAGCGCCAAGCGCGTGTTGATCATCGGTGGCGGTGACGGCGGCATGCTGCGTGAAGTGGCCAAACACGGTGGCGTCGAGCACATCACCATGGTCGAGATCGACGGCACCGTGGTCGACATGTGCAAGGAATTCCTGCCGAACCACTCCAAGGGTGCGTTCGATGATCCGCGTCTGAACCTGGTGATCGATGACGGCATGCGCTTCGTCGCCACCACCACCGAAAAGTTCGACGTGATCATCTCCGACTCCACCGACCCGATCGGTCCGGGCGAAGTGCTGTTCTCGGAAAACTTCTACCAGGCCTGCCGTCGCTGCCTGAACGAGGGCGGTATCCTGGTGACCCAGAACGGCACGCCGTTCATGCAGATCGAAGAAGTCAAAACCACCGCCGGGCGCCTGCGCAGCCTGTTCCCGGACTGGCACTTCTATCAGGCGGCCGTGCCGACCTACATCGGCGGCTCGATGACATTTGCCTGGGGCGCGACCAATACCGCTTATCGCAAATTGACTCGCGAAACCCTGCAGCAGCGTTTCGCCGGCAGCGGCATCATCACCCGCTACTACAACCCGGAAATCCACATTGGCGCGTTTGCCTTGCCGCAATACGTACTGCAAGCGATCAATAAGCCAAGCAACGACTAAACTGAAGAAGTACGCATAACCCTTGTAGGAGCTGGCTTGCTAGCGATTGGATCGACGCGGTGTATCAGACAAACCGCAGCGTCTGCATCGCTAGCAAGCCAGCTCCTACAGGGAGCGTGTTTTTCATGCTTGCCTGCGATCCTTTTGAACGATCAGTCCAGCCAAAAGTCCAGATAGTTGTAGACCCATTTGCGGGTTTGTTCGAGGAGGCACTGATGCAAAAGTGGAAGATCACTTTCGTGGATGATCACGGCGAAACAGTCGACGAAATCTTTGAGTGTGATGAGTGCCCGGATAACGAGCACGCCGCGAAACTGCTCAAGGAGCGTCTTTTTCCCGTCGCCGCCGAACTGGATCTGAACGATCTGGAGGGGCGCACTGCTGACGCTACCGTCAAAAACCTCAAGACCCAGAACAGCATACAAATCCTCGGCATTACTCCCGTCTGATACACCCTTTGGCACACTCTTGAAACACCAGGCCTTGGCAGGGGCGCTTACTTGAGGCTACTCTGCAAGCGAGATCAGCGATTGGATCGCTAAGGTCTGGTCTTGTCAGCTACATGCTTGTTTCCCGGCCGCAACGTGGTTGCTGCATTGCTCACACCATTCGGTTGCGGGCGTCGGGAGTACGGAAAGTCTATCCATCGGTTTGAGGAGGACGTTTCATGAGCACAGCCTATCAAGAAGACATCAGCAGCTCGGTACTGCGCCGCATGAAAGAAGGCGGTTTCGACTTTTCACGATTCCATCCGATCGAGTTCTACGCCATTTTCCCGGACGAGGAGCGGGCACGCAGGGCGGCAGGGCATTATTCCGGCGAATCCATGAATGCACAGATCAGCGTACGCGATGACGGCGCATGGGCCTTGGAACTGAGTAAAGTGATGTCCGCCACTTACGACGGCATCGGCGACTTTGAGCAGGACTTCGAGGCGGTGGTCGAGCCTTTGGGCGGCATCATCGAAGGCTGGGGCGTCAAGCAGGAGGTACGAGGGCTACTCGCATAACACTATGAACAGCGACAACATCCACTAACGGCTGACCTTCGGGTCGGCCGTTTTCGTTTGTGCGGAATTCAAGGCCCCCTCGCCAGCAATGGGGCCGTGTGGTTGCCGGTGATGTGTGCCATGCCCCAAAACCTGTAGGAGCCGGCTTGCTGGCGATGGCGTCCTCCCAATCTCCGCCAAACCGGCGACCACACCACCGGGCACAAACCCCGAAACAAAAAAAAGCCGCCTGAGCAAGGCGGCTAAAAGGGAAGTTCGGTGAGCTTTTACAGCGAATGCACGGATTATCAGCAGCCACCGCCGGGCAGTGAAATCAACTCTGGCTATGCTGGTGATAGGCGAAAGCATTGCTTCGCAATGAAGCGGGGGCGATCAGGTTGGGGCATTTGCCGCACAGGAATGGTGCGGTGTATGCGCGACGAATATCCAACCGATTGATATCAAAGCGTTTATGCCGATGGCACGGGCCTTGCGAAGGCCTGTATGTCCGGGTGACAAGGAGTACGGCATGATCCGCACCTATTTTGATGAAATGTACGATGCCGGCGGCCAGGTCCGCCCGCATTACCGGGAGTTTGCCCGTTGGCTGGCCGAGACGCCTGACGAGCTTCTGGCCCAACGGCGACGCGAGGCCGATCTGTTGTTTCATCGCGCCGGGATTACGTTCACGCTCTACGGGGACGAGCAGGGGACAGAGCGCCTGATTCCCTTCGACACCATTCCGCGCAGCATCCCCGCCAGCGAATGGCGGATTGTCGAGCGTGGCTGTATCCAGCGGGTCAAGGCGTTGAACATGTTCCTCGCCGACCTCTATCACGAACAGCGCATCATCAAGGCCGGCATCATCCCGGCCGAGCAAGTGCTGGCCAACGAGCAATACCAGTTGGCGATGCAAGGCCTGGATCTGCACCGGGATATCTATTCGCACATCTCCGGCGTCGATCTGGTACGCGATGGCGACGGCACGTACTACGTGCTCGAAGACAACCTTCGTACACCGAGCGGCGTGAGCTACATGCTCGAAGACCGCAAGATGATGATGCGGCTGTTCCCCGAACTGTTCTCGGCCCAGCGCATCGCGCCGATCGACCATTATCCGAACCTGTTGCTCGACACCCTGAAAAGCTCCAGCCCGATCGATAACCCGAGCGTGGTGGTGCTGACACCGGGGCGCTTCAACAGTGCGTTTTTCGAGCATGCATTCCTGGCGCGGGAAATGGGCGTTGAACTGGTGGAAGGCGCGGACCTCTTCGTGCGTGACGACAAGGTGTTCATGCGCACCACGGACGGGCCGAAAGCCGTCGATGTGATCTACCGTCGCCTCGACGATGCGTTCCTCGATCCGCTGGCGTTCAATCCGGATTCGATGCTCGGGGTGCCGGGGCTGTTGTCGTCCTACCGCTCGGGCAACGTGGTGCTGGCGAATGCCATCGGCACCGGGGTCGCGGACGACAAATCGGTGTATCCGTTTGTGACGGACATGATCCGTTTCTATCTGGATGAAGAGCCGATCCTGAAGAACGTGCCGACGTTCCAGTGCCGCAATCCTTCTGAGCTGTCCCATGTGCTGGCCAATCTTCCGGACCTGGTGGTCAAGGAAACCCAGGGCTCAGGCGGTTACGGAATGCTGGTGGGGCCGGCGGCGACGGCGGCGGAAATCGAGTCGTTCCGCGCCCGTATCAAGGCCAAGCCCCACGCGTACATCGCGCAACCGACGTTGTCCCTGTCGACCTGTCCGACCTTTGTCGAAAACGGCATCGCTCCACGCCACATCGACCTGCGTCCGTTTGTATTGTCTGGCCGCGAAACCCGGGTTGTACCTGGCGGTTTGACCCGTGTCGCCTTGCGTGAAGGCTCCCTGGTGGTGAACTCCTCACAGGGCGGCGGAACCAAGGACACCTGGGTGGTCGAGGATTGAAGGAAGCCTGCCATGTTAAGTAGAACTGCCTCGGATTTGTATTGGATGTCGCGTTACCTGGAGCGGGCGGAAAACCTCGCACGGATGCTCGACATCAGTTATTCGCTGTCGCTGATGCCGCAGGATGGTCGCGGTGACGGTCTGCATGAACTCGCGATGCCCCTGTTGATCACCGGCACCCTGGACGACTACCTGGAACGCCACGGCGAGCTGCATGCCGAACGGCTGTTGCATTTTTTCGCTCTCGACGCGGCCAACCCGGCGAGCATCTACAGCTGCCTCGGCGCTGCGCGAGCCAGCGCCCATGCAGTGCGTGGGCGAATCACCGCCGACATGTGGGAAAACATCAACGCCACCTGGCTGGAAATTCGCGGGATCGCCGAGCAAGGTTTGAGTCGCTACGGCATGAGCCGTTTTTGCGAGTGGATCAAGGAACGTTCGCACCTGTTTCGCGGCGCGTCCTACGGCACCATCATGCGTAACGATGCGTTCCGTTTCATTCGGCTGGGCACGTTTATCGAACGGGCTGACAACACCTTGCGCCTGCTCGATGCCCGCTACGAAATGGCCGGCGATCAGGCCGAAGCGGTCAGCGATGGCACAGCGCATGCCTATTACCAGTGGAGTGCTTTATTGAGGGCGTTGTCTTCGTTCGAGGCCTACACCGAAATCTACCGTGATGCGCCCGGTGCCCGGCATGTGGCCGAACTGCTGCTGTTGCGTGCTGATGTGCCGCGTTCGCTACGGGCCTGCACCGAAGAAATCGACCAGATCCTCGCTCAACTGCCCGGCGCCAACGGCCGTCCCGCGCAACGCCTCGCCGCTGAAATGGACGCGCGCCTGCGCTACACCGGCATCAACGAAATCCTCGACGAAGGCCTGCATGCCTGGCTGACCGAATTCATCCCGCTGGTGCGCCAGTTGGGTAACGCCATACACAGTTCCTACCTGGAGGCTGCATGAGACTTTCCATTAGCCACGAGACCACCTATCACTACGAAGATCAGGTGCGGGCGAGCATCCAGTACCTGCGACTGACCCCTCACGACAGCGAGCGCCAGCACGTGCTCAGCTGGCAACTCGACCTGCCGCGCCCGGTACGCGCGCAACTCGATCCATTCGGCAACATCCTGCATGTGCTGACCATGGACGAACCGCACGAAGCAATCATCATCGGCGCCCGTGGTCAGGTCGATATCGACGAACTGCGTGAAGCCGAGCACGAGAGCCAGTCGGCGCTGCCGTTTCTGCGTTTCACGCGCCTGACCGAAGCGGACGAAGCCTTGCGTGCGTTCGCCGAGAAGGAATGCAAAAAGCGCCGGGACCGCTCGGCGCTGATCGATTTGATGCATGGCCTTAACCAGCACATGACCTACACGCCGGGCTCCACCGAAGTGGACACCAGCGCGGCTCAGGCTTTCGCCGGGCGTTCGGGCGTGTGCCAGGACCACACGCACGCGTTCCTCGCCTGCGCCCGCAGCCTGGGCATTCCGTCGCGTTATGTGTCGGGCTATCTGTACAGCGAGAACTGCGAGCACCTGGCCAGTCACGCGTGGGCCGAAGCCTGGCTGGATGACGCGTGGTACAGCTTTGACGTGACCAATGAACTGGCGCGGCCGGAACGCCATTTGAAGCTGGCGGTGGGCCTGGATTACCTGGATGCCTGCCCGGTGCGCGGGATGCGTCGCGGCGGCGGGTGTGAGCAGATGCATGCGAAGGTGTTTGTGTCGCCGACGCCGATGCCTGTGATCTCGGTCCAGCAGCAGTAATCAGGAACACCGCAACCCCTGTAGGAGCTGGCTTGCTAGCGATGGTGTGTCAGCGAAAACGATGTCGACTGACACTCCATCGCTAGCAAGCCAGCTCCTACAAGGGCAGGGAATAGCGTCAGGGTTTAACCTTGCGCCCCGCCATATGCTTCAAATACCCCACCAACATGTCCAGATCGCCATCGGGCAACACTTGCGCCGAAAACCCCGGCATCTTCGCCTGCGGCCACTGCCGCAAACTCTGCGGATCACGGATATAGCGCTTCAAAAAGTCCGCGCCAAAATACTCGGTCGGGTTAAACGGAATGTTCAGATCCGGCCCGAACTGCGCATCCCCGGCGCCATTGAGTCGATGACACGCCAGGCAGTTCTTTTGAAACAGCGCAAACCCCTGATTCACCGGATCGCTCGCCTTTAACGCCGGATCAGGCAGCAGGGCAGGGAAGCGCTCGGCCACCGGCGCCATGCGCTTGATGCTCGCCACTTCGAACGGCCATTGCTCGGGGCTGATGTTGCCCGCCTGCGGATCGGTCCAGACCAGATAAAAGGGACCTGCACTGTGCTTGCCCTCGGACAACGCTGGCCACGGTCTGGCCGGGTCTTCAATCGCCAGCCAGGCCCGCGCGCCCTTGGCATTGAGCAACGGCGCGGCCGCGAGTTCAGCAGCAAAACCATCCAGCGCCACGGCTTGCAGGTGATCGTCAGGCTTGATGCCGGTCAACAACGCCGCCAGGGGCACGGCGAGATAACTCATGTCCCGTTTATAGGAAACGTCGTTGCTGATCGTGATGGTCTGTAACTGAGGATGCTTGAGCAATTCCTCGGTCTGCCAGGTGCGACTGTTCGCGCCCAGCTCCAGGTTCAGCTGTGCGGCATAAAGGGGCGAGCCGAACAGCAAGGCCCCGAGCAGAATGAGCGTTTTCAAATGATCGCCGTCCATGTCGTGGAAGTGCCGCAAAGGGTGGCACACCCACGCTGGCCCGGGTAGCGAGCCAGTCACATTTTTGATGAGGCGATAAAAAACCTTGGCGCCGTATTTTTAAAACCGACTAGCCGGTCACCTTCGTCAGGTTCGGCAAAATCAACAACAGCGTAGTGGCGAAAAGAATGAGCCCGGCTTGACGTACTTTCGAATGTTTGAACATGGCTTGACCGCCTTTTTTGTTATTTCCTGATGCCTGCCTGCATATCTCCATGACGGCAGCGCGTTGCACTTCCTGTAGTGCGAGCGCCTCGGCAAAACCCGACGACAACTTCGCATATGTTGACCTTAGGGCCCGCGTCACTCGTGGTTTAGATCCATTTCGTATGGAGTGCGTACTTATTGCTTTGAAAAAGGTATGAGGCCTATTGCCAGCTTCTTTGCCGCCCTTTTGCTAGACATGTCGGTGTCCTGAAACGGTTAATCCGGTAGCACACTACCGTCCGTCTGAGCGTGTCCGTCAACGTCCGTGAGCATTGCGGTCATTGAATCGGCGGTGGCTCGGCATAAGGTGAAGGCTCAGATTTTCACCGTCAGGTTCGAGGACGTCATGACCCAAGCTTTGATTTTCGACGCGTTACGCACGCCCCGTGGCAAAGGCAAGGCCGATGGCGCCTTGTACAGTGTCAAACCGGTGAACCTGGTGGCCGGGTTGCTCAAGGCGCTGCAGCAGCGCACTTCTCTGGACACCAGCCAGGTCGATGACGTGGTGCTGGGCTGCGTGACGCCGGTCGGCGATCAAGGCGCCGACATTGCCAAAACCGCGACACAAGTGGCCGATTGGGACGTCAGCGTGGCGGGTGTGCAGATCAACCGCTTCTGCGCGTCGGGGCTGGAGGCGGTGAACCTCGGGGCGATGAAAGTGCGTTCCGGCTTTGAGGAGCTGGTGGTGGTCGGTGGGGTCGAGTCGATGTCCCGGGTGCCGATGGGCAGCGACGGCGGCGCCTGGGCGCTGGACCCGGAAACCAATCTGCACAGCCATTTCACACCGCAAGGCGTGGGCGCCGACCTGATCGCTACCCTTGAAGGTTTCAGCCGTCAGGACGTCGATGCCTACGCGCTGCATTCCCAGCAAAAAGCCGCGCGGGCCCGGGCCGATGGCTCGTTCAGCAAATCGCTGGTGCCAGTACGGGACCAGAACGGCATCCTGCTGCTTGATCATGATGAATTCATCCGCGCCGACTCCACCCTCGAAGGCCTGGGCAAGCTCAAACCGAGCTTCGAGATGATGGGGCAAATGGGTTTCGACGCCACCGCGCTGCGGGTCTACAGCCATGTCGAGCGAATCAACCACGTGCACACACCGGGCAACAGTTCCGGGATCGTCGATGGTGCGGCGCTGATGTTGATCGGCTCCGAAGCCAAGGGCCGCGCGCTGGGCTTGCAGCCACGGGCGCGGATTGTTGCCACGGCGGTGACCAGCACCGACCCGACCATCATGCTCACCGGCCCGGCGCCGGCCACGCGCAAGGCGCTGGCCAAGGCCGGGCTGCGGGTCGAAGACATCGACCTGTTCGAGGTCAACGAGGCGTTCGCCTCGGTCGTGCTGAAATTCATCAAGGACATGTCCATCGATCCGGACAAGGTCAACGTCAACGGCGGCTCCATCGCCATGGGCCACCCGCTCGGCGCCACTGGCTGCGCAATCCTCGGCACGCTGCTCGATGAACTGGAAACCCGGCGCCTGCGCTATGGCTTGGCGACGCTGTGTGTCGGCGGCGGCATGGGCATTGCCACCATCATCGAACGCCTCTGAGCCCCCGATTTTTAGGAAACTGATTCTTAAGGTAAAGAGCCATGACCGAAGCCATTCGTTACGAAAAAGGGCAGGACCAGATCGTCGTCCTGACCATCGACATGCCGGGCCAGAGTGCCAACACCATGAACGCGGACTACCGCGAGGCCATGGCTGCCTGCGTTGCCCGTTTGGTTGCCGAAAAAGAAAGCATCGCCGGCGTCATCATCACCTCGGCCAAGAAAACCTTCTTCGCCGGCGGCGACCTCAATGAACTGATCAAGGTCGGCAAACCCGAAGCCAAAGCGTTCTATGACATGGTGCTGACGCTGAAGGGCCAATTACGCACCCTTGAAACCCTGGGTAAACCGGTGGTCGCCGCGATCAACGGCGCGGCGCTGGGCGGAGGCTGGGAAATCTGCCTGGCGTGCCATCACCGCGTGGCGCTGGACAATTCATCGGTGCAGCTCGGCTTGCCGGAAGTCACCCTCGGCCTGTTGCCGGGCGGCGGTGGGGTGGTGCGCATGGTGCGCATGCTCGGTCTGGAAAAAGCCTTGCCGTATCTGCTTGAAGGCAAGAAGGTCCGCCCGCAGCAAGCCTTGCAGGCGGGTCTGATCGATGAACTGGCAGCCAATAGCGATGAGCTCCTGGCCAAGGCTCGAGCCTGGATCATCGCCAATCCAGTGGCTGTACAGCGCTGGGACGTCAAGGGCTATCAGATACCGGGCGGTACGCCATCGAATCCAAAAGTTGCGCAGATGCTGGCGATAGCGCCGTCGATCCTGCGCACCAAAACCCAGGGCTGCCTGCCCGCGCCGGAGAAAATCCTTTGCGCCGCAGTTGAAGGTGCGCAAGTGGATTTCGATACCGCGCACCTGATCGAAACCCGTTACTTCACCGAACTGACCACGGGACAGATCTCGAAAAACCTGATCGGCACTTTCTGGTTCCAGCTCAACGAGATCAATGCGGGCGGCTCGCGACCTCAAGGGTTTGCACCTTATGTCACGCGTCGCGTGGGTGTCCTGGGCGCCGGGATGATGGGCGCCGGGATTGCTTTTGTCAGCGCATCGGCGGGCATCGAAGTGGTGCTCAAGGACATCAGCCTCGCGGCTGCGGAGAAAGGCAAGGCTCATTCGGCGGCGTTGCTGGACAAGAAAGTTGCCCGCGGCCAGTTGAGCGCCGAGCAGCGCGATGCAGTGCTGGCGCGAATTAAAACCACTGAAAAGGATGCCGATCTGGCCGGCTGCGATCTGATCATTGAAGCCGTGTTCGAAGACCGTGAACTCAAAGCCAAAGTCTCTTCCGCCGCACAACTCATCGTTGGCCCTGACGCGGTGATCGCTTCCAACACCTCGACCTTGCCAATCAGCGGTCTCGCCACCGCCGTACCGGATCAGAGCAAATTCATCGGCCTGCACTTCTTCAGCCCCGTGGAAAAAATGCCCTTGGTGGAAATCATCAAAGGTGCCCACACCAGCGACGAAACCCTGGCCCGCGGGTTCGATTTCGTACTGCAAATCAAGAAAACGCCGATTGTGGTCAACGACAGCCGCGGCTTCTTCACTTCTCGGGTGTTCGGCACCTTCACCAACGAAGGCATCGCCATGCTCGGCGAAGGCGTAAGCGCAGCGATGATCGAGACCGAAGCCCGCAAGGCCGGCATGCCGATCGGGCCTCTGGCGATCTCCGACGAAGTTTCCCTCAGCCTCATGAGCCATATCCGCCAGCAAACCGCCAAAGACCTGCAAGCGGAAGGGAAACCGTTGATTGAGCACCCGGCCTTTGCGGTGATTGACTTGCTGCTCAACGAATACAAGCGTCCGGGCAAAGCCGCGGGCGGTGGTTTCTACGAGTACCCGGCCGGTGGCCAGAAGCATTTGTGGCAGGAGCTGAAAACCCGCTTCGAAAAAGCTGACGGGCAGATTTCGCCGAAGGATGTGCGTGACCGCTTGCTGTTCGTACAAGCCATCGAAACGGTGCGCTGTGTGGAGGAGGGCGTGCTGACCTCGACGGCGGACGCCAACGTCGGGTCGATCTTCGGTATCGGTTTTGCGGCCTGGACCGGTGGCGCGCTGCAGTTCATCAACCAGTACGGCGTGAAGGATTTCGTTGCCCGCGCGCAATACCTTGCCGAACAGTACGGCGAACGGTTCGCACCACCGGCGCTGCTGTTGCAAAAAGCCGCCAAAGGGGAGGTGTTTTAAGGGACCGATGACGCACTCCGGGGCTTGCCTTGTCACCCTGTTTCGAGGCAGGCTCTGGGGTGTGCATTATTCCCATCACGTGTCAGGTATTTTTTATGTCGTTACGCATCTGCATTCTGGAAACCGACATCCTGCGTCCGGAACTGGTCGATCAATATCAGGGTTACGGGCAGATGTTCCAGCGTCTGTTTTCGCAGCAACCCATCGCGGCCGAGTTCTCCGTCTACAACGTGATGCAGGGCGAATACCCGAGCGATGATGAGGTTTTTGACGCTTATCTCGTCACGGGCAGCAAGGCCGACTCCTTCGGCACCGACCCATGGATCGAAACCCTCCGGGCTTACCTGCTGACCCGTTACGAACGCGGCGACAAACTGCTGGGCGTGTGCTTCGGCCATCAGTTACTGGCGTTGCTGCTGGGCGGCAAGAGCGAGCGCGCGACCCAGGGCTGGGGCGTCGGCACGCACAGCTACAAACTGGCGGCCAAGGCGCCATGGATGAGCCCGGTGCGCGAAGAGCTGACGTTGTTGATCAGTCACCAGGACCAGGTGACGTCGCTACCGGAAAACGCCACGGTTATCGCGTCCAGCGATTTCTGCCCGTTCGCCGCGTACCACATCAACGATCAGGTGCTGTGCTTCCAGGGGCATCCGGAGTTCATTCACGATTATTCGCGGGCGTTGCTGGATATTCGTCAGGAAGTGCTGGGCGAGCAGATTTATTCGAAAGGCATGGCGAGCCTTGAACATGAGCATCACGGCACTACCGTTGCGGAGTGGATGATGCGGTTTGTGGCGCATAAGCCAGAAACTGTTTAACGCTAAGAGCTTCGCGGGCAAGTCGGATCGCCCGCGAATTTCCAGACGCCCCGGTATCGGCTACAACCACCCCGACTTCTTGAAACTCGCCCACAAACTCACACACCCCACCGCAATAAACCCCAACACCGCGAAATACCCGTAATGCCACGTCAGCTCAGGCATGTTCTGGAAGTTCATCCCGTAGATCCCGGCCACCGCCGTCGGGAACGCCAGAATCGCCGCCCACGCCGCAAACTTGCGCTGCACCACGCTCTGCCGTGACGCCTCCAGCAACACCCCGACTTCAATCGTCTGACTGGCGATATCCGCCAGGGTTGTCAGGTCTTCCATCTGCCGTGTCACATGAATCTGCACATCACGAAAGTAAGGGCGCATGTTCTTGTCGATAAACGGAAAGCTCAGTTTCTGCAGTTCCTCACCGATCTCCACCATCGGCGCCGCATAACGACGCAAGCGCAATACGTCTCGGCGCAGGCCATGAAGCTTCTGGATGTCATGTTCATTCAGCGCGCTGCACAACACGTTACGTTCCAGCTCATCGATCTCTGCATGGATCGCTTCGCCCATCGGCTGGTAGTTTTCAATCACGAAGTCGAGGATGGCATAGAGTACGAAATCTTCCCCGTGTTCCAGCAACAGCGGACGTGCCTCACAACGCTGTCGGACAAGGGCGTAGGACGCCGAGTGGCCGTTGCGCGCAGTAATGATGTAGCCATTGCCGGCAAAGATATGAGTCTCGATGAATTCCAGTCGGCCTTCGTTTCGTATAGGCGAATACGTGACGATAAACAGAGCATCACCGAAGGTTTCCAGTTTCGGTCGACTGTGTTTTTCCAGGGCGTCTTCAATCGCCAGTTCGTGCAGGTTGAACTGGCGTTGCAGGTTGAACAGCTCCTGGGCATTCGGCTCTTCAAGGCCGATCCAGACAAAGTGGCCAGGTTTTGCAGCCCAGGCAGCGCCTTCGTCGAGGGTAATATTGGTGACTTTTTTACCGGCGCTATAAACCGCAGCAGCAACAACTCTACCCATGATTCAGCTTCACTTCTTATTTGCAGGTGGCAGTAGCAGGCAGTGTTCAGCTTAGCCTTGTCTGTTGCTTGAGAGTCAGTGAAATCTGCAGAGTTCGAAGGCATAGTCTCGCAGACAAAAGAAAACCCGCTCAGGGCGGGTTTCGTTTCATGCGGCTTGCAGTTGCCGATCCATCGAGGCAATGCACTCGCGCATCTGTTCGCGACACTGGGCGATCAGCAGGGGCATGTCGTCCAGGCTCAGTCCGGCGGTTGGAATGGCCGGCAATGAACGGATCAGAATTTTCCCACTGCGCCAGCGGTTCAATCGCATGTGTTTGACGTAACTGCTCACACACACCGGAACGATCGGCACGCCGGCCGCGATCGCCATCTGGAACGCGCCTTTCTTGAACGGCAACAGTTCTTCACCGAGGTTACGTGTGCCTTCTGGAAATACCCAGATCGAGGTGTCCTCATGCTGCAAGGTGTGCGTCGTGGTCAGCATGGACTGGCGCGCCTTGTGCGCATTGCCACGGTCGATCAACACATTGCCGGCCAGCCAGAACAACTGGCCGAATAGCGGCACCCACTTCAGGCTTTTCTTGCCGATGCACACAGTGCGGCGGGGCACCACGTTGCCGAACACAAACAGGTCGTAGTTGGACTGGTGGTTGGCGATGATCACGCAGCTGTCAGGCATGTTCATCAACGGACCGACTTCTGCCTTCACTCGCAAACGCAAAATACACATTGCCGGCCACGCATACAGACGTGCGCACAAACGGCTGTTGTCCGGATTGAACGGCCGACACAGGCCCAGGATCACCCCCAGAACACCGGCCAGGACAAAATGCAGGCCCATCAATAACATGCGAAACACGAACAGCATTTACAGGCCCCACCGGGACAAAAGGTGGCGCAGTGTACGGATGTGCACTGTTTTCGGCAATTGCCGCTATAGAGGTAGGAGATAGCCGATGTTTGAGCGCATGTTTCCGACTTGTTGGTCAGACGTGTTCTAGAGCAGTTGCAGGCTTTTCAACAGAGCCTATACGAAAAAGCCCGACACGACGGTCGGGCTTTCAGTGGCGCGCGTTTGGGCTTAACCCATGTGTTCCTGATCCAGGATGATCGCGTTATCCAGTGTTTCCAGCAGCGCCTTGCGCACTTTCAGCTTGGTGTTCTTGTGCGCAGTCATGTTGATCTTCTTCAGTTGACGAGCCGCCGCCAGGGCTGCGCCCTGCAACTCTTCGGCCGATACCACCACGTCAAGGAAGCCTGCATCCACGGCGCTCTGCGGATTGAACATCTCGCCATTGATCACCGACCGGTGGAACGCCGATTTGCGCAGACGATCACGCGCGAGCTCGATACCGGCATGGTGCATGGTCATGCCGATCTGCACTTCGTTCAGGCCAATGCTGAACGGGCCGTCGACACCGATGCGGTAATCCGCCGACAACAACAGGAACGCACCCTTGGCCACCGCGTGACCCGGGCATGCAACGATCACCGGAAACGGGTGCGACAGCAGGCGACGGGCCAGAGTCGAACCGGACGTCACCAGCGACACGGCTTCTTTGGGACCGGCAGTCATCACTTTCAAGTCATAACCGCCCGACAGAATCCCGGGCGTACCGGTAATGATCACCACTGCACGATCAGTCACCGCCTGATCCAGCGCAGCGTTAAACGCAGCAATCACGTCCGGGGAGATGGCATTGACCTTGCCGTTGCTCAAAGTCAGGGTCGCGATTCCGTCTTCGAGGTGGTAGGAAATCAACTCACTCATGACGCTATTCCTTGTATGAAAGTTGAGGCAGACGTTACCCACCGCCGCCGGCCAGGTAAAGCGCCGTGACTGACCCGCCAGTCACACTTTTCCCCTTCGGGCAAGCCCGACCCACCACACCCACCGTGTATTCCCTTCTATATAGAGGCGAGGGCGCGAAGCCGGAGATTGGCAGGTTTGCCATACTCCGAAACCCGCAGAACGTCTAAATCGCTAACCGCATGAAAATTCTGCAAAAAAAGTTTGCCATCAGAAAAGCTTTCGACTACATTAGCGCGCCTCGACAGACAGAACATGTTTGACGAGATACGGTGAAGTGTCCGAGTGGCTTAAGGAGCACGCCTGGAAAGTGTGTATACAAGAAATTGTATCGAGAGTTCGAATCTCTCCTTCACCGCCAAATTCGATGTAACCAGAACCCCTGATTTCGAAAGAAGTCAGGGGTTTTGTGCGTTCTGGTGACCGGATTTCGAAGCGGCACATCGGCGGCGTCGAGGGTGAAAATGCTCGGCGAGCAAGGTGTCAATTTGCCATCGTATGTTATATTGCCCCGGTTTGTGTGATCAGGATCAAGCCCTTGGAATTGATTTTCATTGAAGATCAGTTCGATTTCAGCCTGATTCGCTTAACAACAAGGATGTACACGTGCGAAAGGGATATGCACTTGAGCTGGACCGAATGCGTCCCCTTTTCTGTGCGTTTACTTGGCCTAGCCCTGGCTTGCCTGGGACAGCTTTGAAGGTGCACGTGTTATATGAAAAGCGTTTATTTGATCAGTAACGTCGATAACGGCGGGAAAACCTATCTTGAGTACTTGCTGCCGGCGTTAAATGCGCTTCGCCACCAATACAATTGCATCGTACTTCAAACAAGCATTACCGGTGTCAGCAAACTTGAAGCTGAAAAGTTTCTAGGTTGTGCAGTTGAAGAAGTGCGGCTGGATTATATTGAAAAGCTCAAATCGCAAATAGTTATCTCAAACGATGCTTCTGTCGGGAAGTTTCTGGACGAGTCAAACTTTTCCATTTTTATTGCTCACGGCAACGTGGGGATGCCCCTCAAGGATGTTTACTACTGTTCCGGTTGGACATCCTATTGGGATGCGATTGTTTCCTCTTCCCGATCGCTTTTTGATTTGATTAAGACAGGCCTGCACCTTTACAGGCAGGACAGAGGGGCCTTGCGTCTATCGTCTGAGCTGGACAGATTGCGCACCGATCTTCGAAACACCAGCGCAGTATCGGTACTGCCGATCAAGATTCCCGAGGTGTTCAGTGCGCCCCCTGAGTTTCAGTGTACGTCCGAGGAGTATGTCGTCGGCCTTCTGCCTACCCAGATAGGAATATGTCCGATCGGCGCTTCCCTCTTTGAAAACATGGAAGTGGTAGTCAACTCGGTCAAGTCCCAGATTCCTCATGCGAAGTTTATCTTTCGCCCCTATATGACAGATTTTGAACGCGCTCATGTAAAAGAGTTGTGTGAGCAGTTGGCTCGATACCCATGGATTTCCATTGACGATACTCGAGGCAGCAGCAAAGACTTTTATCGGATATGTGACACGATCATCACGGATGCCTCCAGTGGCGGTGTGTCTTTTATGCTGAATACGTGCAAATTGCCCATTTATTATGTTCCGGTGGGCCACGATAGCAATCCAATCGTCAAAGCTTGGCTGGATCAAATGGAGGGCTTGTTGCCGATCGCTAAAAACGGCGATGAGCTTAAGGATATGGTGCTTGGGTTTACACTTCTTACTTCCGAGCAAAAGCACTTTATTTATAAAAAGTTCTACGACTCGGAATACAGCGGGCTCCATCATCCGGATGAGGTGTTTCTTGAGTTGGTTCAAAACCAGCATGAGTCCCGTTTTCGTTACTGTGCGATCGATTCGTTCGGGGGCGTCCACGACGGTCTGATCAGCGATCCTGAAAGGGCGCGGCAATGATCGAGAGTGGCTTCCAGACCCCCACTGTCGATATGAATAACGCTACCGGCGAGGTCGTGTGGATTACCGGATTGTCGGGTGCCGGTAAATCAACGCTGGCCCAGGCGTTTGTTGCAAGGCTTAGAAGCGATGGTCACCCGGTGGTCATGCTGGACGGGGATGAACTGCGCGACGTCTTCGGCGCCAGTGCGGCCAGTTCGCAAAACCATGGGCGTGAAGGGCGATTGGTGCTGGCCATGCAATACGCTCATTTATGCAAGGTTATCGCGGCGCAGGGGTTCACGGTGGTGATCGCCACGATTTCGCTGTTCCGCGAAGTTCATGCCTGGAACCGTAACCACCTGCCTGGTTATTTCGAGATCTATTTAAAGGTACCGATGGAGGAACTTCGCCGTCGGGACCCCAAGGGCATTTATCGCCGATTCGATGCGGGCGAGTTGCATCACGTCGCGGGACTCGATTTGTCGATTGATGAACCGGGTGCGGCGGACTGGGTGGTGGAATTCGATCCCCATCGCCCTCTATCTATGTTGACTGATGACTTACTGCACCATTTTTATAAAAGGAAGTTGGTATGAAAACGGAATGGGATTACACCACACTGGCCGACGCTTATTTGAAGCGTCCTGACTACGCTGATGCTGCGATCGATGCGATGCTTTCGATTGCAGGCGCCGAGAAGGGCGACAAGTTCTGCGATGTCGGCGCCGGCGTCGCGCACCTGACCTTGATGTTGGCTGCACGAGGCCTGGATGTTGTTGCGGTGGAACCTAACGATGCCATGCGAGCGAATGGCATCAAGCGTACCGCGGACCTGGCGAATGTCAGTTGGCATGAAGGACCGGGCGAAGTGACTGGGCAAAAGTCGCACGCTTTCGACATGGTCACTTTTGGCAGTTCTTTCAATGTCTGTGACCGTGAGCAGGCCCTCAAGGAAACCGCACGTATTCTCAAGCCACGAGGCTGGTTCGCCTGTATGTGGAATCACCGTCATCTTGATGATCCTGTCCAGGCGCGAATCGAATCGATCATCAAAGAGCGGGTACAGGGTTACGGCTACGGTACTCGTCGTGAAGATCAGACGGCGGTGATCGACTCCTGTGCGCTATTCGGTCCTGTTGTTCATCTTGATGCGCGTGTCACTCACGAGCAAACCATCGAAGAATGTCTGGAAGCCTGGCGTTCTCACGCCACGCTGGAGCGTCAGGCAGGTGCGAATTTCCATGAGGTGATCAGTGCGATCGATGACTATCTGAAAGGCCTGGGGACTGACTCGATCCAGATTCCGTACTCAACCAATATCTGGGTTGCTCAGCTGAGATAATCCTGATGGTTCTGCGATTTTCCACCAAGGCCGGTACGCTTGCCGGCCTGCAAGAGCGACTCACGTCCGCGCGTATTGCTCCACTGCTGTCATTCACCGTGAGGGACTGGCAGATGGGGCGACACGCCTGTTATCGCGACATTCAGGGACGGCTGGAAGCCGGCCCCTGGATCGTGCGCTCCAGTTGTCTGCGCGAAGACGGCGAACAAGCCTCCTGTGCGGGTGCTTTTCTCTCGCTACCTGACATCCATGAAGCAGGATTGGAATCGGCGGTTGAACAGGTCATAGCCAGTTATGGCGATGCAAACCTGGGAGACGAAGTTCTGATTCAACCGATGTTGAGCAATGTCGTTCGTTCCGGCATGGCCTTTTCCCATGATCCGAATACCTGCGCGCCGTATCGGGTGGTGAACTGGACGGAAGGCCATGACACGGCATCGGTCACCGGTGGTATGGGCGGCCGGCTCTGGCAGCAGGCGGCACACAGCCAAGTGTCGCCACCGCCGGATATGGCCCCCGTCATGACCTTGCTCGAAGAGTTGCTGGGGTTGTTCGAGGGGACACCGATCGACTGTGAGTTCGCAGTCACGCGGGAGGCTGAAGGCGAGGTATTGTGGTTATTACAGGCCCGACCACTGATTTTGCCAGCCCCCCCGGAGTCGGAAACAGCACAAGCAGACCGATTGCAAAACATTCAAAGCAAGGTGGCGCGGGGCATGCAGCCGCATCCGTTCCTGATCGGTCAGCGAACCGTCTATGGCGTGATGCCGGACTGGAATCCGGCCGAGATTATCGGTATCCGTCCCAAGCCACTGGCGCTATCGCTTTACCGGGATTTGGTGACTGACTCGATCTGGGCCTATCAGCGCCATAATTACGGCTACCGCAACTTGCGCAGCTTTCCGCTGATGCCGCACTTTTTCGGGCTGCCCTACATCGATGTGCGGTTGTCCTTCAACTCGTTCATCCCGGCAGACCTCGATGAGGGGTTGGCGGGGCGTCTGGTCGATCACTATATCGATCGGCTGCTGTCCGAACCGACGTTGCACGACAAAGTGGAGTTCGAGATTGTGTTCTCGTGCTACACACTGGATTTGTCGCAACGGCTGGAGCGCCTGGCCAGTGCCGGTTTTCTGGAGCATGAACTGGAGGCCATCAGCAGCAGTTTGCGCAAGTTGACCAACCGCATCGTCCATCCAAAGGATGGCTTGTGGCGCGCGGATGCCAACAAACTCGATACGCTGAATGCGCGACGTGAGGCCTTGCTGGCCTCCAACGCCGACCCTCTGGAACGGATTTACTGGCTGCTGGAGGATGCCAAGCGCTACGGAACCCTGCCATTCGCCGGTCTGGCCCGCGCCGGCTTCGTCGCGGTGCAGATGCTCAAATCCCTGATGACGGTGGGTGTGCTCTCGCAGGCTGACTACGATTGTTTCATGGGTGGAGTGTCGACTGTCAGCGGGCAGTTGGCACGTGACCGTGCGACATTGGACAAGGCGACGTTCCTCGCGCGATACGGCCACTTGCGCCCGGGCACCTACGACATCCTTTCGCCCCGTTACGATGAAGCGCCGGAACTTTACTTCGACTGGACTCAACGTCCTTCTATCCCGGAGCCCGTTCAACCGTTTTCGCTGACCCTTCCACAAATGCGCGAAATCGTGAAGCAACTGGAATCACACGGCTTGCAGCCCGATCCAGTTGGCTTGCTGGACTTCATGCAAGCAGGAATCGAGTTGCGGGAGCTGGCCAAGTTCCACTTCACCCGCAATCTTTCGGATGCCCTGGCATTGATCGCGCAAGTGGGGGCCCAGCACGGCATAAGCCGTGAAGACATGGCCTATTGCGATATCAGTGTCTTCAAGGAACTGCATGTCGCGGCTGTCAATCCGAACGACGTGCTGTTGCGCAGCATTGAGCAGGGCAAGGCCCGCCACGCAGAGACGCTCAAGGTATCGCTACCGCCGGTGATTACCCGACCTGAGGATGTCTGGTCTTTCGAATGGCCGGAAACAGCCCCCAACTTCATCACCCAGAAGCAGGTGACTGCACCTGTGGTGGGCAGTGATGACCGAGAAAGACTCGCCGGTGCGATTGTCTGCATTCCCAACGCGGACCCCGGGTTCGATTGGTTGTTTGCCTACCCGATTGCCGGGCTGATAACGGCTTGGGGCGGCGCCAACTCGCACATGGCGATTCGCGCAGGAGAACTTGGCTTGCCAGCAGTGATTGGTGCCGGCGAGGTCCTCTATCGCCGCTGGTCGGCGGCGCAGCGCTTGCACCTGGACTGTCCAGGACGTTGCGTGGAGATGCTGGCATGAAAGTCGTTGCCCTCAGTCAGCGTGTTGACGTATTTCCCGAACGCGGTGAAAGCCGCGATGCAATTGACCAGCGTCTGATCGCCTTTCTTGTGGCTGTCGGCTTTTTGCCGGTGCCGGTACCCAACGGGTTATGTCTGCAAACCACCGACGGAAAGCTGACTCAGGACGCCCTCCATGACTGGCTGCACACGGTATCGCCACAGGCCATCGTGCTGTCGGGAGGCAATGACGTCGGCCAATGCTCGTCACGCGACCTGACCGAAGGCCGATTGCTTGCCCATGCACGATCCCACAGTCTGCCCGTACTCGGAATCTGTCGGGGCATGCAGATGATTGCGCACTGGTCGGGTGGCGGGCTGAAACCGGTGACCGGTCATGTGCGAACCCGGCATCAACTGACAGGAAAAATCGTAGCCGAGGTGAACAGTTATCACGGTTATGCGCTTGCCGGTTGCCCGGAAGGTTTCGAGGTCCTGGCGTGCAGTGGCGATGGGGAAATCGAAGCCATCCGGCACCGCAGCCTTCCTTGGGAGGGCTGGATGTGGCACCCGGAACGAGAGGACGTCTGGGCTCCACACGACGTTCATCGACTGCAGCAATTGTTTGGTCAGTAAAACGACTTCAAGACATTCATGAGGAAGGACTGTTGTGAAAGCCATTATTCTGGCTGCCGGACGTGGCAGCCGTATGAAAAGTCTCACGGATGAACGTCCGAAGTGCATGGTCGAATTGCGTGGCAAGACTCTGCTGGAGTGGCAGCTTGCGGCGCTGCGCGAGGCAGGCATTGGCGAGATAGCCATTGTGACTGGGTACAAGCGCGAGTTGCTGGCAGAGCAAGGGTTGATCGAATTTCATAATCCACGCTGGGCGCAAACCAACATGGTGTCGTCATTGGCCTGTGCTGAAGCCTGGCTGCAGAACGAACCGTGCATCGTGAGTTATTCCGACATCTTCTACAGTCCCGCAGCGGTTCAGTCGTTGATGGCATGCAAGGCTTCCCTGGCCGTCACCTATGACCCGAATTGGCTGGCACTTTGGACCGAGCGTTTTGGCGACCCGTTACTGGACGCCGAAACGTTCCGCCTGACCTCCGATAACACCTTGGCTGAAATCGGCAACAAGCCGCAATCAGTCGACGATGTTCAAGGCCAATACATGGGGCTTTTGCGCTTCACGCCTGAAGGTTGGACAGAAGTCGTGCGCCTTCGCTCGGCTTTAACCCCGGAACAAAGTGACAAAGTGCATATGACGAACACCCTTCAGCAAGTCATTGATGCGGGGCGGGTTCCAATACTGGCCGTGGCCTACAGTGGAGAGTGGGGCGAGGTGGACTCTGCCGAGGATCTCTTTTTGTATCAATAATCAGGAGCCCGGAATCTGCATTCTCGCCCCTTGAGATATTGTCAGGCTCCCTCGAACGGAATTGAAACCATGCCTCATCCCGTTGCTGCATCCCGCCGGCTATTGATGCCGATCGCAGCAATGTCGATGTTCGCTGTTTGTTCGCTTGCCACTGTATCCCCGCTGCAACCTTCCCGGACGCTTCTCATCCCGTTGCCAGCAACTCGGCTAACGATCCTGTTACGTTGCCGGCGTTTGATGCGCTGGCTCTCTATTTATCCCGGTTGCCTTGAGTCCCAAGGCCCTGAAAAAGGAAATCCCATGATCACCACCACAACCCACGCCATCGAAGGTCGGCAAATCACGGCTTACCTGGACATCGTCAGCGCCGAGTCGGTACAGGGCGTCAACGTTATTCGGGACATGTTCGCCGGAATGCGCGACTTCTTCGGCGGGCGCTCTCAGACATTGGAGCGTGCGTTGAAGGAAGCGCGGATTCAGGCGACCGATGAGATCAAGGAACGGGCGCGGGCGATTCAGGCCGATGCTGTGGTGGGGCTTGATTATGAGATCAGCATGCCGGCCGGGAAGGGCGGGATGGTGGTGGTTTTCGTCACCGGGACAGCCGTTAAACTGAGGTGAGTCCGGTACGAATTGATGTGTTGGTTTGTAGGAAGCGAGGTGGGC
This sequence comes from Pseudomonas sp. SJZ080, assembly GCF_007828295.1. Taxonomy (NCBI): domain Bacteria; kingdom Pseudomonadati; phylum Pseudomonadota; class Gammaproteobacteria; order Pseudomonadales; family Pseudomonadaceae; genus Pseudomonas; species Pseudomonas sp. SJZ080. The sequence continues at coordinate 92,778 of NZ_VIUK01000006.1, forward strand.
CATTCGTCGGGCATCGGGAAATCTGAATTACAAGTCCGGTAGTGACCGACTAGTCTCAAAAGCTTGGTGGTCGATATGTTTCAGGCAAATAGGGCTTGCCGGTGTCGATCCCGCTTTTGAGAGGGGTGAAAAGATGACTGATCCGTATATCGAAGACGACGGTGCTGAATTTCCGATCAACAATTGCGTGCAGTGTGGCCAGACAGACTATGACTCGGGCTTTGGTGACGACAAGGTCAAGCTCGGCAAGATGAAGACGATGGTGCGCCAGGGACCGAAGGCTAAATTTTTACCCAAGGTAGCGGCTCCGGTCAGGAAGTAGCTGCCATGAATAGACCCCGTCATCGAGCGGGGTTTTTTATGCCTGAATGATTTTGCTGATGCCTGTTTTTTCGTCCGGTTTTTTCACAAAGTTTTCACAAGGTCTTACGTAGTCTCAACTCATCCGTTAGAAAGCAACACCTGGCCCGTTTCCCCAGCGGGCTTTTTTTTGCCTGTCATAAAACCTTTTCCATAAACGTTGTCCAACCGTCGCCAATGGTGAGGTTGGGGCTGTGTGTCTGGACTTTCTCGCCGCTAAAGCATTCAATCTCGACCCTTTTTGATTTCCCCCTATTTTTGAGGTTCTTGTCATGCGTTTAACACTGCCCGCTCTGGTTCTGGGGCTTTTGGTTGCTCAAGGTGCAATGGCTGCTGGCGACGGCACTGCCGCACTGGGTGGCGGTCTGGGTGGCGCGCTGGGTAATGTGGTCGGCCAAAGCATGGGCGGCAGCACTGGCGCTGCGATTGGTGCTGGTGTCGCGGGCGCCGCCGGCAGCGCTGTTGGAGCACGCAAAGGCAGCCGCACCAAAGCGGCCATCGGCGGCGGCGTGGGTGCTGCGGGCGGCTCGATAATCGGCAACAGCCTGGGCGGCAAGACCGGTTCGACCATCGGCGCAGGCCTGGGCGGTGCGTTGGGCGGTGGCGTTGGCAGTAACCTGGGCAAGGGCCACAAGGGCCACTGATTCTGCGAGATCAGTTCAAAAGCCCGGCTTGATGCCGGGCTTTTTGTATCTGGCTGTTTCTTCTTCGCATCTAGCGCATCTTAAGCTGTCCAAACGTCATCGCTGAGCGGATTCAGCGGGGACAGGTGCTAGACTCCGCCCCATCCGCAGCGCGTTCCTTTCCCCCGATGCGGAATTAGAGGTTCATATCATGCGTTTGACATTGTCCACGTTGTTTCTGGGACTTTTGGTCGCTCAAGGTGCGATGGCTGCCGGTGATGGCACCGCAGCTGTTGGCGGTGGTATTGGCGGTGCGCTGGGTGACGTGGTCGGCCGGCAAATGGGCGGCAGCTCAGGTGCAGCGATTGGCGCAGGTGTGGGTGGCGCGGCGGGCAGTGCGGTTGGCGCGTCTAAAGGCAGTCGCACCGAAGCGGCCATCGGTGGTGGTTTGGGCTCGGCGGGTGGCTCGGTGATTGGTAACAGCCTCGGTGGTTCGACCGGCTCTACCATTGGCGCAGGCCTGGGTGGTGCAGCGGGTGGCGCGGTGGGCAACAACCTGGGCACCGACAGCGGCAGTTCCCATTCCGGAAACGGATACAAAAACAAACACAAGAATAAACACAGGAATAAACATCGCTGACCGATAGCGAATGACACTAGAAACCCGGCCTGGCGCCGGGTTTTTCGTTTTCGTGAGAAGTACTCCGGAACGTTTGGCCCTCAGGTTGCCTCGAACTTCATACACACCTGAATATCGAGGGGTATGCCATGACACCTGAAACCGAAGGCAAGGAAGAAAAAGGTCCGAGCGGACTGCCGTTTATCAATGATCCGGGTAATGAAGATCCGGGGTCGCTGATGGATGATGCGACGGTGCCGCTCAACGATGCCGATGATGCGGGCGACGTCGGCCAGACAGAGTTTGAAGACGAGGATGACGACGAAGACGAGCAATGATCGGCCGCTGCGATCGGGGCGACCGATCGTCCCCCTGATCGAACTGCGTTCGTCACGCTGTCATCAAAAACTTGTTTTTCAGGCCCCTTGAGAGGTGCTTTATGAACGCTGACCCCAAAGACACCGACGACGATACCCCTGAGTATCCGCTGCCTTCGCCGACTGATTCCCTGAGTCGCGATCAGCGGCCGCCGGATGATGAGCCTGGTGTGGAACAGGTGCCTGACGGTGATGTAAAGCGCAGCGATACTGATGTTGAAGCGCTTCCTGATGATCCGGATATTGCGGGGAAGGAGGGTTCTGACGAGCCGAGTTGATAGGTGTGAGGTGGTGCGTCGATGATTGTCGAGAGCGCCACCGTCAAATAGCAAGCGCTGAACGTTGCTGGGCTTTTTCATAATTGTTGTGTGAGAAACGTGAAGCGGAAGATTACGTTAGTTGATGATTTTTTGCGCAATGATCATCTCTTCGATGAGTGACTGAACGGTGTTTGCTTGCGAAGAGAATAGCGGCGTATCCCAGTCATATTCCTTGATTACTCTAATCTGAAAACACCCAGTTATATTGAATGAAGGGTACCAACCGACATCCAACAGCATCGATGCCGGGTACTCTACTTGCAGCAAGTCTTCCTTCAGAGATTCGATCTGATAGGAAGGATCGATATTGTTCAGTGGAGAAAGATCGTCGTGAGTGATTTTTCCCGTGATGAATGTTAGGTCAATCACTTCATTAGTCTCCTGAATTCGTTCTCTGAAATCGGGTGCCCGTGAATTGTTTTGGCGCTTAATTCTATCCGTATCCAGCGACTTGGTTTCCCTTCGCTCGCGCCGATGTCAGTTCCGTATTCTTTCACTTTCCAAGGTTTTCCATTGGTTGCAGCGGTTCCGGTTTTATAGGCCTCTCGTTCCATACTCTCAATATCAATACCGTGCTTGTATTTGGCGGGCCCCGACTTGGTTGAGGTTATCGTTTCCCCCCAAGTCATTTTTTTTGAGGGTGTGTGCTTGTAACCGTGTGGTGTCCAGCCAACTGTTTCCGGGAAGGGAAGTTTCGGCTCTCCAGCAACAACCTTAACTTTCCCTGCCGGTTCCTCAACCCCAACCGCCGCCCCGCATTTCCCCGCCCCCGGACAATCACTCAACCCCAACGGATCGACCCACCCCGTCGGGTTTCGCGTGTACTGATACTGGTTCAATCCTCCGGCCAGTTTGCTCGGATCCGGCGTCAAATACCGTCCGACCTCCGGCTGGTAATACCGATGCCGGTTGTAATGCAGGCCGCTCTCGGCGTCGAAATACTGACCCTGAAACCGCAATGGCTGGTCAAGGATCTGGTGGGTGTTCCGGTTCAGTCGGGTGAGGCGGCCGTAGGCGGTGTATCGGGCGGCCCAGACGATGTCGCCGCTGTAATCCGTGAGCTCTTGCGGTGTACCGAGATGGTCGAGCTGGTAGTAAAACGGGCAAGCCTTGCGCGGACCTTTGCCGTCGAGCATGGCCAGCGGCCGCAGGCTGCCCGGTTCGTAGACATAACTGCGGTAATGCTCGCGGCTGCTTTCGGCGACGAGGTTGTCGCCCTGCCAGAAGAACTCGGTGGTTTTGCCGTCGACCGTTTTGCTGATACGACGGCCGAAGGCGTCATAGCGGTAACTCGCGCAACGACCGTCGGGCAGGGTGACGCCGATCAGCCGATGCTGGCAGTCGTAACGATATTCGGTGACAAGTTTTTGCCCAGTGCCAATCAGTTCGCGGCTGAGGTTGCCGAAGGCGTCGTAATCGTAATGCCGGTCGCCTTGTCTCAGCAGGCGATTACCCAGCACCTTCGCTACGCCGGGGCGATCCTGCATCAGCAGGTTTCCGGCCGGGTCGTGGGCGAAGGTTTCCGGTTGGTGATCGCGGGAGTGGCGGACGCAAATCAGCCGGTCGAGCGGGTCGTAGCGGTAGCTGCGCTGGCCGTGCCGGGAGTCGGCGATGCTGTCGAGATTGCCATTGGCGCTGTAGGCAAAATCGCGGCGATACAGCGATTGCTGCTGTCGGCTTACAGCGTGGGCCTTCAAACGTCCCTGGTCGTCGTACTGGTACTCGCTGAGCAACAGGCCCTGTCGGCGGGTCTGTTCGCGATTGGCGACCAAGGTATGCGACGTCAGGCGAGCCCCATTGAGGTCAATGGCCGTCAGTGCGCCACCCTTGGCATGGTGGAAATCGAGTTTGCTGTTGTCCGGCAGACGCAGGTGATTGAGTTGTCCACAGGCATCGTAGCCATAGCGCAACGTGCCCCATCCTTGGTGTTCGGTGACCAGCCGGTCCTGTTGGTCGTACGCGAACTCCAGCGGGTGGTCATGTCCGTCATCGACGCTGATCAACCGCCCAAGGCTGTCATAGCGGTACTCGACGCTGACGCCGTCCGGCAGCGTCTTGACCAGCAAGCGTCCAGTCGAATCCCGTTGATAAGCGGTAATCAGTGTCGAGTCGTCATCACCGAACTCGGTTTTCTCCAGCAGATGACCGTTGAGGTCGTAGGCATAGGCGGTGCGACGGCCATCGAACCCGGTTTCCTGTCGGATCAATCCATTGGGTGTGTAGTCCAGCTGATATTGCTCGCCGGATTCGTTTTCGATCCCGGTCAGCAGTAACTGCGCGTTGTCGTAGCGGTAAAGCAGTTGCGTGCCGTCGGGATTGATCCTGCGGCTGATCAGGTGCAGATCATCGGTGTATTCAAAACGGGTGATGCGGCCCAGCTCATCACGTTCGGCAACGATCTTGCCGTAGGCGTTGTAGCTGAAGGCGCGAGTGGCACCTGTGGGAAACGTCGTCTGGAGCAGTCGTCCAACGGCGTCCCATTCGTACCGGGTGACGGCACCGTGCTCGTCCTGACGAGTAGTCTGCCGGCCAAGCATGTCGTAGGAAAAACGCCGTTGGCTGCCATCCGGCAAGGTCTCTTCGATCAACTGGCCCAGGGCATTGCGGACGAGTAGATGCCGACTGTTGTCTGGGTAACGGGCCGAGAGCAGCCGACCTTTTCCGTCGTAGTGATAATGGGTGACTTGCCCGTCAGGATCGGTCGCTTCGGTGACGTCCCCCTGGGCATTGCGCTGGTACCTCCACACCGCTTTGCCGCGAGACTGCGCATGCAGGAAACCATGGCGGTATTCGTAGGACGTCGGCTCGCCTTCAGGTGGAGCCAGGGCAATCAGTCGCCCGATTTCGTCATAGCGGTATTGGGTAATCGCCCCCAGCGGATTCTTTTCGGCAATCAGCCGGCCTTTTTCGTCATAGGCGTTGCAGTGTTCCGCTCCGTCCGGTTCAACCCGCCGCACGAGCCGCGCCTGATGATCGTGCTGGTAAAACGCTTCGCTGCCATCGACGTTTTTTACCTGCACGCCACCGTTGTCATCCCAGACGTACCGCGTATCCATTTGTGAAAACGACGCCCAATGTCGGACGCATCGCGCGGCCTTGCCGGACCTTTCCCACTCCCAGAAGAAACTCGCGCCACCGGCCAGCTGCCGCTGCAAAATGACCTGCTGGTCGTCGTAGTCGTAGCGTTCGCTTTCACCGAGGGCATTGGTGGCTTCGATCAACCGATGGCAGGCGTCGTAACGGTAGGCAACCAGTGTTTGTTCGGTGTGCCAGGCGTCTTCCAGCGTGGCGGCTGGATGAAAGCTCTGATACTCGACGGCAGCGAGGTGCCGGCGGTCATAGCGCAATCGCAGTGAGCGCCCGGCGCCATTGTCGAGGCGCTTGATTCTGTCGGACCTGTCGCGCTGCACTGTCAGCCGATTGCCATAGGCGTCGCTGATGGCCGTCAGTCGTCCTGTCCGGAAGTGGTAAAAGCGCACTGTTTCGCCGGCCAGTGCGAGCATCAGTTCTTCCGGCTCGTCCCCCAGATAAATCGCCGCCCGCGACAGGCTGTTGTGGATGGCCGGTCGTTCGCTGTCTGGCAGCGGGAAAGTGATGCGACGGTTTTCGTGGTCGATCCAGCTGACGATGTCGCCATCGATTTCCAGCCGATGCGCCAGGGAATGACTCCAGCCAAATCCGAGCCCTCCGTCGATTTCGGCGGCACTGGTGCGGTACACGCGGGTGAACTCGAACGGCAACAGACCATCCAGCGAGCCATCGATCAGGGTCAGCAGTTCTTCGCCGGTGACCATCGACACCGGGCAGCCGTTGGTCGCGGTGTTGTCCGCTGAATCGACACTGTCGCCGTTCGGGTTTTTCGCCGGGGCGGAGGCATCATCGCGATGTTCCTGCCGGCTCAGGCGGGTCTTGGCTTCGGACTTGTTGCGGGCAATGGCGAGCGGATTGTTGACCTGCACAGCCGCTGATTGACCGTCGTTGATGTGCAGTGGAACCGCTGGCGCAGGTTTGAATGGCGCATTCCTGGCGTTGACCATCAATGGTTTAAGCGCGCCCGCGTGACGGGTAAGATCAGCGCCCGTCGTAACCCCGGCCAGTCGCACACTCGCCGCCGCCAGCCATTGTCGTGCACGCTCGGACTTGATCTTGCCCAGTACTTTGGCGCTCATGCCGACGGTCAAGCCTGCAGGACCCGTGAGGCGCACCAGCAGGAAACCGATCAGTACCTCTGTGCGAATGTCCGCCACCACCTCGGCGACGAACTGCGGCGGCAACAGGCGCAACCAACTGGTGAAGGCCGCGAGATGGATGAACATCAACGGTTCATCGCTCAACACCAGCAACACGTTGGCGATGGCTTCCGCCGACGCGTTCAGCAGCGTTTCGAGCTCAACCTCGCTCAGGTACTCAAGGAGTTTTTCGCTGTTGGCTTGCAGGTCGGCCATCAGGGCAAAGACCTGCTTCACGTCATCCCACAAGCCGTGCAGCGACTTCTCGAAACCACGCCAATCGGCCTGTTGCAGCAGGCCATAGCGCTCAGTGAACCCGGCCTCGGTAAACCCAGCCCACAAGGGCTCAAACTCGGTCGTCCACTCGTTGCGCAACCAACCTTCAAGTTCGTCGATCACGCTTTGATAAGAGGCGTAAAGCGCTTTGACGTGGGCGACGGAAACGTCGGGAAAAAATGTGATGCGGTATCGCTGGCCACGCCAGCATTCAGGGATTTCGAGAATGCCGCTGGGGCCAATGACTTTGTGAATCGCCTCGCCAAACGTCGGTACGCCTTTGTCCTCGGCCAGCAGGGGTTCGAGCATCACTGGCGTATCGCCAATCGGCACAAAGCGCGCCGTGTCAAACATGTGCACCAGGGTCAAAGGGCCGCTGGCCGGGCACGTGGCGAGGGTCGAGCTGATGGGGCCGGTAGAATTCTTCGGTGCGCTCAAGCGAACGTCGTCACCGACCTTGAACACCTGCTCGACGTCCAGCGCCCAACTGGTCCAGAAATTTTCCGCCCAGGCTTCGTAGTCATTGAGGCAGAGACGAAAATCCCCAAGCAGCGCCTCGACGTCCGGTTGTCCGGGGTTCATGGCGGCGACCACGATCAGGCCGATGGCGTTGTTCAAGGCCAGGACCTTGTCGGGGTTGAACATTCGCAGTCCCTCGCGCGGGTCGATTTTGATCGCGAGACTTTGCGGGGGATCAACAGGGAAAGAAGTCGGGAAAGGAGGCGTTTGGTGTAGGGCGAATCGCTAAATCATGGGCAGCGCTTTGGAACAGGTTCTGTCGGCGTCGGGAGATTGCCCGTTGCTCAATGTCGGCCGCGCTCGTTATGCTGCTGAACCCTTTAATCCAATCCGCGATTCAGCCGTACCTGAATCGGTCGGGATGTCATTAAAAACGGATCAGATGCGATGAATGCACCGCTGAAAGAGTTCGGCCCGATCAAAGCCGTGATTTTCGATATGGACGGCTTGCTGCTGGACACCGAGGGCATTTACACCGAGGTGACGTCGATCATTGCCGGGCGCTATGGCCGGACCTTCGACTGGAGCGTCAAGCAGAACATCATCGGCCGTGGCGCGGGCGATCTGGCGCGTTATGTGGTCGAGGCGCTGGAACTGCCGATCACTGCCGAGGAGTTTCTGGTGATCCGCGAGCCGCTGATGCGCGAGCGTTTTCCTACAGCGTTGGCGATGCCGGGGGCAGAGGAACTGGTTCGGCACTTGAAGGCCAACAACATTCCGATTGCAGTGGGCACGAGTTCTTCGCGTCAGTCGTTTGGCCAGAAAACCACGTTGCATCGCGACTGGTTTGCGTTGTTCGACTTCATCGTGACGGCCGATGACCCGGAGGTCGGTGCAGCCAAGCCCGCGCCGGATATTTTCCTCACGGCAGCACGACGCCTGGGCGTGGCGCCTGAGGATTGCCTGGTGTTCGAAGATTCGCCGTTCGGTGTCACGGCGGCGAAAGCGGCGGGGATGACGGCGATTGCGATTCCCGATGCGGCGATGGCTGACGAAAAATACGCACACGCTGATGGCATTCTTCGTACGCTGAAAGCGTTCAAACCGAGTGCATGTGGTTTGCCCGCGCTCGAGTGGGCCTAACACGACACGCAGGAAGAAACCGGCAAATGTGGGAGCGGCGGTGCGACGATTCGACTTGCTCGCGAAGGCGTCGTATCAGTCGACATAATTGTTGCCAGGCACTCCCTCTTCGCGAGCAAGTCGAATCGTCGCACCGCCGCTCCCACATTTGATTTGCGTTTAACTCATCAAGCGCCGAAACCACCGTCGATGGTCAGGCTCGCCCCTGTGATATAGCCCGCTTCCGGCCCCACAAGGTAGGCGACGAAACTGGCGATCTCTTCCGCTTTGCCGTAACGACCCACCGCCATCAGCGGGATCAGGCTTTCGGCGAAGTCGCCGCTGGCCGGGTTCATATCCGTATCGACCGGGCCCGGTTGCACGTTGTTGATCGTAATCCCGCGCGGGCCGAGGTCACGGGCCAGGCCCTTGGTCAGGCCGACCAGTGCCGCTTTGCTCATGGCGTACGGGCCGCCACCGGCGAAGGGCATGCGGTCGGCATTGGTGCTGCCGATGTTGATAATGCGACCGCCTTCGGTCATGTGTTTCGCGGCGGCCTGGGTAGCGATGAACACGCTGCGTACGTTGATCGCCAGCGTCTGGTCGAAGTCTTCGAGTTTGAAATCCTCCAGCGGGGCAACGGCCAGCACGCCAGCGTTGTTGACCAGGATGTCCAGGCGACCGAAGGCTTTGACGGTGGCGCTCACGGCGTTGCGGATGGCCTCGGCGTCGGCACTGTCGGCCTTGATCGCCAGCGCTTTGCCGCCGTTGCCGGTGATGCTGTTTTGCAGCTCTTCGGCCTTGGCCGTGGAGCTGACGTAGGTGAAGGCAACGGTTGCGCCTTCGGCGGCCAGGCGTTTGACGATGGCTGCGCCGATGCCGCGGGAACCGCCTTGAATCAAAGCCACTTTGCCGCTGAGGTTCTGAGTAGTCATGCTGATCTCCAAAGTCCCGAGGCGAGATGTCTCGGTTGATGGAGGCTAGTATCGAATTCTGATTACACGCTGAGTAGCCGGTAATTGCGATAGTCTGTGTAAACCAGAAGTTTATAGTGACGCCTATGGAAACCTTCAGCAGTATCGAATGCTTCGTGCGCAGCGCGGAAGTCGGCAGCTTTGCCGAAGCTGCGCGGCGACTGAGCCTGACACCCGCCGCGGTGGGCAAGAGTGTGGCAAAACTTGAGGCGCACCTCGGTGTGCGGTTGTTCCAGCGCAGCACCCGCAGCCTGACGTTGACCGAGGCCGGTCAGTTGTTTCTCGGCGAAGTTAGCTCCAGCTTGCTCACGATCCAGAATGCGGTGGCTAACCTTGCCAGCGCCGAAGGGCGTCCGGCCGGTACGCTGAAAGTCAGCATGGGCACGGTGTTCGGACGATTGTATGTCGTGCCTTTGCTGGGTGAGTTTCTGCGGCGGTTTCCGGCGATCAACCCGGATTGGCACTTCGATAACCGACAGGTCGATCTGATCGCTCAGGGATTCGATGCCGCGATAGGAGGGGGATTCGAGCTGCCGCAAGGCGTCGTGGCGCGCAAGCTGACGCCGGCCCATCGGGTATTGGTGGCTTCAGCCGAGTATCTGGCAGGGCGTGAGGCGATCGTCGAACCCGATGATCTCAAACATCACGATGGCATCCTCATTCGGTCGCCGCAGACGGGGCGCGTGCGTTCCTGGCAGTTGACCAGTCGCACTCAGCAACACAGTCCTCTGACGCTCAAGGCGCGGATGACCATGAGCGATTCGGAAGCTGCCTGTGCGACCGCGACTCAGGGGTTGGGCATTGCGCTGGTGAGCATGCCGTTTGCTGCGGGGTACCTGGAGGCCGGGACGTTGCAGCGGGTGTTGCCCGATTGGTACGTCGACGATGGCAACATTTCTATCTATTACGCGGAGCACAAATTGTTGCCGGGCAAGACCCGGGCGTTTGTCGATTTCATTATTGAGCAGTTTGCGGAGCAGGGGTTGGGGCGGCGGTTTAGTGCTCTATGAGGTTGGCTTGCTCGCGATGGTGTCGACTGGGTCTAACGGTGCAAACTCAACGCCCAAACCGGCCCGGCCACCCAATAATGTTCTTCGGCCGCGGCGTCGCGTACGTCCGCACTTTCGACGTCGACAACCCCAATCGCACCAGCGATTCGGCAATGGTCACCGCCGCTGTCACACCATCCACCACCGGAACCCCGGTGCGCCGGCGAATCTGTTCGTCCAGCCCGGCCATCCCGCCGCAGCCGAGGCAAATCACCTCGGCCTTGTCCTCAAGCACCGCCCGTTCAGCCTGACCAACAATCGCTTCCAGCGCCCGCTGCGGATCGGATTCCAGCTCCAGCACCGCGAGGCCACTGGCCCGCACCGATGCGCATCGGTCCCAGAGGCCGGAGAGTTTCAGGCGGTCTTCGATCAGCGGCACCGTTCGGTCCAGCGTAGTGACGACCGAATAGGCATGGCCAAGAAACATCGCCGTGCTCGCGGCGGCATCGGTGATGTCCACCACCGGCACATTGAGCAACTCCTGCAACCCTTCTCGACCGTGCTCGCCATAACCGGCCTGGATCACCGCATCGAAAGGCTGATCGTAGGACATCACCCGGTCCATCACCGCGATAGCGGCGAGGTAGCTTTCGAAATTGCCTTCGATGGAGTCGGCGCCGAAATGTGGGGTCAGGCCGATGATTTCGGTACCGGGCGCGGCCACGGCTTGTGCCGAACGGGCAATGGCCTGGGTGATGGATTCAGTAGTGTTGACGTTGACCACGAGAATTCGCATGGGAAGTCCTTATAGCGGGGTGGTTCTGCGGCCCGACGGTGCCGGGCCGTCATGGGGTTAATGGCTGACGTTGTCGACTGCGATGGCTTCGCCGTTGACGTCCGCGTAGTGGGGCTGCCGCTTGGCGATGATCAGGTAAAGCATCCCGGCAATGCCGGCGCCAATGAGCCAGGAGAAGGGCGATACGAGGTGGAAACCCGGCACCAGCGCCAGGACGATGGCGATCAGCGCTGCAGGAGTGAACGCCGCCACCGCACGTAAGTTGACGCCACGGCTGTAGTAATAAGCGCCGTCGGGGTCCTCGCTGTACAACTGCGGCACGTTGACCTGACCTTTTCGTACAAGCCAGTAGTCGACCATGATCACGCCGTACAACGGGCCGAGCAGGGCGCCGAGGCCGGACAGGAAATACACGATCACCAGCGGGCTGTTGTAGAGGTTCCATGGCAGGATCAGCACCGCAATGGTCGCACTGATCAGCCCGGCGCGGCGGAAGGTCAGGTACTTCGGCGCCAGGTTGCTGAGGACGAAGGCCGGGGCGACGAAGTTGGCCATGATGTTCACCGCCACGGTGACGATCAGGAACGCCAGGCACCCGAGTACCAGAAAGAAGGTGTCGGGAATCGACGCAATGATTTCAGTCGGGCTTTCGATGATCCGGCCGTTGATCTGAAATTGCGCACCGCACAACAGGACGGTGATGCCGGCGAACACGAGGATATTCACCGGCAGGCCCCAGAAATTTCCGACCTGGATCGTCTTGCGGCATGGCGAAGAGCGGGCGAAGTCGCAGAAATTGAGAATCAGCGTGCCGTAGATTGCCAGCCACAATGCACCACCGGCGAAGATGTTGCGCCACATCTCGCCGCCGGTCAGCGGCTCGCGGATCGACCAGGCGATGGTCGCGTTGGCCTGAAAGTACATCCAGGCGGCGAGGGCCGCGACGGTCAGCAGAATCATCGGTCCGGCAAACGCTTCGTAGCGCCGCACCATCTCCATGCCGTAGGCAAGGATCGCCAGTTGCACCAGCCAGATGGCAACGAAACACACCCAGCCCAGGCTCGACAGACCGAGGATCGAATTGTGGTCGTAGTCGGCGAAGCCCGGATGCACTGCCGTCAGCAGCACGCGAAACACCACCGAGGCCAGGTATGTCTGAATGCCGAACCAGGCGATGGCGATAACGGCGCGGATCAGTGCAGGAATTTGCGCCCCGTGGATACCGAAACTGATCCGGCTGATGACTGGAAACGGCACCCCGGTTTTCTGGCCCATGTAGCCGGACAAGTTCATGAAGCCATACACCAGCGCCGCACCGATCCCGAGCGACAGCAGAATCTGCCAGCCGCCCAGGCCCAGCGCATACAAACCGATGGCGAAGGAGTAGTTGGCGATGTTGTGAACGTCGTTGGTCCACAGGGCAAAGATGCTGTAGCGCCCCCAGCGCCGGCCTTCGGCTTTGGTCGGCGCCAGGTCTTTATTGTGCAGGCGCGGGCTGAGCACCACGGGTTCTTGAAAGGTTTTATCGTGAGCAGTAGGTGGAAAGGAGGACAGATCCAGCGCGATGTTGTTATCAGGGAGGCGAGTACGCATTCCGGCAGGCTCCGAGCTTGGCGTCGCGATGACTGTGCATGAGCGTAGGCTCGACAAATCTTCGTCGCGGGCAACAAGCGTCATTGGTTACGGGGCATCTGCAGCCTGTACGGGATAGGGCGCTTCAGGCTTGCGGATCTAAAGTGTGTGTATGTTTTGATTTGATTGTATACAAAACATGTATGCACATAAGCCAGATCCATGCCAGCCAGAGGTCTATGATTTTCGCTGCTAATTTCGTTTTGTTATTGATGTGCAATAAGTGATTGAAATTCAGGTGATATAAATTGACCGGATGAACAGGTATTTATTTTTCAGCGGGATTCGCGGGGAAGGTCTACAGAGGAATTCAGGAAGGGAGGATGTAACCATTTGGGGCGTCGAAACAAAAAGTGCACACATTAATGGCACCTATGGTGACATTCGTGTGTACACATTTAATGGGGCTGGTCACGAAACCTGCAGGAGCCTGGCTTGCTGGCGATAGCGGTGTGTCAGCCACAGCTTCTTGACTGGAAAATCGCTATCGCCAGCAAGCCGGCTCCTACAGGAAATTCGCCAGGCGGGATCAGGCTTTGGACTTGCTGATGATATTACCGGCATGCAACCCGCATTCTTTCTGCGTTGCCTCTTCCCACCACCAACGACCTTCACGCTCGTGCTGGTTTGGCAGTACCGGGCGGGTGCACGGCTCGCAGCCGATGCTGATGAAGCCGCGCTCATGCAGGCTGTTGTACGGCAGCTCAAGCATGCGGATGTAACCCCAGATTTCCTCGCTGGTCATTTGCGCCAGCGGGTTGAATTTGTACAGGGTGCGTTCCGGGGTGGAGAAGGCGGTGTCGATTTCCAGCACCGCGACGGCGCTGCGGGTGCCAGGGCTCTGGTCCCGACGCTGGCCGGTGGCCCAGGCGGTCACGCCCGACAGCTTGCGGCGCAGAGGTTCGATCTTGCGGATGCCACAGCATTCACCATGGCCGTCCTTGTAGAAGCTGAATAGGCCTTTTTCCTTCACGAACGGTTCAAGTTTCGTGTAGTCCGGCGACACCAGTTCGATGTCGATCTTGTAGTGCTCGCGCACCTGATCGATGAAGCGGTAAGTCTCGGGATGCAGGCGGCCGGTGTCGAGGCTGAACACTTTGACGTTCTTGTTCAGCTTCCAGGCCATGTCCACCAGCACCACGTCTTCGGCGCCGCTGAAAGATATCCACAGGTCATCGCCGAACTCGGCAAACGCGAGTTTCAGGATGTCCTGGGCGGATTTGTTGGCATAGGTCGTGGCGAGTTCCACGACATCGAACGATGGGCTCATCAGGGCGGCTTCCTACAGGTCGGTGGCGCTGGGCGCTCTATATGGGCTGATGGTAACAAAATCCTGCAGTGGCTGGCGCGCCCTCTGCGTTGCGCAGCCCCGCCCGAGTCGCTAGAGTTCGGCAGTCCTTTTGCTCGCTCGACTCAATAATCAATACAAATGGGAGTGTCTTGTGGAAATTGCCTGTCTGGATCTTGAAGGTGTGCTGGTCCCGGAAATCTGGATCGCCTTCGCCGAAAAAACCGGGATCGAATCCCTCAGGGCCACCACCCGGGACATTCCCGACTATGACGTGCTGATGAAGCAGCGCCTGCGGATCCTCGACGAACATGGCCTGAAACTCACCGACATCCAGGAAGTGATTGCCACGCTCAAGCCGCTGGACGGTGCTGCCGAGTTCGTCAACTGGCTGCGCGAGCGCTTTCAGGTGGTGATTCTGTCGGATACGTTCTACGAGTTCTCGCAGCCGCTCATGCGCCAGTTGGGCTTCCCGACCTTGCTTTGCCATCGTCTGATTACCGACGATACCGGGCGGGTAACGAGCTATCAGTTGCGTCAGAAAGATCCGAAGCGTCAGTCGGTTTTGGCGTTCAAGAGCCTTTATTACCGGGTGATTGCTGCGGGAGACTCGTACAACGACACCACGATGCTGGGCGAGGCGGATGCGGGGATTCTGTTCCATGCGCCGGATAACGTGATTCGCGAGTTTCCGCAGTTCCCGGCGGTGCACACGTTTGAGGATTTGAAGCAGGAGTTCATCAAGGCTTCGAATCGGGCGTTGAGTTTGTAGTCGCCTGACATGATGCCTTCGCCAGCAAGCCGGCTCCTACGGGTTTTGTGTGGAACCACGATGACGCGATCAACACAAAACCCGTAGGAGCCGGCTTGCTGGCGATGCTGTTAAAGGTTTTGCAGGGTGTCGAGCAACACCTTCACCTTGGTAATCGATTCCTGATACTCGGCCTGCCACTCCGAATCCGCCACGATCCCGCCGCCGCCCCAGCAACACACCTGCCCATCCTTCACCAGCAAGCTGCGGATCGCGATGGAGCTGTCCATCTCGCCGCGCACGTCCAGATACAGCAACGAACCGCAATACAACCCGCGTCGGGTCGGCTCCAGCTCATCGATGATCTGCATCGCGCGAATTTTCGGGGCGCCGGTAATCGAGCCGCCCGGGAAGCTGCCGGCGATCAGGTCCAGGGCATCACGGTCATCCGCCAGTTCGCCCGTCACGCTGCTCACCAGGTGATGCACGTTCGGGTAACTTTCCAGGCTGAACAATTCCGGCACTCGTACCGAGCCGATGCGGCAAGTCCGGCCCAGATCATTGCGCAACAGGTCGACGATCATCAGGTTTTCCGCGCGGTCCTTGGGGCTGGCCAACAATTCGGCGGCGTTCGCCGCATCTTCCGCATCGGTCAGGCCGCGAGGGCGGGTGCCTTTGATCGGGCGGGTTTCAACGTGGCGTTCGCTGACTTTGACGAAGCGTTCAGGCGACAGGCTCAGCACCGCGCCACCGTCGGGCAGGCTCTGGAAGCCGGAGAAGGGCGTCGGACATGCTGCACGCAACGCGCAGTAAGCGGCCCACGGATCACCTTCGCACTCGGCGCGAAAACGCTGGGCGAAGTTGACCTGGTAGCAGTCACCAGCCTGGATGTACTGCTGAATACGCTCCAGTGCCCGGCGATATTGATCAGCGCTCAGATCGGCATGCATCGGCGTTTTCAGTTGAAATGCCTGGGCCGCTGCGACCGCAGGTTGAGTGAACAGCGTCATCAGCCGTTGACGTTCGCTGTCGATCAGTGACGGGTGGAACACCAATTGACTGGTCATTCGTTGGTGATCGCTGATCAGCGCCCAGTCGTACAGTCCGAAACGCGCATCGGGCAACTGCAGATCATCTTGTGCCTGGCTCGGCAGGCTTTCCAGATGCCGACCGAAGTCATAGCTCAGATAGCCCATCAAACCGCCAGCGAAGGGCAGATCATGCGGAACAGTCGCTTCGCCCAGTCGTGTCAGATGGGTGCGCAGACGCTGCAGGAAATCGCTGCCACTTTCGTCAGGCAACACCGTCAGTTGCTCGAGTGGCCAGGCACTGAGCAGGTCATAACGTCCGCGATCAGCCGTTGGTCGGCCGCTGTCGAGCAGCACGGCACCGGGGGCATGACGGATCGCCGCGAAGTACTCGGCGGGATTGGCGAGATAGGGCAGGGGGTGTACGGAACAGGTCAACATGGGCGGGGCAGATCAGCCATCGAGGCGGGGTGGCGATTGTAGTCCCCTCAGGGAATTGCTCCTAGAGGGGATGTCGCGAAGTGACCGATCGGCAGCGGTAGCACGAACCTGTGGCGAGGGGGCTTGCCCCCGTTGGGCTGCGGGGCGGCCCCAAAATCAGGCCTGCTGCGCAGTCCCACGGGGGCAAGCCCCCTCGCCACAAGGTCAGCCTTCAACTGCTGGGATATGTCCGAACATCTCCTGAACAAACTCGACCCGCTCCTGCACCGACTCGGTAATCCCGCGAGCCTTCAGCTCCTCCAGCCGCGCCTCGACCGCATGGGTGCGCAACGTCAGGCCGCAATCATTGGCGATCTGGATGTTCAACCCCGGCCGGGCATTCAGCTCAAGAATCAGCGGCCCCTTTTTCTGGTCCAGCACCATGTCGACACCGATGTAACCCAGCCCGCACAGCTCATAGCAGCCGGCGGCGAGTTTCATGAAGCCGTCCCAGTAGGGCAGCTGCACACCGTCCACCGCGTTGGTGGTGTCGGGGTGTTTGGTGATGATGTTGTTCAGCCAGGTACCGCGCAGGGTCAGGCCGGTGGCGAGGTCGACACCGACGCCGATGGCGCCTTGGTGCAGGTTGGCCTTGCCGCCGGACTGGCGCGTCGGCAGGCGCAACATCGCCATCACCGGGTAGCCCATCAGCACGATGATGCGGATATCCGGCACGCCTTCGTAGCTGATGCTTTTGAAAATCTGATCGGGCGTCACGCGGTATTCGATCAGTGCACGGTCGCGGTGACCACCCAGTGAATAGAGGCCGGTGAGGATGCTGGAGATATGGTGCTCGATTTCCTCATGGCTGATGATCTTGCCGGACACCGTGCGATAGCGCCCCTCGAAACGGTCGGCAACCACAATGATGCCATCGCCGCCGGCGCCCTGGGCCGGTTTGATCACGAAGTCGTTGCGCCCGCCGATGATCTCGTCGAGGTTGTCGATCTCTTTCTCGGTGGAGATCACGCCATACAGTTCCGGCACGTGAATGCCGGCGGCGATCGCCCGTTCCTTGGTGATGATCTTGTCATCGACGATCGGGTACAGGCTGCGCTTGTTGTACTTGAGCACGTAGTCCGCGTTGCGCCGATTGATCCCCATGATGCCCCGGGCTTCCAGGGCCTTCCAGGTCTTCCAGAAGCCGAACATCAGGCGTCAGCCTTCTTCAGGAATGCCTTGAAACGTACCAGTTCAGTCAGGCGGTAACCGCGATAGCGCCCCATCGCCAGCATGAAGCCCACCAGAATCAGCAGGACCGCCGGGAAGGTGAACACAAAGTAAATCAGTTCCGGCACGCTCATGATCAGGTGCGCCAGGGTGGCGGCAAACAGGGTGCCGATCGCCACTTTCATCGCATGCCCGGAACCGCGTTCTTCCCAGGTAATCGACAGGCGTTCGATAGTCATGGTCAGAATCACCATCGGGAACAACGCCACGGACAACCCGCGCTCCAGGCCGAGCTTATGGCTGAGCAGGCTGATCGCCGCGATCAGCACCACCACAAATGTCAGCACCACCGACAGTCTTGGCAACATTTGCAGTTTCAAATGCTCAAGGTACGAGCGCAGCGACAGCCCCAGTGCGGTGATGATGGTAAACAGCACAATGCCGAAGCCGAGCTGGGTTTCGCGGAAGGCGAGGGCGATCAGCACCGGGGTAAAGGTGCCGAGGGTCTGCAAGCCGATCAGGTTGCGCAGGATCAGGATCACCAGCACGCCGATCGGGATCATCACCATGATCATGAAGGTCTGCTGGGTTTGCAGCGGCAGGCCATACAGCGAGTATTCGAGGAAGTTGGCGTCGGTGTTTTCGTCGGTCAGCTTGGCCAGGCGAATGGCGTTCATTTCGCTGTTGTTCATGCTGAAGGTGACGGTGGCTTTCTTGCCGCCATCGACGGTGATCAGGTTTTCGTCGCCGGTCCACCACAGCAGGCGGTCGGTCGGCAGGCCTTGTTCGCCGGTTTCCGGGTTGAAGTACAGCCAGTCGGTGCCGTTGAAGCTGCGCAGCCAGAGCTCAGGCGTTTGCGGTTGGTCGGCCACCAGACGAATGGTGTGGACCTTTTCCACCGGCACGTGGGCGATGGACAGTACCAGTTCGACGATTTTGGCCTTGTGCCCGCTGGACGGGTCGCCGCCCAGCAACAGTTTCACGTTGTCGTCATTGACGTTGTTGACCCGCTTGATCGCCTCGCCAATGAAGGTTTCGACATCGGCCGAGTGCTGGCGAATCGGCGCGAGCAGGGCTTCGGCGGCGACTTTTTCCGCGCCTTCGACGGCAATGCTGTCGCGGAAGGTCGGGCCCTTGATCTTGGATTTTTCACCGGTATAGCGCTTGGTCAGCACCAGACGGTAATAAAGCGTCTGGTTGCCCTTCACCCGTCGCGCCGACCAGGTGACCTTGCGGTTACCGTCGACACGGTTCACGGCCACGCCGTAATTATTGGAAATAAAGCTTTCGTTGAGGCTGACGTAGTCGCGGCTCAGCGGTGGCACGAACATCTGGATCTTGACCGGGTCCTTGGCATTCGGGACGAACTCGACTTTGGCGTCGATGTTCCACAAGTCGTCGGTGGCATCTTCGGTCACCGGAATGCCAAGCACGAAGATCTGATAGGCCGTAACTGAAATGCCCAGCACCACCAGGATGGCGATCAGCATTTTCAGATGAAGGGTAAGAGAGCGCATTGGAATTACTCTGCGGTATGTGCGTCGGTGGCGCAGGCGGGTTTGCCAGCAGCGTATTTAAGACTGGGGTCGACCAGCGCATCAAAGCGTTTGAGCGCTTCGGAGCCGATCAGGAGCGGATATTGGAAGGCACTTCTGTCGGTCAAGTTCACTTCGATGCTGCGTAAAGCCGAACCCATGCAGATATCCAGCTCGATCACCGGACGGGCGGTGTATTTCTTGCCTTCGTCCGGATCGTAGTCGCCGGCGCGACGCTTGATCTTGCTGACGCGCGCCAGCGGCCGTTCGATCGGGTGCGAGTGCGCCGCGTCGATCGCCAGATAGAAGCGTACCCAGGATTCGCCATTGCGTTTGAAGCGTTTGATGTCGCGGGCGCTCAGGGAGGCGGTTTTCGCCCCGGTGTCGAGTTTGGCCGCGACTTCCAGGTTGATGCCATCCAGCGAGGCGTACTCGTTGAGGCCGTACACGGTCTTTTCCCCCGCCGCGGCGACACCGGGCAGGCAAAGCAGATAAAAGAAGGTGGGGAAGGGCTTGAGTCTCATAAATCCTGGTGCGCAGCGGTCCGTGTTTCGATTCAAGGCCCTGGCATCGCTGCGCAAGCTCCCTCGTATGCCTATCAGCCATTTATGACAAGCAGTGCAGATGTCACAAACAAATGCGGGCGGCATTCTAGCACGGTGGTTTTATGGCGCCAGCGTTGGACTTTTGGGTTTGGTGTTCGCTCGCAGGCGGGCGCGGGGCAGATCAACGCTGGTAGAGGCGTCGATGGAGGTAGTCACCGGTTGACGGACAGGCTCAGGGCGTGAGGGGGCGACTACCGCCACAGCAGCGCGAGGCGGCCTTCGGGCCGACCTGGGCTTGAAGCGGGCGCGCTTCGCTCATTTGTCGTTTACATCCCTCTTGAGCAACTCCTATTAAATGTGGGAGCGGCGGTGCGACGATTCGACTTGCTCGCGAAGGCGTCCGGTCAGTCGACATCAATGCTGAATGCCAGTTCGCATTCGCGAGCAAGCCGAATCGTCGCACCGCCGCTCCCACAGGGGATTTTTGGTGGGCATGACATGGGGGTTCACCGCCGATGACCTTGACGAACATCAGGTCGGCTATAAGGCCGCCTCGCTTTGGCTTTTGATCTTGATCTGCCCCGTCGGAAGGCCGAGCGCAGGTTCTGCGCAGTGGGCAACCCGGCATGGATGCCGGGTTAGTCGCCCCCGGCCATGGATGGCCGATGGCGGCGGGCCCTCGGAGCAGGACCGGAGCGAGGGCATGGCGAGCCCTAGCGAGCCACCGTACGTCAGGGGCGCAGGCGCTTGGTTACTTGGCGCTTTTCCAAGTAACCCGCCGTAAGGGCGGAACCATTACCCGCCGTTACCGCAGCAACGGATATGTACCCCATCAAAAGAATCGCCCCGCCGCCAAAAGCAGCAACGGACATGCACTCGGTCTACGCTAAAAACAATCCGGTTATTAGACGATTGTCGACAATACCCATTTATCCTTTGACTAAGAGACCTGTATTCGCTAGTTTTTGCCGCATCAGCTTTCAAGGTGTCGACAATATGCTGGATCAACTCGATCCCCCGGTCATTGCCCAAGACGATCCGGAAACACTTTCCGAGAACGTCTTCCGACGCATTCAGGCGGCCATCGTCAAGGGCGAGATCGCCCCGGGCAGCAAGATCTCCGAGCCGGAACTGGCGCGCACCTATGGCATCAGCCGCGGCCCGCTGCGTGAAGCCATTCACCGTCTGGAAGGCCAGCGCCTGCTGGTTCGCGTGCCGCACGTCGGGGCGCGGGTGGTTTCCCTGAGCCACGCCGAGCTGCTGGAGCTCTACGAAATCCGCGAATCCCTCGAAGGCATGGCCTGTCGCTTGGCCGCTGAACGCATGACCGTCGAAGAAATCGACGAGCTGCGCCACGTCCTTGAAACCCACGAGCGCGATGCGGCGTTTCAGGCCGGTGTCGGCTATTACCAGCAGGAAGGCGATTTCGACTTCCATTACCGAATCATCCAGGGCAGCGGCAATCGCACCCTGACGCAGATGCTCTGCGGCGAGCTTTATCAACTGGTGCGCATGTACCGCATCCAGTTTTCCACCACGCCCAATCGCCCGCGCCAGGCCTTTGCCGAGCACCACAGGATTCTCGATGCCATCGCCGACCGTGACGGTGAACTGGCCGAGTTGTTGATGCGCCGTCACATCGGCGCCTCCAAACGCAATATCGCCCGTCACTACCAGGACGGCGCTACTAAGACAGCCACTGAACGAGGTGAGTCATGAGTTCCAACAAGAGCACTCCAGGCCAGCGTTTCCGCGATGCGGTCGCCAGCGAACATCCGCTGCAAGTGGTCGGCGCGATCAACGCCAACCATGCGCTGCTGGCCAAGCGCGCAGGTTTCAAGGCGATTTACCTGTCGGGTGGCGGGGTGGCTGCCGGCTCCCTCGGCGTGCCGGACCTGGGCATCACCGGCCTGGATGACGTGCTGACCGATGTGCGTCGCATCACCGACGTGTGCGACCTGCCGCTGCTGGTGGACGTGGACACCGGTTTCGGTTCCTCGGCGTTCAACGTCGCGCGCACCGTCAAGTCGATGATCAAGTTCGGCGCGGCGGCGATTCACATCGAAGATCAGGTCGGCGCCAAGCGCTGCGGTCACCGTCCTAATAAAGAGATCGTTTCGCAGCAGGAAATGGTCGACCGCATCAAGGCGGCGGTCGATGCGCGCACCGACGACAGCTTCGTGATCATGGCCCGCACCGACGCCCTGGCCGTTGAAGGTCTGGAATCCGCACTGGATCGCGCTGCGGCGTGCATCGAGGCCGGCGCCGACATGATCTTCCCGGAAGCGATCACTGAGCTTGAGATGTACAAGCTGTTCGCCAGCCGCGTGAAAGCGCCGATCCTGGCCAACATCACCGAATTCGGCGCGACGCCGCTGTACACCACCGAGCAGTTGGCCGGTGCCGATGTGTCGCTGGTGCTATACCCGTTGTCCGCGTTCCGAGCGATGAACAAGGCTGCGGAAAACGTCTACACCGCGATCCGTCGCGACGGCACGCAACAGAACGTGATCGACACCATGCAGACGCGCATGGAGCTCTACGATCGCATCGACTACCACACGTTCGAGCAGAAGCTCGATGCGTTGTTTGCCGCGAAGAAGTAAAGATCAAAAGATCGCAGCCTCGTTTTACTCGGCAGCTCCTACGGGGAGGTTGCCGGACGCGGTCGATGTAGGAGCTGCCGAAGGCTGCGATCTTGTTGGCAACACCCAAATTTGCCGATTCCCTAACAAATTCAAGAAAACTGGAGACAGCAATGGCCGAAGCAAAAGTACTCAGTGGCGCCGGGCTCCGTGGCCAGGTTGCCGGGCAAACCGCACTGTCCACCGTGGGCCAGTCGGGCGCAGGCCTGACCTATCGCGGCTACGACGTTCGCGAACTGGCGGCTGACGCCCAGTTTGAAGAAGTGGCCTACCTGCTGCTGTACGGCGAACTGCCGACCCAGGCGCAACTGGACGCCTACATCAGCAAACTGGGCAAGCTGCGCGACCTGCCGCAAGCGCTCAAGGAAGTGCTGGAACGCATCCCCGCCGACGCCCACCCGATGGACGTGATGCGCACCGGTTGCTCGTTCCTGGGCAATATCGAACCAGAGAAAGATTTCTCCGAGCAGCACGACAAAACCGACCGCCTGCTGGCCGCGTTCCCGGCGATCATGTGCTACTGGTATCGCTTCAGCCACGACGGCAAACGCATCAGCTGCGTGAGCGACGAACAATCCATTGGCGGCCACTTCCTGCACTTGCTGCACGACAAGAAGCCAAGCGAGTTGCACGTCAAAGTGATGAACGTTTCGCTGATTCTCTACGCGGAACACGAGTTCAACGCGTCGACCTTCACCGCTCGGGTGTGTGCATCGACCCTGTCCGACCTGTTCTCCTGCATCACGGCGGCCATCGGTTCCCTGCGCGGCCCGCTGCACGGCGGCGCCAACGAAGCGGCGATGGAAATGATCGAACGCTTCTCTTCGCCTGAAGAGGCGGTCGAGGGCACCCTCGACATGCTGGCGCGCAAGGACAAGATCATGGGCTTTGGCCACGCGATCTATAAGGACAACGATCCGCGCAATGAAGTGATCAAGGGCTGGTCGAAAAAACTCGCCGACGAAGTGGGCGACACGGTGTTGTTCCCGGTTTCCGAAGCCATCGACGCAACCATGTGGGAGCAGAAAAAACTGTTCCCGAACGCTGACTTCTACCATGCGTCGACGTACCACTTCATGGGGATTCCGACCAAGTTGTTCACGCCGATTTTTGTCTGCTCGCGCCTGACCGGCTGGGCGGCGCATGTGTTCGAACAACGTGCCAACAACCGCATCATCCGCCCGAGCGCCGAGTACGTCGGCGTCGAACAGCGCAAGTTCGTGCCAATCGAACAACGCTGACCGGGGTGGGCCTGGGATCTGAATTCAACGCAGATCCCCTTGTAGGAGCCGGCTTGCTGGCGATGGCGGTCTGACATTCAACATTGATGTCGACAGATATACCGCTATCGCGAGCAAGCTTGCTCCTACAGGGGCGATGTGAATTTCAAGATCGGTGCCAGGCCTCGCCTTTTGAAACCACCGTGACCGAGTCCTGACGATGAACACTGAATTCCGTAAACCGCTGCCCGGCAGCCATCTGGATTACTTCGACGTCCGTGCGGCAGTCGAAGCCATCCAGCCCGGCGCCTACGACACTCTGCCGTACACCTCCCGCGTGCTGGCGGAAAACCTGGTGCGTCGCTGCGACCTGGCCACGCTCACCGAATCCCTGAAGCAATTCATCGAGCGCAAACGCGACCTCGACTTCCCATGGTTCCCGGCCCGCGTGGTGTGCCACGACATTCTCGGCCAGACTGCGCTGGTCGACCTCGCCGGCCTGCGTGACGCCATCGCCCTGCAAGGTGGCGATCCGGCGCAAGTGAACCCGGTGGTGCCGACACAACTGATCGTCGACCACTCCCTGGCCGTCGAGCGCGGTGGTTTCGATCCGGACGCGTTCGAGAAGAACCGCGCCATCGAAGACCGTCGCAACGAAGACCGTTTCCACTTCATCAACTGGACCAAGAAAGCGTTCAAGAACGTTGACGTGATTCCGCCCGGCAACGGGATCATGCACCAGATCAACCTGGAGAAAATGTCTCCGGTGATTCAGGTGCGCGATGGCGTGGCGTTCCCCGACACCTGCGTCGGCACCGACAGTCACACCCCGCATGTCGATGCGCTGGGCGTGATCGCCATCGGCGTCGGTGGTCTGGAAGCCGAAAGCGTTATGCTCGGTCGCGCATCGTGGATGCGTCTGCCGGAAAGCGTCGGCGTCGAGCTGACCGGCAAGCTGCAGCCAGGCATCACCGCCACCGACATGGTGCTGGCGCTGACCGAGTTCCTGCGCAAGCAAAAAGTCGTTGGCGCATGGCTGGAATTCTTCGGCGAAGGCGCCTCCGCGTTGACCCTCGGCGACCGCGCTACCATTTCCAACATGGCCCCGGAGTACGGCGCCACCGCAGCGATGTTCTACATCGACCAGCAGACCATCGACTACCTCAAACTCACCGGCCGTGAAGACGAGCAGGTGCAGCTGGTCGAGAACTACGCCAAAACCACGGGCCTGTGGGCCGACAGCCTGAAGGGCGCGCAATACGAGCGCGGCCTGACTTTCAACCTGTCCTCGGTGGTGCGCAACATGGCGGGCCCGAGCAACCCGCACGCCCGCGTCGCCACATCCGATCTGGCCGCGCGAGGCATCTCCGGCCAGTGGGATGACGTGCCGGGGCAGATGCCCGACGGCGCGGTGATCATCGCCGCCATCACCAGCTGCACCAACACCAGCAACCCGCGCAACGTGATCGCGGCCGGCCTGCTGGCGCGCAACGCCAACAAGCTCGGGCTGACCCGCAAGCCATGGGTCAAATCGTCCCTGGCGCCGGGTTCGAAAACCGTCGCTTTGTACCTCGATGAAGCGGGCCTGACGGACGAACTGGAACAACTCGGTTTCGGCGTCGTGGCTTTCGCGTGCACCACCTGCAATGGCATGTCCGGCGCGCTGGACCCGGTGATCCAGCAAGAGATCATCGACCGCGACCTGTACGCCACCGCCGTGCTCTCCGGTAACCGCAACTTCGATGGTCGGATTCACCCTTACGCCAAGCAAGCATTCCTCGCTTCGCCGCCGTTGGTGGTCGCGTACGCCATCGCCGGCACCATCCGTTTCGACATCGAAAAAGATGTGCTGGGCCTGGATGCGAACGGCAAGGAAATCCGTCTGAAGGACATCTGGCCGAGCGACGAAGAAATCGACGCGGTGGTGAAAGCCTCGGTCAAACCGGAGCAGTTCCGTCAGGTCTACATCCCGATGTTCGCCATCCATGAAGACACCGGCCCGAAAGTGACGCCGTTGTATGACTGGCGCGAGATGAGCACCTACATCCGCCGTCCTCCGTACTGGGAAGGCGCATTGGCCGGCGCGCGTCCGCTTAAGGGCATGCGCCCGCTGGCGGTGCTGCCGGACAACATCACCACCGATCACCTGTCGCCGTCGAACGCGATCATGCTCGACAGCGCCGCCGGCGAGTACCTGGCGAAAATGGGCCTGCCGGAAGAGGACTTCAACTCTTACGCGACGCATCGCGGCGACCATTTGACCGCGCAACGCGCCACCTTTGCCAACCCGAAACTGTTCAACGAAATGGTCCAGGAAAACGGCAAGGTCAAGCAGGGTTCGCTGGCCCGTGTCGAGCCGGAAGGCAAGGTCATGCGCATGTGGGAAGCCATCGAAACCTACATGGAACGCAAGCAGCCGCTGATCATCATTGCCGGCGCCGACTACGGTCAGGGTTCGTCCCGCGACTGGGCGGCCAAGGGCGTGCGTCTGGCAGGCGTGGAAGCGATTGCCGCCGAAGGTTTCGAGCGCATCCACCGCACCAACCTGGTGGGCATGGGCGTGTTGCCGCTGGAGTTCAAGCCAGGCACCAACCGTCACACCCTGGCCATCGATGGCAGCGAAACCTACGACGTGATTGGCGAACGCACGCCACGCGCCGAGCTGACGCTGGTGATCAATCGCAAGAACGGTGAGCGCGTCGAAGTGCCGGTGACCTGCCGCCTCGACACCGCTGAAGAAGTGTCGATCTATGAGGCCGGCGGCGTGCTGCAACGCTTTGCACAGGACTTCCTCGAAGAATCGGCGGTCGCCGTCTAAATCACCCAGTGCGGGCACGGGGCTTCAAGTCCCGTGCCTGTCTTGAAGGAGCACCCATGGCTCACGCACCCCAGATCAAAATCCCCGCCACCTACATGCGCGGCGGCACCAGCAAAGGCGTGTTTTTCAGCCTGAAAGACCTGCCCGAAGCGGCACAGATTCCCGGCCCGGCGCGCGACGCCTTGTTGCTGCGCGTGATCGGCAGCCCCGACCCATACGACAAGCAAATCGACGGCATGGGCGGCGCGACCTCCAGCACCAGCAAAACCGTGATCCTGTCGAAAAGCATCAAGGCTGATCACGACGTCGACTACCTGTTCGGTCAGGTCTCCATCGACAAGCCTTTCGTGGACTGGAGCGGCAACTGCGGCAACCTGTCGGCGGCGGTCGGTTCGTTCGCCATCAGCAACGGTCTGGTGGACGCCAGCCGCATCCCGCACAACGGTGTGGCGGTGGTGCGCGTGTGGCAGGCCAACATCGGCAAGACCATCATCGCCCATGTGCCGATCACCAACGGTGAGGTTCAGGAAACCGGTGATTTCGAACTCGACGGCGTGACCTTTCCGGCGGCCGAAGTGCAGGTCGAATTCATGGACCCGGCAGCGGAAGAAGAGGGCGGTGGCGGTTCAATGTTCCCTACCGGCAACCTGGTGGATGACCTTGAAGTGCCCGGCGTCGGGACTTTCAAGGCGACCATGATCAATGCCGGTATTCCGACTATTTTCGTCAATGCCGAAGACATCGGTTACACCGGCACCGAGCTGCAAGGTGCGATCAATGGCGATCCGAAAGCACTGCAGATGTTCGAGACCATCCGTGCTTATGGTGCGTTGCGCATGGGACTGATTTCGAACCTTGACGAAGCGGCCAGGCGGCAGCACACGCCGAAGGTTGCGTTTGTGGCCAGGCCGGCGGATTACGTGGCGTCCAGCGGCAAGGCGATCAAGGCGGGTGATGTCGACCTGCTGGTACGCGCTCTGTCGATGGGCAAATTGCACCACGCGATGATGGGCACCGCTGCGGTCGCAATCGGTACGGCAGCGGCGATTTCCGGCACCTTGGTTAACCTTGCCGCCGGCGGCATCGAGCGCAATGCCGTGCGCTTCGGGCATCCGTCCGGGACGTTGCGCGTCGGCGCCGAGGCCAGCCAGGTGAACGGTGAATGGACCGTGAACAAGGCCATCATGAGCCGCAGTGCGCGGGTGTTGATGGAAGGCTTCGTGCGCGTGCCGGGCGATTCCTTCTAATCCAACACACCCACCTGTAGGAGCCGGCTTGCTGGCGATCCCGACAACTCGGTGTATCAGACAAGACCGCGTTGCCTGGATCGCCAGCAAGCCGGCTCCTACAGAGAGTGCATTTCAATTATAAGAATCTGATTACCCTGAACCGAGGTCCCCTCAACGAACCACTTCAAGAGTGAATCGAACATGAGCGCCAACGTCGACCTGAACAACCGCCCCGACTACGACAGCGTCCTGCAGGACATTGCCGATTACGTCCTCAACTTCAAGATCGAGTCCGGGGAAGCGCTGGACACCGCCCGTAACTGCCTGATCGATACCCTCGGCTGCGGCCTGCTGGCCCTGCGCTTTCCCGAATGCACCAAACACCTGGGCCCGATCGTCGAAGGCACCGTCGTCCCGTTCGGCGCCCGCGTACCCGGCACCAGCTATCGTCTCGATCCGGTCAAAGCCGCGTGGGACATCGGCTGCATCGTGCGCTGGCTCGATTACAACGACACCTGGCTCGCCGCCGAATGGGGCCATCCGTCCGATAACCTCGGTGGCATTCTCGCGGTGGCCGATCACCTGTCGCAAAAGCGCCTGGCCAATGGCGACGCGCCGCTGACCGTCCGCGCCGTACTTGAAGCGATGATCATGGCCCACGAGATTCAGGGCGTCATCGCGCTGGAAAACTCCTTCAATCGTGTCGGCCTTGATCACGTCATCCTGGTGAAAGTTGCCTCGACCGCCGTTACCGCCAAACTGATGGGCGCCAATCGCGAGCAGTTGCTGTCCGCGTTGTCCCATGCCTTTGCTGACGGGCAAGCGTTGCGCACCTATCGGCATGCGCCGAATGCCGGTTCACGCAAATCCTGGGCGGCGGGTGATGCGACCAGTCGAGGCGTGCGTCTGGCGGACATCGCAATGCGGGGCGAGATGGGCATTCCCGGCGTACTGACCGCCAGACAGTGGGGCTTCTACGACGTGTTGTTCAGCCACACCAACAACGACCTGGCGCTCAAGCCCGAAGACAAGCGTGCCTTCGGTTTTACCCGTTCATATGGCAGCTACGTGATGGAAAACGTGCTGTTCAAAATCAGCTTCCCGGCCGAATTCCACGCACAAACGGCTTGCGAAGCGGCTGTGACGTTGCATCCGCAAGTCAGGAATCGCCTGCACGAGATCGACAGAATCGTCATCACCACCCACGAGTCGGCGATCCGCATCATTTCCAAGGTCGGCCCGCTGGCCAACGCGGCAGACCGCGATCACTGCATCCAGTACATGACCGCCGTCCCGCTGGCCTTCGGCAATCTGGTGGCCGAGCAATACGAAGATGACTTCCATGCGGCGCATCCGATCATCGATGTGCTGCGCGAGAAAATGGTCATCGTCGAAGACCCGCAATACACCCGCGAATACCTGGAGGCGGACAAACGCTCGATTGCCAATGCGATACAGGTGTTTTTCAAGGACGGTTCAAGCACCGGGAAGGTGGTGGTCGAGTACCCGATCGGCCATCGTCGGCGCCGCGCGGACGGTATTCCGCTGCTGGAGGACAAGTTCAAGGCGAACCTGGCGACGCGCTTTACGGCGCAGCGCAGTGCCGAGATATTTGCATTGTGCAAGGACCAGGCGCGGCTTGAGGCAACACCGGTGAACCGGTTTGTGGATTTGTTCGTGATTTAAGACCGCGTCATCGTTCTTCGCGAGCAAGCCCGCTCCCACATTTGATCTTCAGTGGGCACAGAAATGTGGGAGCGGGCTTGCTTGCGAAGGCGGCCGAACAGGCGCTAAAAAATTACTTGAACCGCCGCTCAACACCTTTTTCAACGAGGATCTTCGCCGAAATTTCTTCAACGGAGAAATGCGTGGAGTTGATGTTCGGAATGTTCTCGCGGCGGAACAGATTCTCCACCTCGCGCACTTCAAACTCGCACTGCGCGTAGCTCGAATAGCGGCTGTTGGGCTTGCGCTCGTTGCGGATCGCGGTGAGGCGGTCCGGGTCGATGGTCAGGCCGAACAGCTTGTGCTGGTGGGCGCGCAGGGCGTTTGGCAGGGTCAGGCGCTCCATGTCGTCTTCAGTCAGCGGGTAGTTGGCCGCGCGAATACCGAATTGCATCGCCATGTACAGGCACGTCGGTGTCTTACCACAACGCGACACGCCCACTAGGATCAGGTCGGCCTTGTCGTAATAATGCGTGCGCGCACCGTCGTCGTTGTCGAGGGCGAAGTTCACCGCCTCGATGCGCTCCATGTAATTGGAGTTGCCGCCGATCGAGTGAGACTTGCCGACGGTGTAGGAAGAATGCTCGGTCAGTTCCTGTTCAAGCGGTGCCAGGAAGGTCGAGAAAATGTCGATCATGAAACCATTGGACGTTGCGAGGATCTCACGAATGTCCTGATTGACGATGGTATCGAAGATAATCGGCCGGAAGCCGTCGGTTTCGGCGGCTTTGTTGATTTGTTGTACCATGGCCCGCGCTTTATCCACGTTGTCGATGTACGGCCGCGTGAATTTGCTGAAGGTAATGTTTTCGAACTGCGCCAGGAGGCTTTGACCCAGGGTTTCGGCTGTGATGCCGGTGCCATCGGAGATAAAGAAAGCAGATCGTTTCATTTGCACCTTGGGCCTTAAGCTAGTGACGAATCTTGGATATGATAGGCGCGATTTGCCGGCCGCCATTGGCCCGCATTCTCACTTATTTTCCAAGTCCAGGCCATACAGCTGGCAAATGCTCCTTTAGAGCGCCGGCTTCTGAGCTTTTCCAACACAGTTAGTGGAGAGATCACCTTGGTAGAGTACGTAGTTTCCCTCGATAAGCTCGGCGTCCATGATGTAGAGCACGTAGGGGGCAAGAACGCATCCCTGGGCGAGATGATCAGTAACCTTGCAGGTGCCGGTGTATCGGTGCCCGGTGGCTTCGCCACGACAGCTCAGGCTTATCGTGATTTTCTGGAACTGAGCGGCCTGAACGATCAGATCCACGCTGCCCTCGACGCCCTGGACGTCGATGATGTCAACGCCCTGGCCAAGACCGGCGCCCAGATCCGTCAATGGATCATGGAAGCCGAATTCCCCGAGAAGCTCAACGCCGAGATCCGCACCGCGTTCGCCACGTTGTCGGCCGGCAACCCTGACATGGCCGTGGCCGTGCGCTCTTCCGCTACTGCCGAAGACCTGCCGGACGCTTCCTTCGCCGGTCAGCAGGAAACTTTCCTGAACATCCGTGGTGTCGAAAACGTCATTCGCGCCGCCAAAGAGGTGTTCGCTTCACTGTTCAACGACCGTGCCATTTCCTACCGCGTGCACCAGGGCTTCGATCACAAGCTGGTGGCCCTGTCGGCTGGCGTGCAGCGCATGGTTCGCTCCGAAACCGGCACCGCCGGCGTGATGTTCACCCTCGATACCGAATCGGGCTTCCGTGACGTGGTGTTCATCACCGGCGCCTACGGCCTGGGTGAAACCGTCGTACAAGGCGCGGTGAACCCGGACGAATTCTACGTCCACAAACAAACCCTCGAGGCTGGCCGTCCGGCCATCCTGCGCCGTAACCTGGGCAGCAAAGCGATCAAGATGATCTACGGCGAAGTCGCCACGGCCGGCAAGTCGGTCAAGACCATTGACGTCGACAAGGCCGATCGCGCACGTTTCTGCCTCAGCGACGCCGAAGTCAGCGAGCTGGCCAAGCAGGCGATGATCATCGAGAAGCACTACCAGTGCCCGATGGACATCGAATGGGCCAAAGACGGCGACGACGGCAAGCTCTATATCGTTCAGGCCCGTCCTGAAACCGTGAAGAGCCGCACCCAGGCCAACGTCATGGAACGTTACCTGTTGAAAGAAACCGGCACCGTGCTGGTTGAAGGTCGCGCCATCGGCCAGCGCATCGGCGCCGGCAAGGTTCGCATTATCAAGGACGTGTCCGAGATGGACAAAGTCCAGCCGGGCGACGTTCTCGTTTCCGACATGACCGACCCGGACTGGGAGCCGGTCATGAAGCGCGCCAGCGCCATCGTCACCAACCGTGGCGGCCGTACCTGCCACGCAGCGATCATCGCTCGCGAGCTGGGCATCCCGGCCGTGGTCGGTTGCGGCAACGCCACCCAGCTGTTGAAAGACGGCCAGGGCGTGACCGTTTCCTGCGCTGAAGGCGACACCGGCTACATCTTCGAAGGCGAACTGGGCTTCGACATCAAGAAGAACTCCGTCGATGCCATGCCGGACCTGCCGTTCAAGATCATGATGAACGTCGGCAACCCGGACCGCGCCTTCGACTTCGCGCAACTGCCGAACGCCGGTGTGGGCCTGGCCCGTCTGGAATTCATCATCAACCGCATGATCGGTGTGCACCCCAAAGCGCTGTTGAACTACGACGGCCTGCCGCAGGAAATCAAGGACAGCGTCGACAAGCGCATCGCCGGTTACAACGATCCGGTCGACTTCTATGTCGACAAACTGGTGGAAGGCATCAGCACCCTGGCGGCAGCGTTCACGCCGAAAAAGGTCATCGTGCGACTGTCGGACTTCAAGTCCAATGAATACGCGAACCTTATCGGCGGCAAGCTTTACGAGCCGGAAGAAGAAAACCCGATGCTGGGCTTCCGCGGCGCTTCGCGTTACATCAGCGAATCGTTCCGTGACTGCTTCGAACTCGAATGCCGCGCCCTCAAGCGTGTGCGCAACGAGATGGGCCTGACCAACGTCGAAATCATGGTGCCGTTCGTCCGTACCCTGGGCGAAGCGAGCCAGGTCGTCGACCTGCTGGCTGAAAACGGTCTGGCCCGCGGCGAGAACGGTCTGCGCATCATCATGATGTGCGAACTGCCGTCCAACGCGATTCTGGCGGAAGAATTCCTCGAGTTCTTCGATGGCTTCTCCATCGGCTCCAACGACCTGACTCAGCTGACGCTGGGCCTGGACCGTGACTCCGGGATCATCGCTCACCTGTTCGATGAGCGTAATCCGGCGGTCAAGAAGCTGCTGGCTAACGCCATTGCCGCGTGCAACAAGGCCGGCAAGTACATCGGCATTTGCGGTCAGGGCCCTTCGGACCACCCTGATCTGGCCAAATGGCTGATGGAACAGGGTATCGAAAGCGTTTCGTTGAACCCTGATTCCGTACTGGAAACCTGGTTCTTCCTGGCGGAAGGTCAAGCTTCGGCGTGACGGTGTGGGAACGGCTCGCTCACTGTAAGAGCAGGCTTGCCCGCGATGGCGTCTTCAAAATCGCCATCGCCAGCAAGCTCTGCTCCTACAGGGGGTGGCCGTTTTAAGAGATTGAAGTAGGGCGGGCTCCTCAAGGATGCCGCCCTTTTTTGTGCAAGAGCATTATGCAAAGCAGCAGCAACCTATTTCCTGTCGCCCTGATCAGCGCCGAGCGGCGCGGCGATCTGAGCGAAGACGTCTATCGTTTGAAACCCGGCAACAGTCCTGATGGCACTGTGGAGTTGGCGGTGACCCGTTTAGGCATGGCGGATGCGCCCGCGCACGGGGGCGTGCCGGTGATTCTGTTGCACGGCAGTTTTTCCAACCGGCGCTTCTGGTTTTCTCCAAAGGGGCTGGGACTCGGGGCTTACCTGGCTCGCCTGGGGTTCGATGTATGGATTCCGGAAATGCGCGGCCATGGCCTGTCCCAGCGCAACCAGAACTACCGTAAAAACCGCGTCTCCGACTACGCTCGTTACGATCTGCCGGCCATTGGTGCGTTCGTGCGTGAGCAGAGCGGCCAGGTGCCGCACTGGATCGGCCATTCGCTGGGCGGGATTACCCTGGCGGCGGCGCTCGGTGGCGAGTACATCGGCGAACCGGTTGTGGCCTCTGCGGCGTTCTTTGGTACGCAAGTCAGCCGCACCTACTGGCCGTTGAAGATCCCGCCGGTCGAGTGGAGCGGGCGCTTCATTCTCAAGCGTTTCGCCCAGCTATCCGGTTCACGGCTCAAGCGCGGCCCGGAGGACGAGCCGATTGGCCTGGCCCTGGAAAGCATGCGCTGGTACGGTCTGTTCGGGCGCTTTGGCGATGCCGACAAGGACTGGTGGGCCGGATTGGCCGAAGTCCGCTTGCCGGTACTGGCGGTGAGTGCGGCAGGCGACCACCAGGACCCTGCGTGGGCCTGCCGCAAGTTGTTTGACCAGGTTGGCTCCGAGCACAAGCAATTCATCAACCTCGGTCGTGAGCAGGGCTTTGGCGACAACTTCGGTCACGTGGAAATGCTCGTCAGCAAAGCGGCGCAGACTGAGGTCTGGCCATTGGTGGCGCGCTGGTTGGCGGATCAGCACACCCCGTTGTCGGGAGACAAGCCGGATTTGGCGGCGGCAGTCTGAGCCTGATGCTCTATCAAGGGCATTTCGCTCTGATCGGCTTGCGGCTAAGATATGACGCATTGAGCTTTTCCGGTCACTTTACGACATCCTCGATTGTCTTCCTCTTTACAGGAGTTTCTCGATGAACCATTACATCACGCCTGACCTGTGCGACGCCTATCCGGAACTGGTGCAGGTGCTCGAACCGATGTTCAGCAATTTCGGCGGCCGTGATTCCTTCGGCGGCGAAATCGTGACCATCAAGTGCTTCGAAGACAACTCGCGGGTCAAGGAGCAGGTCGAGCTCAAGGGGAATGGCAAAGTGCTGGTGGTCGACGGTGGCGGTTCCTTGCGTCATGCGTTGCTGGGCGACATGCTGGCCGAGAAAGCCGCGAACAACGGTTGGGAAGGGCTGGTGATCTACGGTTGCATCCGCGACGTCGACATCATCGCGCAGACCGATCTTGGCGTTCAGGCCCTCGCCAGCCACCCGAGGAAATCCGACCGGCGCGGGCTCGGCGATCTCAACGTGGTGGTGACTTTTGCCGGTGTGACGTTCCGTCCAGGCGAATACATCTATGCGGACAACAACGGCGTGATCGTCTCGCCAAGCCCGCTGAAGATGCCTGAATAAACGTTGAGCCAAGCAAAGGGGTGAGGATGTTCGAGGAAGAAAACGCGCAGTGGGGGCTGGTGCATGCCCTGGTGCTGGATGGTAAAGGCGGTGCGCGTTCGATAGCCCGGACAGAACTCGATGACTTGCAACTGCAGGCGCATGAAAGTCTGTGGCTGCACTGGGATCGCAGTCACCCGCAAACCCAGACCTGGCTGCGCAAATCCAGCGGTCTGAGTGAATTCAGCTGTGATTTGCTGCTCGAAGAAAACACCCGTCCGCGTCTCTTACAGCTTTCCGACAGCGAACTGCTGCTATTTTTGCGCGGGGTCAATCTGAATCCGGGGGCCGAACCGGAAGACATGGTCTCGGTGCGGATTTTCGCCTCGGCACAGCGGGTGATTTCCCTGCGCCTGCGTCCGTTGCGTGCCACCGATGAATTGCTGGTGCAGCTCGGCGAAGGCAAAGGACCGAAAACTGCCTCCGAACTCATCCTTTATATGGCTCAGTTCCTCACCAACAAGGTGCAGGATCTGGTCGGTTGCCTCTCGGAGGTGGTCGATGAGGAAGAAGAGAAACTGGATACCGACGAACGGTATACACCCGAACATGACTCCATTTTGCAGATCCGTCGAAGGGCGGCTGCGCTGAAACGTTTTCTGGCACCGCAGCGGGAAATTTTCGGACAGCTGACGCGGATAAAACTACCCTGGTTTGTCGAAGATGACGGCGATTACTGGAACGAATTGAACAACAGCCTGACCCGCTATCTCGAGGAGCTGGAGTTGACCCGGGAGCGCGTGGGGCTGGTCCTGGAGGCTGAAGACCGACGTTTGAGCGTGCGCATGAACCGCACGATGTACCGCTTCGGGATCATCACCGGAATCTTTTTGCCGATGAGTTTTCTGACCGGTCTTTTGGGGATCAACGTGGGGGGAATTCCGTTCTCTGCCAGCCCTTATGGCTTCCTGATTGCCTGCCTGATGATGGTTTCGGTGGCACTGGGGCAGTGGTGGTTATTCCGACGTTTGCGCTGGGTCTGACGATGAGCCATGTGACCCGTGCAAATCTGACCGCGTCTTTCACAGACATCACGAGAGGTGCGTATGCACGATCCGTTTGAACAGTCTTTGCGCGACATGCTGAACGCCTCACCGTCCACCCGTGACGACGATGCGTGCCTTGGGCGTGTCCTGAAAACCGCCAACCGCCAGGTCGGCGCCGGTGATCTTTTCAGCCTGCTGGGCCGCTGGTTGCCCGCGCTGATGATCGCCCTGAATAACGGATCGGCGCATGTTTCGCCGGTTTCACGTCACCGTAAACCTACCGTTCGCACTGCTGATAAGGCTGATTGAATATGGAACTTGATCTCTGGACTCAGAGCCTTGTCACTGCAATGACTGCGTTATGGACCAAGGTTGCGAATTTCATTCCGAACCTGTTCGGCGCACTGGTTGTGCTGCTGTTGGGTTTTGTCGTTGCGAAACTTTTGGACACTTTGCTGTCAAAGTTGCTCGCCAAGCTTGGGCTCGATCGCCTGATGGGCGGTACCGGTCTGACAAAATTGCTGTCCCGGGCCGGCCTTCAAGTGCCGATTTCGACGCTGATTGGCAAAATTGTCTATTGGTTCGTTCTGCTGATTTTTCTCGTTTCGGCCGCAGAATCCCTTGGACTTGAGCGAGTTTCAGCTACGCTGGACATGCTTGCGCTGTATTTGCCGAAAGTTTTCGGCGCTGCGCTGGTGCTGCTGGTGGGTGTTTTGCTGGCACAACTGGCCAATGGGCTGGTACGTGGAGCGGCAGAAGGCGTAGGGCTGGATTACGCCGCTGGGCTGGGGCGAATCGCCCAGGGCCTGGTGATTATCATCAGTATTTCGGTCGCGATCAGCCAGTTGGAGGTCAAGACCGACCTGCTGAACCATGTCATTGTGATCGTATTGATTACCGTTGGTCTGGCGGTTGCGCTGGCCATGGGTTTGGGAAGCCGGGAAATTGCCGGTCAGATTCTTGCGGGAATCTATGTGCGTGAGTTGTATCAGGTTGGGCAACAAGTGCGTGTTGGCGAGGTCGAAGGTCAGATCGAAGAGATCGGCACGGTTAAAACCACATTGCTGACCGATGAGGGTGAGCTAGTCTCTCTCTCCAATCGGATTCTCCTGGAGCAGCATGTGAGTAGCCGCTAACCCGGCAAACCCTGCTAATGTATGCCGCCGCAAAATGCCCCGAGGGGCTGCGGCGGACATTGACCTGACTGTCGGCCCGACTTGTTTTGAATAAAGCTCAAACGCTCTCCACGCGCTACGACCCCCGCGAGCTCTCTGATGAGGAGTTGGTCGCGCGCTCGCATACCGAGCTGTTTCACGTAACGCGCGCCTATGAAGAATTGATGCGGCGTTACCAACGAACATTATTTAACGTCTGTGCACGGTATCTTGGGAACGATCGCGATGCAGACGATGTCTGTCAGGAAGTGATGTTGAAGGTGTTGTATGGCCTGAAGAACTTCGAGGGGAAATCGAAGTTCAAGACATGGCTATATAGCATCACGTACAACGAGTGCATCACGCAGTATCGGAAAGAACGGCGAAAGCGTCGCTTGATGGATGCTTTGAGTCTGGACCCCCTCGAGGAAGCGTCTGAAGAGAAGGCGCCGAAACCCGAGGAGAAGGGCGGACTTGATCGCTGGCTGGTGTATGTGAACCCGATTGACCGTGAAATTCTGGTGCTACGATTTGTCGCAGAGCTGGAGTTTCAGGAGATCGCAGACATCATGCACATGGGTTTGAGTGCAACAAAAATGCGTTACAAACGCGCTCTAGACAAATTGCGTGAGAAATTTGCAGGTATTGCTGAAACTTAGTTCGGCGCAAATATCTCTTACGTGTAGGCAAGTTCTGATAGACTTGCCGCCGAGTTGTCCCCCGGTTTGCGGGACTGCTTCACAATCACCAGATGGGGATTTAACGGATGAAACTGAAAAACACCTTGGGCTTGGCCATTGGTTCTCTTATTGCAGCCACTTCGTTCGGCGCACTGGCACAAGGCCAAGGCGCAGTTGAAATCGAAGGCTTTGCAAAGAAAGAGTATTACGATAGCCAGCGCGATTTCAAAAACGACGGCAACCTGTTCGGTGGTTCGGTTGGTTACTTCCTGACCGACGACGTTGAACTGCGTCTGGGCTACGACGAAGTTCACAACGTTCGTAGCGAGTCGGGCAAGAACATCAAGGGCTCCAACACCGCCCTGGACGCTCTGTACCACTTCAACAACCCAGGCGACATGCTGCGTCCGTACGTTTCGGCCGGCTTCTCCGATCAGAGCATCGGTCAGAACGATCGCGGTGGTCGTAACGGTTCCACCTTCGCCAACGTTGGCGGCGGTGCCAAGCTGTACTTCACAGACAACTTCTACGCTCGTGCCGGCGTTGAAGCTCAGTACAACATCGACCAGGGCGACACCGAGTGGGCTCCTAGCGTCGGTATCGGTGTGAACTTCGGTGGCGGCTCCAAGCCAGCTGCTGCTCCAGTTCCAGCACCGGCTGAAGTCTGCTCCGACAGCGACAACGACGGCGTTTGCGACAACGTTGACAAGTGCCCGGACACCCCAGCCAACGTAACTGTTGACGCTGATGGCTGCCCAGCAGTTGCTGAAGTTGTTCGTGTAGAGCTGGACGTTAAGTTCGATTTCGACAAATCTGTTGTTAAAACCAACAGCTACGGCGACATCAAGAACCTGGCTGACTTCATGAAGCAGTACCCATCCACCACCACTACTGTTGAAGGTCACACTGACTCCGTCGGTCCTGACGCTTACAACCAGAAACTGTCCGAGCGTCGTGCAAACGCCGTTAAGCAAGTTCTGACCAACCAGTACGGTGTTGAATCGTCCCGCGTTCAGTCTGTTGGCTACGGCGAATCCCGCCCAGTTGCTGACAACAAAACTGAAGCTGGTCGCGCTGTTAACCGTCGCGTAGAAGCGCAGGTTGAAGCTCAAGCTAAGTAATTAGCCCGCAGCTCTGAGAAAAGCCCGGCTTAGGCCGGGCTTTTCTTTGTCTGCGATTTGGGTTTCACGTCGTTTGTAGGCGCGAGCTTGTCTCCGGGCGTTCCGACGATGGTCGTCAACGATGACGCGTTAAGCCTGACACGCCGCGGCGTTCTCAGGTTCTTCGCGAGCAAGCTCGCTCCTACAGTGACTTGTGTGGGCGGCCACCGCGCCAATCACCAGAATGGCCGGGCTCTTCAGCTCAAAGGCGCAGGCATCCTCTTCCATCGCGGTCAGATCGCTGCGACATTCCCGTTGGTGTGGCAGGGAAGCGTTTTCAATCATTGCCACCGGGGTATCCGCCGCCATTCCTCCTATCAGCAACTGCTCGCGAATTTCACTCAGCTTCGCCACGCCCATGTAGATAACCAATGTCGTGCCGCCTTGAGCCAAGGCTTGCCAATTCAGACTGCTGCCATCTTGCGTGTGGGCCGTCACCAGCGTCACACCCCGCGCCACACCCCTGAGAGTCAACGGGATATCGCATTGCGTCGCACCGGCAAGCCCGGCAGTGATGCCATTGACCAGCTCGACATCGACCCCGCGCTCGCGCAACCACTGCGCCTCTTCACCGCCGCGACCAAAAATGCACGGATCGCCGCCCTTGAGCCGTACCACGCATTTGCCCTGACGGGCATAACGCAGCATCAATCGATGAATGAACGCCTGAGGCGTGGAGCGACAGCCGCCGCGTTTGCCCACGGCAATGATTCGCGCCTGTGGGCAATGCTCAAGCACGGCTTCGTTCACCAGATCGTCGATCAACACCACTTCGGCTTCGCTCAACGCTCGAACAGCCTTGAGGGTCAGCAATTCCGGGTCGCCAGGACCTGCACCCACCAGCCAGACTTTTGCGTTCATAGTGTTTTCCTCACGAGATGACGGCGATCGGCTGCGCGGTGGCAGCCAACAAACGCTTGATTTCCGGGACGCAGGAGCCGCATTGCGTACCGCAACCCAATTCTTGTTTCAAACCTTGCAAGTCCAGTCCTCGGCGAATGCCGGCACAGACTGCGTTCTGGCTGACGTTTTTGCAGTTGCACAGGGTCCGGGTGCCGGCGGTCGGCGCGCTGGCGTTACCTGGCGGCGCGCTCAGCGGTGCGAGCAGCCAGCGACGCAGTTGCTGGTCGATGCGACCTTCGTGCCAAAGATCCTGCAGCCAGTGCTGCGCGAGGGTTTCGCCGGCGAGACGAATCGCGGTAATTCGGCCGTTCTCGATCCGCACCCGTTTACCGATGGAGCGTTGAGGGTCGTCATAGGCCAGTACTGGCCCGTCGTTGAGCTTCAGGCAGTGGTCGATGTCACGCAGCAATTGCGGATCTGGCGCGGCGGCGCTGGAAGCGCGTATGAGCAGCGCAGGGCGTTCACGGCCTGCGAGGCTGAGACTGACGTAGGAAAACGCCTCACAGAGTGGTCGTAGCGTCTCAAAATGCTGTTGGATATCACCCTCGACCAAGACGAAAAGGTTCCACGGCAGGTTTACCGGGTCAAGTCTTACGCCGGTGTGTTTGAGTTCAGGCTGTTTCGACAACGGATCAAACGCCGGTTGGGTGATCGAATTGACACCCCCCTTCAGGAAGCGATCACCCCAGTGCATGGGCAGGAAGGCCTGGCCGGGGCGCACACTGTCATCGCTGCCGACGGCAACAATGACCGCGCCGCGACGGCTTTTCAGGCTGACCAGCTCACCCGGTTGCAGGCCATGGCGGTGCAGTTCATCCGGGTGCAGGCTCAACACGGCTTCGCTCACATGACCGAACAACTGCGCGGCCGTGCCAGTGCGGCTCATGCCGTGCCACTGATCCCGCAGGCGGCCGGTAATCAGGGTCAGCGGGAACTGCCCATCGCGTTGTTCTCTGGCGGCGCGATACGGATCGGCGATGAACCGGGCGCGTCCGTTGGCGGTCGGGAAAACGCCGTCCACATACAGACGGGCCGTACCTTCGCTGGCGCCTGCAGGAAAGGGCCATTGCTGCGGACCGAGATGGTCGATCAGCTCATGGCTGATGCCGGACAGGTCCAGATCTCGGCCAAGAGTCAATTGCTTGTACTCATCGAAGATCTGCGCCGCAGCTTCGAACGCAAACAGGCTGTCCTGCCCGGGACGCAGATGTTTTTCCAGACGCTGTGCGAAATCCACCGTGATCGCCCAGTCTGAGCGTGCTTCTCCGGGGGCGACAATCGCACGGCGGACGTGGGAAATCCGCCGTTCGGAGTTGGTGACCGTACCGTCCTTTTCACCCCAACTGGCGGCAGGCAACAGCAGGTCGGCGAACGCGGCGGTTTCGGTGGTGCGAAAGGCTTCCTGCAACACCACGAACGGGCAGGCTTCCAGGGCTGCGCGCACGGCGGTCTGGTCCGGCATGGATTGCGCGGGATTGGTGCAGGCAATCCACAGGGCTTTGATGGTTCCGCTACGAACCTGCTCAAACAGCTCGATAGCGGTGAGCCCGGGGGTTTCAGGTAACTGGTCTACGCCCCAGTAGGTTGCCACTTCTGCTCGGTGTTCGGCGTTGGCCGCTTCGCGATGGCCCGGCAGCAAGTTCGACAGGCTGCCGGTTTCGCGACCACCCATGGCATTCGGCTGACCGGTCAGGGAGAAAGGTCCTGCACCCGGACGGCCAATCTGCCCGGTGGCGAGGTGAAGGTTGATCAGCGCACTGTTTTTCGCACTGCCCGCGGTGGACTGGTTCAAGCCCATGCACCACAACGACAGGAAACTCGGCGAGGTGCCCACCCACTCGGCACATTCTTGCAGTTGTTCAACGCTGATCCCGCACAGCTGCGAAACCATCGGCGGGGTGTAGTCGCGAACCAGGTCTTTCAGTTCGGCGAGCCCTTCGGTGTGGGCCTGGATGAAGTCGCGGTCGATCCAGTCTTCCCACAGCAACAGGTACAAAATCCCATGGAACAACGCGACATCGGTGCCCGGAAGAATCGCCAGATGCAGGTCAGCCAGGTCGCAGGTGTCGGTACGACGTGGGTCGATGACGATGACTTTCATTTGTGGCCGGCGGGATTTTGCTTCTTCCAGACGACGAAACAGTACCGGGTGGGCGTAGGCCATGTTGCTGCCGACGATCATCACACAGTCGCTCGATTCCAGGTCTTCGTAGCTGCATGGCGGTGCATCGGCACCGAGACTGCGCTTGTAGCCGACCACTGCCGATGACATGCACAACCGTGAATTGCTGTCGATGTTGTTGGTGCCGACCAGCGCTCGCGCCAGTTTGTTGAAACTGTAGTAATCCTCGGTCAGCAGTTGCCCGGAGATGTAGAACGCCACGCTGTCCGGGCCGTGTTCGGCAATGGTTTTGGCGAAGACACTGGCGGCGTGATCGAGGGCCGTGTCCCAATCGGTGCGGCTGCGGGCCAGGCCTTTGCCGAGGCGCAGTTCCGGATACAGCGCTCGGGCCGCGAGGTCACCGGTCAGGTGCAGGGTCGAGCCCTTGCTGCACAGTTTGCCAAAGTTGGCCGGGTGGGTCGGATCGCCGCTGACGCCGAGGATGTGCTCGCCGTCATGCTCGATCAGCACGCCGCAGCCAACCCCGCAATAGCAGCAAGTGGAGGCGGTGATCTGGCGGTTCATCAGCTGGCTTCCTTCAGGGTTTCACCAAACATCAGGTGATCGCGGCGCTCAGCGATGTCCTGGCTCTCACGAATCTGCCGGACATACCAACCGCCATCTGCCGTGTCGCCGTACAGACAGGCGCCCACCAGCACGTCATTTTTGATCACCAGTTTTTTGTAGATCCCGCTGATGGGATCGCAGAGGGTGATGGTTTCGGTGCCTTCACCGCCCATGAAGTCGCCGGCGGAAAACAGGTCGATGCCGGTGACTTTCAATTTGGTCGAGGTCACCGACCCCTTGTAGGTGGCGAACCCCAGCCGGGCCAGATGGTTGGCGCAGACTCTGGCCTGTTCGAACAGTGGCGCGACCAGGCCATAGGCGATGCCACGGTGGCTGGCGCATTCGCCGATGGCGTAGACCCGTGGGTCGTAGGTTTGCATCGTGTCACTGACCAGAATCCCGCGGTTGCAGGGGAGGCCGGACTTTTCCGCCAGCTCGGTCGCGGGGCGAATGCCGGCGGCCATTACCACCAGGTCGGCGGGAATGATGTCGCCATTGTGGAACTCAACCGAGCCGACCCGGCCATTGCCGGCATCGTGCAGGGCCCGGGTTTGCTCGCGAAGGCGGAACTTCAGGCCACGGGCCTCAAGCGCGGTTTGCAGCATTTGGCCGCTGACGTTGTCCAGTTGTCGCTCCAGCAACCACTCTCCGTTGTGCACCACGGTGACCTGCATGCCGCGCAGCATCAGGCCGTTGGCTGCCTCCAGCCCCAGCAGACCGCCGCCGATGACCACGGCATGCTCGTGGGTTTTGGCGGTGTTGATCATGGCCTGAGTATCGGCGATGTCGCGGTAGCCGATCACACCGCGCAGGGTGTTGCCGGGGATCGGCAGGATAAACGGGGTCGAGCCCGTGGCGATCAGCAGGCGGTCGTACTCGGCTTCGGTGCCATCTTCGGCGATGACCCGGCGTTTGACCCGGTCGATCTCCACCACTTTGCGGTTGAGCAGCAACTTGATGTTGTTGTCCAGGTACCAGTCCAGATCGTTGAGCACGATCTCTTCGAAGGTTTGTTCGCCGGCCAGTACGGGCGACAGCAGAATGCGGTTGTAGTTGGTATGGGGTTCGGCGCCGAAGACGGTGATGTCGTACAGCTCGTTGCTCAGCTTGAGCAACTCTTCCAGGGTCCGAACCCCGGCCATGCCATTGCCGATCATCACCAGTTTGAGTTTTTTCATCAGGTTCTCCGGGGGGGGCTCGGCACACATTTCGCGCAAACAAAAAAAGGCGTCCCGCTAGTTGCCTAGCGAGGACGCCTTTGTCCTGGTCCCGTTATTTCGGGAAGCGCATCCTTCGTCGTTGAAGGCTGGGCTTTATGTAAGTTGAGAGAGGTAATGCAGCGGTTGTGCCAAGTTGTCCGGTGGCCGGTTTATGGGCCCTGAGCACTTTATCAACCGTTGCGCTTGCACCGAATCGAAGCGTGGTGCCCGTTAATGGAGCGGGCTGGCGGTGGATTTGTGTTGGCTGTCATTGCGTCTTCGCGAGCGAGCCCGCTCCCACATTTGGAATGTGTTCCCCCTGTGTGAGCGGGCTTGCTCGCGAAGGACGCGACTCGGTTCAGCCGTGAAACACCAAAACCAACAGCACCAGATTCACCAGCAACGAGCCCAGCGCCAACGTCCGCCAGACCTTCACCGGCTCGCGCTCCAGCAAAGGCTTTGGTCGCACACTCAAACTGCGTCGCTCGCCCTGTTCCAGTACCAGCAACCATTCTTCCGCCGTTTCATATCGCTCATCCGGATTCGCCGCCACCGCGCGCTCCAGACTTAGCGCGATCCATTCGGGCAGGTCGGGCCGGTAGCGACTGGCACTGACCGGTGCACCAAACCGCGGTCGCTGGAATGCTTCGATTTCGCCGTAGGGATAATGCCCTGTGAGCAGGAAATACAAGGTCACGCCGACCGCATACAAATCCTGTTGCACGGAAGGCGGGTCGCCGCGAAAGGCTTCCGGCGCGATATAGCTGGGGGTCCCGGGCAGGGCCGAGGCCTGATCTTCAGACAGACCGGGGCAGTAGGCGAGGCCGAAGTCCAGCAGGCGCAGCTCGCCGTCGTCCCCCAGCAGCAGGTTTTCCGGTTTGATGTCGCGATGGAGAATCTGCCGTCGATGCAACATGCCGACCGCCCGCAGCAAACGTTCCGCCAAGTCCTGCCACTGAGCCATCGGCAGCATTGCGTTTCGCTCACTCAGTTGCGCCAGGGTAGCGCCGGAGTATTCACGCATCACGTAGTACAAATGCTGACGCTGAAGAGCGGCATGGACTTCAGGAAAATGCCGACCGGCTACACGCTTGAGAAACCATTCTTCCGACAGCAACGCTTGCC
Organism: Pseudomonas sp. SJZ080; assembly: GCF_007828295.1. Taxonomy (NCBI): domain Bacteria; kingdom Pseudomonadati; phylum Pseudomonadota; class Gammaproteobacteria; order Pseudomonadales; family Pseudomonadaceae; genus Pseudomonas; species Pseudomonas sp. SJZ080. Next base: position 137,171 of record NZ_VIUK01000006.1, read on the forward strand.
CGGCCAGGTGATCGTCGCGCAGTGCACCGGGCAAGGTTTTCAGCAACCAGGGCTGTTGCTGAGCGTCGCGCACCCGATAAAGCAGCGATTGCTGACTCTGGCCGAGTATTCCTTCGACCTGCCAGCCCTCAAAGTTCTGCCCCGGTTTCAGCGGCGGCGGCAATGGCCATTGCTGCAGATGAATCAGCGCATCGCCGATGTTCGTTTCTCCGAGGGCGTCGACCCGCACCAATAGCGCGCTGGCATTGTCCTGGCTGCCCGCCAGATGCGCTGCACTCACCAGGGTTTGTGCCGCGCTGCGCAGATCCGGTTGATCGCGCAGGATCGCCGCAATGGCGGTGTCACCCAACACGGCCCAGATGCCATCGCTGAGCAGTACGAAACTTTCATCGAGGCGCAACTCGCCATCGAGAAAATCCAGTACCAGATGTTGATCGAGGCCCAGCGCCCGTTTGAGCACATGTTGCATGCCAGGCTGGTCCCAGACGTGGTCTTCGCTGATCCGCTGCAATTGATCGGCGTGCCAGCGATAAACCCTGCAGTCACCGACATGCGCCAGGGTAAAACGCCTGCCGCGCATGACCAAGGCACTGACAGTGGTAAGCAGCGGTTGCCCACCGCCATTGGCCTGCAACCAGCGATTCTGTGCCAGCAGCAAACGATCCAGTGCCTGGGCGACGCCCCAGGTTTCCGGGGTGGCGTAGTAGTCCAGCGCCAGCGCCTGCAAAGTCGAACGGGCGGCGAGCCCGCCATCGGCGCACTGGCTGACGCCGTCGGCAATGGCGAACAGATAACCCTTGCTCGCCGCCAGCGCCGGCGCGGGAGTGACCAGGCGCAGGGCGTCCTGATTCTCCTCGCGTGGACCCGTGGCGCTGGCTTCGGCGAAACTCAGTTGCAGGCTCATTCAGCCCTCACACCCGCGCCGCGGTGACGGCTGCCGAGCCCCAGGTGGTTCTCCAGCGACGTTTCACGCCGTGCAGACCGAACCAGGCGAGGACGCCGAGGCTGGCGAACAACCACAGGGCCAGTTGATAGCTGCCGGTGCTTTGCTTGATCGCGCCCATGCCTGCGGCGAGGGCGAAACCACCGATGCCACCGGCCATGCCGATCAAACCGGTCATCACGCCGATTTCACGACGGAAACGTTGCGGGACCAATTGGAACACCGCGCCGTTACCCGCACCCAGGCCGAGCATGGTGCACACAAAAAGTGCCAGCGCCGCGTAGGAACTCGGCAAGTTGAAACCCACCGCCGCGATGCAGATCGCCGCCACCGTGTACATCGCCAGCAACGTGCGAATCCCGCCAAATCGGTCGGCCAGTGCACCGCCCAACGGGCGCATCAGACTGCCGCCAAACACGCAGGCTGCGGTGTAGTAACCGGCGGTGACCGGGCTCAGGCCATATTGGTCGTTGAAGTAGCCGGGCAGGGCGCTGGCCAGGCCGATGAAGCCGCCGAAGGTCACGCAGTAGAAAAACATGAACCACCAGCTGTCGCGGTCGCCCAGGGCCTTGAAGTAGTCGGACATCGATTTGGCTTTCGGCCGTTCAGGTGCGTTTTTGGCCAGCCAGGCGAAGACAATGATGGTCAGGATCAGCGGGATCAGGGCGAAGCCGAACACGTTGCTCCAGCCAAACGCGGCGGCCAGCACCGGGGCGATCAGGGCCGCAAGCACGGTGCCCGAGTTACCGGCACCGGCGATGCCCATGGCCTTGCCTTGATGCTGCGGCGGATACCACTGCGAAGCCAGCGGCAGCGCCACGGCGAAAGACGCGCCGGCCATGCCGAGGAACAGGCCCAGCAACAGCGCCTGTTCGTAACTGTGAATGCCGAGTTTCCAGGCGCCGAACAGGGCGCAGATGACGATCACCTGGCCGATCAGCCCGGCGGTTTTCGGCGACAGGCGATCTGCAAGCATGCCCATGATGAAGCGCAATATGGCACCGGCCAGAATCGGCGTAGCCACCACCATGCCGCGTTGTTGCGTGGTCAGGTGCAGGTCGGCGGCGATTTGCACCGCCAAAGGGCCGAGCAGGTACCAGACCATGAAACTCAGGTCGAAATAGAGGAAGGCCGCGAACAGTGTCGGGGTATGGCCGGATTTCCAGAAGCTTGAATTCATTGCACACCTCAGCTGTGAGTCGTCTCGAGAAGGAGTCATGAGCTTGCAGGTGGGGCGCCGCAACGGCCGCACCACCGGCCCCGGGCTGTGGGGCCAAAACAAAAAAACGCCGCCACCGGATTCGCCATGGGCAAATGAGGTGAGCGACGTCTTTGTCGTAGGTGGGGCAACCGCCGTTGGTTACCTGTGTGGATTACTTAGCGAGATCTGTGCCAACAATTTGAGACCGGGTCGCTGCCCTTCGCGAACAAGTCGAAGGAGCCATCAAAGGAGCCACGAAGTCTCAGCCCAGCAGCTCACTCATCGCAATAATCTGCTCGGCCACCTGAATCAGCTTCTGCTGCCGGCTCATGGCCTGGCGGCGCATGAGGGTGTAGGCCTCTTCCTCGTTGCAGTCTTTCATCTTCATCAGCAACCCTTTGGCCAGCTCGATGCGCTTGCGCTCGGCCAGTTGCAGGTCGCGGGCGTGCAGTTGGGCGCGCAGGGCCTGGTCGCTTTCGAAGCGTGCCATGGCCACGTCGAGAATCGGCTGCAAGCGTTGTGCATGAATGCCTTCGACGATGTAGGCGCTGACCCCGGACTTGATCGCCTGGCGCATCACGTCGGGGTCGTGTTCGTCGGTAAACATCACGATCGGCCGCGGCTGGTCGCGGGACACCAGCACCACTTGCTCCATCACATCGCGGCTCGGTGACTCGGTATCGATCAATATCACGTCCGGACGCACCGTTTCGACGCGTGCGGGCAGGTCGATGGTCAGGCCGGATTCGTCGATCACTTCGAATCCGGCTTCGGTCAGGGCCGCTTTCAGCCGGCCGACTTTCTTCGCGGTGTCGTTGATCAGCAGGATACGCAACATGTTCGCAGTCTCCTGTCAGCGGCTGGCGAGTAGGGGCGAGCTGTCGCTCATGGCGTGCAGCTTGAAACTGCGGGCATAACCGGCCGGGTCGCAACCGTCCCAGATTTTGCCGTCGATCAACTGGCTGCTGCGCATTTCATGGCTCGACGAGGCAACACCGACGGCGGTCGCCGCCTCTCGATACAAGTCTAGCTGCTGGACCTGACGAGCCACCGCAAGGTAGTCCGGGTCGTCGCGCAACAAGCCCCAGCGACGGAACTGGGTCAGGAACCACATGCCATCGGAGAGATAAGGCAGGTTAACGTCGCCGCCTGCGTGGAAGCGCAATGCGTGCGGGTCTTGCCAGCGATTGCCGAGGCCGTCGTCGTACTCGCCAAGCAGGCGTGGCTTGATGCAATCGAGCGGTGCATCGAGGTAATCCGCGGCGCTTAACAGCTGCGCGGTACTGCAGCGATTCTCGACGCTTTCTTCGATGAAGCGGCTGGCTTCCAGAATCGCCATCACCAGCGCCCGGGCGGTGTTGGGGTATTGCTCGACGAACGCGCGGGTGCAACCGAGGACTTTTTCCGGGTGGTCGGGCCAGATGGTCTGGCTCGTCGCCATTGTGAAGCCGAGATTCTGTTTCACGGCGCTGGCGGACCAGGGCTCACCGACGCAGAACCCGTCGATACGGCCCGCTTGCAGGTGCGCGATCATTTGCGGTGGCGGCACCACCACGCTGTCGACGTCGTGCAACGGATGAATGCCCTGGCTCGCCAGCCAGTAATACAGCCACATGGCGTGGGTGCCGGTCGGAAATGTCTGGGCAAAGGTGAGTTTTGGGCGAGTTTGGTGCACGTGGCGATCCAGTGCTTCAGGACCGGTCACGCCCAGCGCCTGCAAGCCATGGGAAAGGTTGATGCTCTGGCCGTTCTGGTTCAGGCCCATGAGCACCGCCATGTCGGTGGGCGCGACGCCGCCGATGCCCAGGTGCACGGCGTAAATCAGGCCGTAAAGGCTGTGGGCGGCATCGAGTTCGCCGCTGACCAGTTTGTCCCGCAGGTTGGCCCAGGAGGACTGGCGCTTGAGGTTAAGGGTCAGGCCGTAAGGCTGGGCAAAACCCTGCGTGGCCGCGACCACCACCGAGGCGCAGTCGCTCAGGGCCATGAAACCGAGGTTGATTTCAGTCTTTTCCGGGGCATCGCTGCCATTGACCCAGGCCAATGGGCCGGCTGTGGTTTCATTCATGGCTAAACACCTTCCAAAAAAAAGCGCCGTACCTGGCTGCTTGCCAGGGCAAGGCCAGGTGACGACGCCTTTGTCTTTCGACTCATCCCGCCGTTGGCATGAGTGCTGATGTCAATGAGGGTGCAAGGCATATGCCATCCCGGGTTTCATCAGCTTTCCATCAGGACTTCCCGCGCCCGCTCTTTCATCCTGCCGACCCTTCATCGTCAGGCTGCAAAGGAGGTTGGCGTGCAAACCGAATCACTTCGTGCCACCGCATTCCCGGATGCTCGTTCCGGCGAGCGCATGTTGCATCTGCGTGTCAGCGAATCGACCGACCTGCTGGGGTCGACGCAGTGCCATCGGTTGCCCGGCGGCTGGGAAGGGCTGATCGCGGTCAGCGAGACTCTGCAAATGCGCGGCGGCTGTGTGCAGGTGCTGCCGCTGTCCGAAACCCTGTTGGTGAAATTGCAGGTCTTTATCGACTTGAGTGATGCGTTGACGGGCCAGCGACCACGCCATGCTCCGTGGGCGATGTTGCCGGTGACGTACGAGACCGTTCGGTCGGAGGGCGCACTGGAACGCTGGTACATCGCGCAGGCCATGGGTGGCGGTTCGGCTTTTCAGGCCTTCGCCGGCGTGCTGCGTCATACCGAGAGCTACGGGCTTGTGCGATTCCTGCTGGAGCAGGGCACCCGCAGTGAAAAACTGAGTGACCTGGCGCAACGCTATGGTGTTTCCGTGTCGCACTTTCGTCGATTGTGCCGACAGGCGCTGGGCAGTGCAGCCAAGCCTGCGTTGCGCGGCTGGCGCACGGCTCAGGCGCTGTTGAATATGAGTCTGCGGGACTGCTCGCTGACAGAGGTCGCGCTGGAATTCGGTTTTGCCTCTTCTTCGCATTTCTCCAAGGAGATCCGCGAACTGGTGGGGTTCACGCCCAGCAGCCTCGCCGACATTACCTACCTTCCAGGCAAGTGAACCGATGAAACGCCGATCGTTGCCCTTATCTCTTTTGCCCGTCTGCCTGACTACGGTGTTGCTGCTCGCACCCTTTGCCGCAGCGGCCGCTACCTATGATTTCGAGGCCCGTGAACAAAGCGCGCGCACTTTTTTCAGTGAGCTGTCCGGATCGTTGGGCAAGCCGGTCATCGTCAGCAAGGCCGCTGCGGCCAAGCGGATTTCCGGTACGTTCGACCTGCTCGCGCCGCAACGCACCTTTGAGCGAGTCAGCGCGCAAATGGGGCTTATCTGGTACAGCGATGGTCAGGCGATTTATCTGTATGACGCCCCGGAACTCAAAAGCTCGATGGTATCGCTGCAGACCCTGACCGTGGCGAAGCTTCAGGCATTCCTGGAACGTTCCGGGTTGCACGATCGGCGTTATCCGTTGCGTCACGATGGTTTGCGTACGTTCCATGTGTCCGGCCCGCCGATGTATGTCGATCTGGTCACGCAAGCGGCCGGGTTGATGGATAACCAGCGCTCGGAATTGTTGCTGGGCAAGCAGCAGATCGGCGTTATCCAGGTGCGAAACACCTTTGTGAGCGACCGTAAATACGAGTTGCGTGATGACAAGGTGACGATTCCCGGGCTGGCCACCGTGATTGAGGCCTTGCTGCGTGGCGAAAAAAATGGCGTCGAGTCTGCGGTGGCGCAAGTCCCGGCACAACGACCGCCAGGCTTGATGCCGGCGTTTCCACTGGAAGGCCTGGCGACCGGGCCTTCGGGTCAGGACCCCTCCGCACCGCGAATTATTGCCCGCGACACGGCCGCCGGGAACATTCGGGTCGTGGCCTATCCCGACACCAACAGCCTGCTGGTCAAGGGGTTGCCCGAGCAGGTGCGCTTTATCGAGAACCTGGTCAGCGCGCTGGACACGCCCAAACGTCACGTGGAGTTGTCGTTGTGGATCATTGATCTGCACAAGGATGAACTCAATCAGTTGGGCGTCAATTGGCAAGGCGTCGTAAATTCGGGTGGAAAATTCAGCGCCTCGCTCAACGCTGGCTCCGCGACCACGCTTGACGGTGCGTCGTTCGTCACCCAGGTCATGGCGCTGGAGCGCACGAGTCGGGCGAATGTGGTGTCGCGACCGGTGATCCTGACCCAGGAAAATGTGCCGGCTATTTTCGACAATAACCGCACCTTTTATGCGCCGCTGGTGGGCGAGCGCAGTGTTGATTTGCAGCATGTGACCTACGGCACGCTGGTGAGCGTATTGCCGCGTTTCGCCCAGGCGGACGAGATTGAAATGTCGCTCAATATCGAAGACGGCAACGAAATCGAGAACCCGGGCCAGGGCGAGCGACCGAGCGCTCTGCCGACGGTCGGCCGCACCCGGATCAGCACCGTAGCGCGAGTGCCGCCGGGCAAGAGCCTGTTGGTGGGCGGTTTTACCCGCGATGACCACAGCGAACAGATCGGCCGGATTCCGGTGCTGGGGTCGATTCCTTGGGTCGGTCGGCTGTTCAGTTATCGACAGAACCGCTCGGCCAATACCGTGCGGGTGTTCCTGATTCAACCCAAGGAAATTCGCGACACGCTCGAGCCGAACGCCGTTGAACCCGTTCCACAGTTGCTGACCCCGGAACAGCACGAACGCTTGCGCCGTTCCTATTTTCGGGCGGCCATAAAATGATCCTGCCGGCGATTTCCACCGGCGGACGAGCGGCCCAGGCGCGGCTGAATGCCGAGAAGGCCGCAGAGCATCCGCAGTCACAGGCAACGGCGGACACTGATCTCGACGAAAGCGGCACAGCTGCCGTTATGCAGCGTTTCGTGCAGATCAGCGATGAAATGTCGGCGGCATTGGCGCAGTTTCGTGGCCGGCGGCATTTCGAACTGAAGTCCGACACCCTGACCGACAACTTCGAAAGGGTGCTGGACGACGACACCGTGCCCAAGGTGCGGCAGATCCTCAGCCTGGCACGGCTCGCCGACAACCCCGTCAGCTGGTTGCTGCAAATGGCGCGCAAGCTGTTTGCCGATGACAGCGACCTGGCGTTGGTGCTGCGAGAACTGTTGCGCCGTAAAAAGCTCGAGAAAAGCACCCGTCAGCGGCTCGAAACGCTGTTGCAGACGGTGGTCGCCCAAGCGTCCCCCAAACGCATGAACGCCGGCATCAATGCCGCGCTCAAGGCCAGAATGTTCGGTAAGAGCATGGCCGTGCGCGCCGCGCTGTTGCGCGAAACGTACCGGGATTTTCTCGAGTCCGATGAAGGGCCGGTCAGCTGTTATCAGGACTGGATTGCCCTGTACGGCCCACCGCAACGCACGAATGTGCTGGCCTTCATCGAAGCGGCGCTGCTCACCGATATCAGCGCCCAGGATCCGAGTTGCTCGCGCACAGAGTTTGGCCAACTGCTGGTCCGACTGAATGACCTCAAGCGCCTGCGTTCAGCCGACGGCCTGTTCATCGGTGGCCTGCTGCGCGATGAACTGATCTGCCAGCACAACCCCGATGAGTCCGACTGGCTGGTGTTCCTGTTCGGCCTGTTGACCTGGCCCGATGAGCTCGACCAGTTGTTGCTCGGCGTGCTCGGTGAGCGCGTGCTGTTGAGCCTGCACCGTGAGCGCTCGACGCTGCTGCAGACGGTGCGCCGGTTCAGCCTGCAACTGCCGCTGCAACTGTTTGCCGACGAAGAGGCGCCGCTGCGCCTGGCGCAACAGTTTTCGCTGCTGGCCGACGTTGCCTACGCCCACGAATGTATCGAACAGCGTCGTCCCGGCGGTTGCTCATGACTTTTTCACGGAGCTGACCTGCCATGCTCAATGTGTTTTTGCGCAACGTCGGCGCTCGCCCGGAGCTGCTGATCCTGACCCTCATGGTGATGATCATCGCCATGCTGATCATTCCGCTGCCGACGGTGCTGGTGGATTTTCTCATCGGCCTGAACATTGTCATTTCGCTGTTGGTGTTCATGGGGTCGTTCTACATCGAACGCATCCTCAGCTTCTCGACGTTTCCGGCGTTGCTGCTGCTGACCACGCTGTTTCGCCTGGCGCTGTCGATCAGTACCAGCCGCTTGATCCTGAGCCAGGCCGATGCGGGTGAGATCATCGCGTCCTTCGGTGAGTTCGTGATCGGCGAAAGCCTGGTGGTGGGTTTCGTGATCTTTTCGATTGTCACCATTGTTCAGTTCATCGTGATCACCAAAGGCTCGGAGCGGGTCGCCGAAGTCGCGGCGCGCTTCTCGCTGGACGGCATGCCCGGCAAGCAGATGAGCATCGACGGCGACCTCAAGGCAGGCGCCATCACGGCCGAAGAAGCCAAGGAAAAACGCAGCGTGCTGGAGCGTGAAAGCCAGTTGTATGGCTCTTTCGACGGCGCGATGAAGTTCATCAAGGGCGATGCGATCGCCGGCATCATCATTATTTTCGTCAACTTCATCGGCGGCATGGCCATCGGTGTCGGGCAAATGGGCATGGACATGTCCACGGCCTTGTCGACCTACACATTGCTGACCATCGGCGATGGCCTGGTCGCACAGATTCCAGCGCTGCTGATCGCCATCGGCGCCGGCTTCATCGTGACCCGGGTCAACGGCGACGACAGCAACCTGGGGCGCAACATGCTGGCCCAGATGCTCGGCAATCCATTCGTGATGGGTGTCACTGCGGTGCTGGCGGTGGGTGTCGGTCTGCTCCCCGGTTTCCCATTGATGACGTTTCTGCCCATCGCCGCGATGCTGGCGCTGGTGGTGTTTACCCGGCATCGAAAGGCCTCCAGGTTAACCGGCGACGGTGAAAACCGTGCTGCCGCCACGGAGCAAGACGCGCTGCAAACCGGGTCGGGATTGCTCGATGACGTCGATAACATCGCCACCGAAACCATCGCCCTGATGCTGCTGGTGCCCACGTCGCAACTGGGTGCGCTGAGCAAAGCCCGTTGGGCGGCGCGCTTTCGCAGCCAGTTTTTCGTCGACTACGGCTTGCGGATACCCGAACCGCAGGTACGCGCCAGCGAGGCGTTGCCGGCTCATCAAGTGGCGGTGCTGATCAATGAAGTGCGTGCCGAGCAGTTCGATATCCATTTCGATCACTGGCGCCTGCTCGACTATTCGCCAGACCTTGAACCTTTGGGTTTTGCCCTGGTGCGCGGCAACGACAGCAATCGCCTGGGCGGCGTCTGGGTCAACGCCGTAGACAAGGAGCGAGTGCAACAGTTGGGCTATCAACTGCGCCCCGCGGACGAGGAGTGCTACCGCTGCCTGGTCACGTTGCTGGCGCGCAATATCCAGGAGTTTTTCGGTGTGCAGGAGACCAAGCAACTGCTCGACGAAATGGAAGCGAAATACCCCGATCTGCTCAAGGAAGTGTATCGCCACGTCACGGTGCAGAAGATCGCCGAGGTGTTGCAGCGCCTGATCGGCGAACGCATTTCCGTGCGCAACATGAAGCTGATCCTGGAGTCGCTGGCCCATTGGGCGTCGCGGGAAAAGGACGTGCTGGCGCTGGTCGAGCACGTTCGCGGAGCAATGGCGCGCTACATCAGCAACAAATTCGCCCACGGCAATGACTTGCGCGTCCTGCTGTTGTCGCCGGAATTCGAAGAGGTGGTACGCCGGGGCATCCGGCAAACCTCGGGCGGCAGTTTCATCAACCTGGAGCCGGCAGAGTCGGAAGAGCTGATGGACCGCCTGAGTGTCGGCCTGGACAGCCTGCACATTGCGCACAAAGACATGGTGTTGCTGTGTTCGGTCGATGTGCGGCGCTACATCAAGAAACTGATCGAGGGGCGGTTCCGGGAGCTGGACGTGATGTCGTTCGGCGAAATCTCCGAGACCATCTCGGTCAATGTCATCAAGACCCTCTGAGGAACCCTGTAAATGAGACAGCCCGATATTGCCGACCTGCTGCGTGAAGCCCTGCGACACAGTGGCTGCGTGGACAGCCAGATAGGGCATTTCGACAGCCACAGCACCATTGAAATGCAGATGAAAAACCTGCCCAGTGTCAACGTGGCCGTGGTAGAGGGCGATGTGTGGATCTGGGCCGCAGTCGCGCAGGCGACCCCAAGCGTCATGAACCATTGCGCCTTCGAATTGATGCAGTTCTTGCTGGAGGGCAATGCTTTTTCTCGCACTGGCCAACTGCACCTGTGCGAAGTCCAGGGGCAGCTCGAACTGCGCTTGATGGCCAACGACCACGCCTTGGGTGACGCCGAGCATTTCGCCCAAGCCCTGGATGCTTTTGTGCAGTCGATTGAAACGCTGTGCGAATTGCTGCGCCGATGAGCGCCCGGTTGGAACGGCATGCTGCCCATCCCTTGCGCTTGAGCGGTCCTTTGATCGAAGCGGCGCTGGACAATGTGGTGGTCGGTGAAGTCTGCGAAGTGCGTCGCCATTGGCGTTCGCCGCACGTGGCGGCCAGGGCGCAAGTCATCGGCTTCAAACCCGGCGCCGTCCTGCTCAGTTTGCTCGGCGACGCCAAAGGATTGTCCAGGGAGTCGATGATTGTCCCGACGGGTTCGACATTGCGCCTGCGCTGCAGCGATGCGCTGCTGGGCAGCGTGGTCGATCCCCAGGGCAATATCGTTGAGCGACTGGCACCGTCGACAGCCGTTGAGCAACAGGATTATCCGGTGGATGCCGACCCGCCGTCGTACCACCAGCGTCGCCCGGTCGCAGAGCCGCTGAGCACCGGAATTCGCGTTATCGATGGCTTGTTGACCTGCGGTGTCGGTCAGCGCATCGGCATTTTTGCTGCGGCCGGGTCCGGCAAGACAACGTTGATCAATATGCTGATCAGCCACACCGATGCGGACGTATTCGTCATTGGCCTGATCGGAGAGCGCGGGCGTGAAGTAACGGAGTTCATTGAACATCTGCGCCACTCAACGAAGCGATCACGTTGCGTGGTGGTGTTTGCCACGTCGGATTTTTCCTCCGTGGATCGCTGCAATTCGGCCCTGCAGGCGAGAGCCATCGCCGAGTATTTTCGCGACCAGGGCCAGCGTGTCGTGCTGTTGCTGGACTCGTTGACCCGTTACGCCCGCGCTCGTCGCGACCTGGCCCTGGCCGCGGGTGAAGCGCCGGCGCGGCGCGGCTATCCGGCGTCGGTGTTCGATGCTTTGCCGCGTTTGCTGGAGCGACCTGGTGTGACGGCTTCCGGGAGCATTACGGCCTGGTACACGGTCCTGCTGGAGAGTGACGACGAGCCGGACCCGATCGCCGAGGAGATTCGCTCCATTCTCGACGGCCATGTTTACCTCAGTCGAGCCCTGGCGGCCAAAGGTCATTACCCGGCGATCGATGTCTTGCGCAGCATCAGTCGCGTGGCGACGCAAGTCACCAGCGCGCAGGTGCAGCAACTGGCCGCGTCGACCCGGGAAACGCTGACACGGCTGGAGCAGTTGCAGATTTTTCTCGACATGGGCGAATACACCCAGGGCGCCGATGCCGCCAACGACCAGGCCCTGCAGCGCCGCGAAGCCTTGAACCACTGGCTGCGTCAGCCGACGGACGAATGCAGCGAACCTGACGAAACGCTGCGGAGCCTGAATGAACTCATTGCCTGACCGGCTACGCCTATTGGCGTTCAGCCAGTTCCGTCAGCAACGCGGTGAGCAGGCTGTACTGCGCGCACAACAACAGTTGCAGCCGCTACGGGGGGAACTCGCCGGTTTCGAGGGGCAAGAGGCATCGCTGCAGAGCCTGCTGGCCAGCCATCGCGCCATCGATTGCGTTCTGGATCACGGGCAGTTGTTGGCGCTGCTGCGAACCCAGGCGGTCATCCGGCGGCAGATTGATCTGGTGCGCCTTGAGCGCGACCGCGTAGAGGAGCAGTGCAGGCAGCTTGAGCACTCGTTGCAAGCACAACGCGAGCAACTGCATTGTCTGCAGCGCAAACACGACAAATACCAACGGTCGGTGCAGCACCTGTTGCGCGCGCAACGACTTGAGCAAGTGCGCCGGGAAGAAAGGGAGATAGAAGAGATGACTGGAGTACGGCGATGAAGGGGGTTTCTACGATTTCACCGGGACCGGCTCTAACGCTGGAACCTGCTACCGAGGATTCTGCGGATGAACTGCGCGACGCACTTGTACCGGCACAAGACGATGAGCTGCCGCAAGGTGTGCTGGATTTGCTGGCGACGTTGATTGTGCGTCAGCGATTCGAGGCGTTGGTCCCTGTGGGCGTTCAAGTTTCAGGTCGTTGCGGTCTGGTCGAACGCCATCGCGAGCAGGTCGAATCGTCGCACCGTCCATCTCACAGGGAAACGCATTCCAATTTGGAAGCACAGGCGCGCTCCCTCAGAGAAACGCATTCCAATGTGGGAGCGGGCTTGCTCGCGAAAGTGGCCGCACAGGCACCGATCAATCCCCAGGCTTCATCGCGAGGCCCCACCGAAGCGCCTTCAACCACGCTTGAACCGCTGCCCGTCGAGCGCGCAGCCAACGCCAGCCCTCCGATAACCTTCGCCGCCGAGACACCATTGCCCGAAGCGTTGATGAACCTTCACGCCGTGCGTCATGCACCTGCGGCGGCACCGGTTTCCATCCCCTTGCCCCCGATGCCAATACCCAAGCCAGCTCTCGACGTGATGATCGAAACGCTGCCCGGCTCAAGCCGCGGCCTGCTGCAGGTTCCCTTCAACAAAGGCACCGCCAGCGGGCAAGTGACAATCACCCGTGTGCCCGACGAACCCATTCAAAACCTGCAACTCAGCCCGAGCAACAGCTTGGTCTTCGAGCAACTCAAGGCACCTTTTGAACTGGCCCGGGATCCCGGCTGGCGGCTGACCGATACGGGGGGCGAGCAGCAACATCAGGGGTCGCAGCAGCAGCCGGATGAAGAGCAGACCGAACAGCAGGAACTACCAGCATGAGAGCGCTGACGTTGCGCCGCGTCGACGCTTCGGCGCACGCCCGCACGCAAGCGGTTCAACGCTGGCGCCGCGCCGGTGAGGGTGCAGGCGTAGGCAGACCGGACCGGCGGTCCGGCTACTTGCGGTTTTGCGCGCGTAGCGATGAAGGAGAGTGGCGGGGGCTGATCCTGGCTCGCGACTGGCTGGAACACGCGTTACCGCAGTTGCGCTCGTTGCTGATCGTCGAGTGCCCGTTGACGAGCATCGTCGAATTGTTCCGGGCAGTTGCGCGACCTTTTCCGCTGATTGACGAGCTGCCTTATCAATCGTTGGCCGACATCGAATTGATCGAGCCGACCGAACTGCCGACGCACGATTTGCCCTGGCTCGACACGGCTCACGGGCGAGTGTGGTTGACGCAGTTGCCACCGCCACGCCCCGCAAAGAGCCCCTTGCAACCCGGATCCTGGCTGAGCGATTTACCGCTGTGCCTGGAGCTGATGCTGGGCTTCAGCCATCTGCATCAAGTGCCGCTGGGACAGGGCGACGTCCTGCGCATCACCCACCGGACAGACCGGTGTCTGCTGGCCAATCAATGCATCGGCGTATTCACGTTCACTGAAGAGGGGTTACACATGCAATCGACGGTTGCCGATTCAAATCAACAGGCTGGTGAGCAGGCCGACTCGGACGTCGAACTCGGTGCTTTGCCCTTGCGCCTGGAGTTTTTGCTCGCCACTCATGAGATCGACCTGGGCACGCTGTCACAGATCATCGATGGTCAACTCATTCCGCTGGCGACCGATGCCGCCCGGCACATCGAGGTTCGCGCGAATGGCAAGCGCGTGGCCCGCGGGGAACTGGTGCAGTTGGACGATCAGTTGGGGGTGGAATTGCTCGAGGTCTATCGCAACCCCTTATCGGAACAGCGGCGATGAATGACGTCTCGCTGATTGCGCTGCTGGCGTTCGCGTCACTCCTGCCTTTCCTGGTGGCCGCCGGAACCTGTTACATCAAGTTTTCCATCGTGTTTGTCATCGTGCGCAACGCGCTGGGATTGCAGCAGGTGCCGTCGAACATGACGCTTAACGCGATCGCTTTGATGCTGGCGATTTTCGTGATGACGCCGGTCATGAAGCAGGGTTATGGCTACTACAAGGAAGAAGCGGTGGCCTTCACCGATATCGAGTCGGTGGTGAACTTTGCCGAGAACGGCCTGGGTGGGTACAAGGATTACCTGCGCAAGTACACCGACCCCGAACTGGCCCTGTTCTTCGAGCGTGCGCAAGCGGTTCAGAGTGATTCCGAGGAAAGCCTGCCGGCCGATGAACAACTCACGCCCTCCTTGTTTTCGCTGTTGCCGGCCTATGCGCTGAGTGAAATCAAAAGCGCGTTCAAGATCGGCTTTTATCGGTACTTGCCGTTCGTGATCGTCGATCTGGTGATCTCCAGCATCCTGCTGGCGCTGGGCATGATGATGATGAGCCCGGTGATCATTTCGGTGCCGATCAAACTGGTGTTGTTTGTCGCGCTGGATGGCTGGGCGCTGCTGTCGACCGGTCTGGTCAAGCAGTACCTGACTTTGCTGGCATAGGGGCGTCGACATGAACGATCTGGTCTACGCCGGCAATAAAACCCTGTACCTGATTCTGTTGATGGTCGCTTGGCCGATCATTGTTGCCACGGTGGTGGGCCTGGTGGTCGGGTTGATTCAGACGGTGACCCAGTTGCAGGAGCAGACACTGCCATTCGGATTCAAGTTGCTGTCGGTGGCGGCGTGCCTGTTTCTACTTTCGGGTTGGTACGGCGAAACCCTGCTCGATTTCAGTCGTGAAGTCATCCGTCTGGCATTGGGCTAGACCGATGTCGGTGACGCTGTTTTTCGATCTGTACGCGCTGTTCGCTGCCGCGATCCTTGGGTTTGCACGGCTGGCACCGATTTTTTTCATGTTGCCGTTTCTCAACAGCGGCGTGCTGACCGGGCCTGCGCGCCAGGCCGTCATCGTGCTGGTGGCGTTGGGGTTCTGGAGCTATGTCGGCGAGCCGCTGCCGCGCCTCGACGGCTTGGCATTCTTTGGCTTGTTGCTGCGCGAAGCCGGCATTGGCGTCCTGCTGGGCTGCCTGCTGTGTTGGCCGTTCTGGGTGTTGCACGCCATGGGCAACCTGATCGACAACCAGCGCGGCGCGATGCTCAGCAGTACGGTGGACCCGGCCAACGGCGTCGATACATCGGAGCTGGCGAATTTCCTCCAATTGTTCGCCGCTGCGGTTTACCTCGAAGGCGGCGGCATGCTGCTGATGCTCGAAACCGTTGGCCACAGTTATCGCATTTGCGCACCGGTCACGGGTTGCGAGATACACCTGCAAGCGGTGTTCAGCTTGCTGGATGCACTGGTCAGCAAAACCCTGGTGATCAGCGCACCGGTGGTGGCGACGCTGTTAGTCAGTGAAGCACTGCTGGGCCTGCTCTCGCGGTACGCACCGCAAATGAACGCGTTCTCGGTGTCACTGACGGTCAAGAGCCTGGTGGCATTGGTGGTGCTGATGTTGTATTTCGGCGTGCACCTGCCCGATGAAGTCCTGCGCATGGGCGGCAAATCCGAAGCACTGGAGCACTATCTGGTGAGCGACGGGGAGGGTGGCGATGTCGTCCAGCGCGTCGAAGACTGAGAAGCCCACCCCAAAGAAACTGCGGGATGCGTCACGCAAAGGGCAGACATTCAAGGCCAAGGATCTGGTGGTCACCTGCCTGACCCTGTGCGGTATCACCTACATGGTGTTCAACAGTTCGCTGCTGGAGGTCATGGAGGTCTACCGGCGCATCATCGCCAGCGATTTTGACGCCGACCTGCAAAAGTACTCGGCGATTCTGGTGGTCGTCGGGCTCAAGGCGTTGTTGCCGTTGCTATTGGTGTGCGTCTTGACCAGTGCATTGCCGGCGTTGCTGCAAAGCGGTTTTGCCCTGGCCAGCGAAGCCCTGAAGCTGAACCTCGGGGCGTTGAACCCGATCAATGGCTTCAAAAAACTGTTCAGCCTGCGCACGGTCAAGGACACGGTCAAAGCGCTGTTGTACCTGGGCAGTTTTGCCATGGCGCTGTGGATTGTCTGGATCACGCAGCGGCAACTGCTGTTTGCTCAATTGTTTGCCCAGGCACCGGATCTGTTCGCGATCTGGGGGCACTTGCTGCTGGTGCTGGTGTTGGCGTTTCTAGGCTGCGTGCTGCTGATCGTGGTGCTCGATGCGCTCAGCGAATACTGGCTGTTCATGAAAGACCAGATGATGGACAAGGACTCGGTCAAGCGTGAACACAAGGAGCAGGACGGCAATCCCGAAATCAAGGGCCGCCGACGCGATTTGCATCGGGAGCTGCTGTCGGAGCAGGTCAAGTCCGACGTGCGCAGCTCGCGGATGATCATCGCCAACCCGACCCACATTGCCATCGGGGTGTATTTCCGCCCGGAAATCACCGTGCTGCCGTTCATCTCGTTGATGGAAACCAACCAGCGCGCCCTGGCCGTTCGGGCGTATGCCAAAGAGGTCGGCGTGCCCGTGATCAACGACATCGCCCTGGCCCGGCGGATCTTCAAGACCCATCAGCGCTACAGCTTCCTTCAGGTGCAGGAAGTCGAGGAAGTCCTGCGTCTTTTGATCTGGCTCGAGCAGGTCGAGCAGGCCTGATCATCCCTGATGCCGATCATTCTTGTAGGGGCGAGCTTGCTCGCGATGGACGCCAACGATAACGCGTTTTCTCTGGATACACGCGTTGTCCTGAAGTTCATCGCGAGCAAGCTCGCTCCTACAAGTTCTCAGGCTTGATCCCCTTTTTTAACCATCTCGCCGTTGGCATGAGCGCAATTTGGCAGCGTGACTGTCAGCGCTTTGGCTCAATGCATTCGTCAGCGGCGCTGACGATTTTTCAGGAGTGTGGCCGATGAGTCGCAACAACCAACAAGACCAGCAAATCGCCCTGGACATCGTGGATGCCGTGCTCGCGGGGGCGCCGTTAAAGGACGTGCAGGGCCTCAGCGACGAGCACATGGACGGCCTCTATGCCTTCGCTTACCAGTTTTATGAACAAGGCCGGCTGGACGATGCCGAGAAGTTCTTCCACTTCCTGTGCATCTACGACTTTTACAACAGCCAGTACTGGATGGGACTGGCGGCGGTACACCAGCTCAAGCAAAACCATCAGAAAGCGATTGACCTGTATGCCATCGCCTTCGCCCAGGGCAAGAACGACTACCGACCGATGTTCTACAGCGGTCAGTGCCAGCTCGCTCTGGGCAGGATCGGCAAGGCCCGATTGTGTTTCGAATACGTAATTGAGCAGGCCACGGAAGAGGACCTGCGCACACAGGCTCAGGTGTATCTCGACACCTTGGCTCACATTGAACAGGACTGTTCGGAGGACAGAACATGAGTGAAATCAGAAGTACATTCAACCCGACTCGTTCGGGTGGGATCAGCCGTTCCGAGGCCTTTGAAATCTACGGAAAATCTGCAAGCCAAGCGGCCAGAACGGTGGATTTTCAGAAGGCTGGCCAGGAAGCGCTGGCCGGTCTGATGTCGGTGAATTACGGCGCTGAACACGGTAAATCGGCGGCCACCCCGGGACGGCCGCAATTGCATCAGCCACTGGCACGCAACAACGGCAAGGAGCCGGAAGGTGATCTGTTCACGCTGTTGATGGCGATGATCAGCGAGCTGATCGGCGAGGTGGATGTCAACAAGTTGAAAAATCGCTTGGCGATGTTGCAAAGCATGGCCGGAGCCAAGCAGCAGGGGCATGAAAAACTCTCGGCTGAATACGCTGAGGCCGTCGCTGCACTGGAGGCCGCTGAGGGGGCTGTTGGCGGTAGCCAGCAAAATCTGGAGAAGCTGCGCGAGAGAGTCCAGCATTTCCAGGGCTTGCTGGACGAAAGCGAGGCGCGTCTGGCGAAGCTGGACCCCGAATCACCCGAATATGCGAGTGAATTGGCGCGTCGTGACCAGCTTAAAGGCGAGTTGGCGGTCCATACCCAGACCTTTCAAAAAGCCACCGATGCCCATCTGAAACTGATCGAAGTCGCCAATGTTGCCGCTAAGGCCCTGGCGGTCGTGACCGGAAAAGTCCTCGAGGCAGGTGTCGGCGGACCTCAGGTTAAACAATCGGATGAAAAAGCGCTGAGCAGCAGTGCACTGGCCCTGCTGAACCGCTTGAAGATCATCGAGTTGCTGGGCGAGGCGGCGCAGAACAAGGAAGAGCTCAATCAGGAGCTGTTTCTGGAGCTGCAGGCCAAGCTGCAGGAAAAAATGCAGGCCGAGTCTGAAAAGTATCTGGAAGAGGTGCGCAAGGCCGAAGAGTTGCAGAGGACGATGGGCTGCATCGGCAAGATCGTTGGTGCGCTGTTGTCCTTGGGAAGCATCCTGGCTGGCATTTTTACCCTCAATCCATTCCTGATTGTGATGGGGGGAGTTGGCATGGCACTGACGTTCGCGGGCGACAAGCTCATGGCCAAGATCATGGAACCGCTGATGAAAGTCTTGCAGGAAGTCATCAGTTTCTTTACCGATCTCTACACCAAGGTGCTGATAGCGGTGGGTGTCGATCCCGAAACGGCGAAGGAAATCGCGCAAATCGCCGGCATGATCGCGGGCATCGCCGTCACTATTGCGGCCATTGCATTGGCGGCCATCGTCGGGGCTCAGGTGATTGGGCCGATGATCGGCGCCGTCGCATCGAAACTGGCCACCGTGGTGTCGCAGGCTGCACCTGCAGCGGTGCAGGCCATGAAACAGATGGCTTCCTCGGTCGGCAACACGCTGACCCGGATGCTGACTCAGTTGCGCAGCCTCATTACCAACGGCGCTGATCCCGTGTCCCTGGCCCGTTACACCGCCAATCTCGAAATCGCTCAAGCCCTCGCCGAGTTCGGCGGTGTGACGGCGCAAGGTGTGCTTGGAGTCCGAAGCGGCGTGCATCAGGCCCAGGCGGCCGAACACCTGGCGGACGTGAAAGTGCGCATGGCAATCAGCGAAGAAATCACCTCCTACCTCACTCGACTGGTCGAAGACTACGGCAAGGCGATGCAAGACCGGGCCCGGCAGATCGAACATGTTTTTACCGATATGCAACGCAGTCATTCCGTCAACCTGCAGATGGTTCGAAACGTCTGAATTCACTCGTAAAAGGGATTTCTCATGATCACAAACAGTGTTTTGTCTTTCCGTTCGTTCATCCATACGCAAGCGACAGCCGCGGCCGGGCATTCGTTTGCCCCATCCGAAAAATCAGCATTCAAGGGCACGACCGGAAACGACCAGGTTCTGAAAAACAGTGCTGTCACAGGCCCGTCGGCAGCAGAGCTCGATAGTGCCATCAACGCCTATCAGCCTACCGAAGCCGACTGGCAAGATTTCACTGCCGCCACGCTGACGATCAGCGACGAAGTGCGTAATGAGCTGATCTTCGACCCGAGTGCCTGGGAAAAACACGCGAACGTGCTGGTCGCCGCGATCATCGCATTGAATATCGCGCGGGTCGCCAATGCTCAACTGCGTGGGCATTTCAGTGTGATGGCTGCTGATGCCGCCAAGTCCCAGGGCGCTGCCATCATGGAGTCCGGCAAGGCGGCCATGTACAGCGCCATTACGACCGCGGTGGTCTCCGGCGCAATCGCCGGGTTCGCCATGGTCAAGACCTTTCAAGGGCAAAGGCTCAAACATGCAGATATCGACGTGCACAAGCGCAACTCTCTGGACGCCGGCAATATCCAACGGGACCTTAAACGTGATCGCAGCCGCGATGACTGGACCCCGGAAACTACCTACAAGATAACGGTGTTCGATGATTTCGGCCGGACGAAATCAGTGGATTTCAAACCTCAGGGCTCAACCCTGACGGCCAAGGAGCAGGCATTGTTCGACGTTGAAATTCTCAAGGCAAAAAAGGTTGGCCGCATGTCGGACTGGCACAGCCAGATGGCCAGCAAAGGCATTGAGAAAAAGCTTGAAATCGGTCGTGCGCTCAACGCGATGTCGGTGAGCATGAGCCAGATGGTCTCCAGTATGGTTCGCATCACCGAGCATGCGGCGCGGGAGAAAGAGGTATTGCAACAGAGTGCGCAAAATACGCAGAAGAGCTTGAGCGATGAAATTGGGCAGAAAGACTCGGCGGATGCGGCGCTCTTGCAAAAACTCATGGATATCGTGATGCAGCTCTTTCAATCGCGGATTGAAGTCATTGGCAAGATGGCTTGAGTAGGGGAACAGCATGATCATTACCCAATCGTCGCCGTCGATGGTTAAACCAGCGGCAGATTTTAACGTGGACACTGATGCATCGGTGCCTGCTGAAATACCACTTGATGTGCATGCCGTATCGGCCTTGGCTCAGTTGCTCGACCGATCGATAAGTGCGTTGAATCGCAACTGCGCACTCATGCTCAAATGTCAGCCCGCGTCCTCCAGGCTGGCAGAAGGCTTGATCGTTGATAGTTCGGCGCAAAATTTGATTGCAGAGTTTGTCGAACAGCTCGAAGCCAAGCGCAACCGCACACAGTTGTGGGCTCAGAAGTTCAAGCAATGCAGTGCGGTGATGACTCATTCCATGGAAACACTGCCCATGGAACAGCGTCAGCGGCTTTATGACGAGCAAGGCCGTATGTTGTGCAGCCTCAAAGAGATGCACATACCGCCCGATTTCGCTGATGAGTTCGACGTCGGCGTCAAATCATCGAATGACTTCTTCGACAAACTGCTCGAATTGATCAACCTGATCAAGAACGGCTATCTGGCCGGCTATGAACATATCATTGCGGCTTACTCGGACTTTTTTGCTGATTTCAACAAAGAAATTACCGCAAAGATGAAAGAGTGGATTGAAGGCGCGAATGAAGGTAAAGAAGTCAAATTAAACGCGGGCGCGATAAGACTCGCTTTGCAAGCGCTGATCAACAAGTACTCACCTCCGAATGCGGCAGCAGTATTGTTTCCAGCCCCAGGCATGGGCAGCGCCACAAAGGAGGAAGCAAAAAAATGGCTTAAGGCGTTAGGCCTGCCGGACTCCTGCCTCCACATGAACAATGACGGCTCGTACAGCGTGGTCATGGACCTTGGGCCGCTGAAAATCATGAGGGACAGATTGCCACCCAACGTAAGTTGGGTCACTTGGGACACCGCCGGATTCCAAGCCTGGCAAACCGGCTTCAATGCCCAGGAAGAACGCATGAAAAACATGCTGCAATCCTTCACGCAGAAATACTCCAACGCCAATTCTTATCATGACAACTTCAACAAGACATTGTCTGCGCACCTTAGTCAGTATGCGGACATGCTCAAGGCAATGTTGAATTTTTGATTCTTGTGCCTGTCGTGTGAGAGGTTGTTTATCTAAAGACAAATAGTGTTGTGTGATTCCGGCTTTTAAAGTTGGAGTCGCATGGCCTGTCAAAGTGCCGAATAAAATATGAGCTTCAGTGTGTTTAAGTCCGATCCTCTGATTGAGCATCAGGTAATAGGCGTGTTGTCGGAATATGTATCGGCCGACCGTCTGGGCATAGAACTCGAATCGAGTCTGGTCGAGGATTTGTGTCTCGATTCCTTGGGTATCGTAGAAGTTGTCATGGTGCTTAATGAGTTTTTTGGTATTGAGTTACCCGCCTCGGGGGTGGTGGAGTGGAGAAGCGTGGCGGATATATGTACTTCGGTGGCCGCCGCGAGAGAGTTGACTAGTTTTGATTAGTTGTTGGCTCTGGATTTCTGGCGCCTGCGAATTGAAGTTTTTTATAGATGCACGGTAATTATTCCCACAAATATTGTCGTTCTTTCACTGGGCTATGTAGGTGCATATCCTACGGAATAGTCCGCCACAACTTCCTATAGTCCCGCTGCTTGTCATCTTTGAGCTTTTTCAACCAAAGGCTTAATCGCGCTTCAGTACCTTTCTATAGAGAAATTTTCAGAATATGGACAGTGACACTGATCAACCGCCCATTCGGTCGTTCGTTTTCGACCGTTGGCTTTTGCAAAGCGATGGAACGCTGATGCGAGACGGACATGGAGTTCACGTCCCCCCCAAAGAGCTGAACGTGCTGCGCCTGTTGCTCGGTTCGGCCGGCACGGTGATCAGCAAGGATCATTTGCTCGACGCAGTGTGGCCCGATGCCGATGCCACCGAGGAATCGTTGACTCGCTGCATTTACGCCTTGCGCAAGCTGCTCAAGGAGAACAAGGATTTTATTGCCACGGTGTACGGTCAGGGCTATCGATTTACCTGTACGGTCGTCGGTCTGGACGCGCCGGGCCAGGCGAGGGCGGCAGCACCCTCGCTGGCCGTTTTGCCTTTTCGCAATCTGCATGAGTCAGCCGCACTGGATTTGCAGGACGCAATGACCCGCCAGTTGTCCATGGCATTCGGTGAGGCGCTGAGTGTCGTCCCCTCGGGTTTGATGGCGGCTTATGGTCAGTTGACCGACACGCGCTATTTGGTCGAGCGTTTGAAGCCTGACTTTTACCTCAGTGGTCGTTGCACGCTCCGGGATGACCCGTCGCAATGGTCGATCGAATTGATCCGTAGTCGCGATCATGTGCTGCTTCATGGACAAAGCATGGCTGGTGGGGGCTTGGGGGAGGCGCTCGGAGAATTGACCTGTCTTGTTGCCCAGCGCCTTCCGGGACTGCGTCCTTCTGAAATGGGCTGCGCTTCCTATCCGGCCCTGGTCGCCTATCTCAACGGTTTGTGCTGTGTCGAGCGACACACGCCGCAAAGCCTGCGCGATGCGCTGGTGCAGTTTCGATACAGCCTGCAACTGGATGATCGTTATGCCCCCGTCTGGTGTGGCCTGGCCGATGTCTGGCTGGGAAAAGCGATGCTGGGGTTGTGTGAGCAGGGGCATGCACTGGATGAAGCGCATTCGGCGATTTCCAGGGCATTGCCGCTGGACCCGGGAAGTACGCAAACCATTGCGCGGCTCGCCCTGCTGACCAGCCTTCGCGGTTGCGAAGAGGCGGCGCAGGTGCTTTTCCAGCGCTGCCTGTCGAGCGCCGATCAGGCGGATGTTCATTATTTTCACGCCTGGCATCACTGGTATTGGCAGCGCAATGATCTGGCGAGTCAGAGCATCGGCAAGTGTCTGCGCCACGACGCGAATTGCGTGCGGGCGCAGATTTTGCGGGTACGTATCGCGCTTGTCGGTGATCCCCGGGAAGCCGTGATGATGCACCGCGCAATGCAAGGCAACCGGCAAGCCGCGTCGTTTGACAGCGGCAGGAGGTTGGCATGAGCTGGGGCACTGGCGGCCTTCTGATGGTGATGTCTCTGGGGGCTGTTCCGGCGCATGCCTATTGTTGGGTCTCGGCGGGGCAGCAACATGCCATCGAGCCTGTGCTGCTTCAGGCCATTGCCGACGTGGAGTCCGGGCAGATGGCGCACGCGATGAATTACAACAAGAATGGCACCCGCGATATCGGGCTGATGCAGATCAACAGCAGTCATCTGCCCCGACTCAGCGCACAGGGCATTACCGAGCAGCGTCTGTTGGATGAGCCTTGTCTGTCGGTCGAAGTCGGGGCGTCGGTGCTGGCCGGTTTTGTATCACTTTATGGCTACAACTGGACGGCTGTGGGGGCCTACAACGCCGGCAACGCTCCGGGTCGGCAGGCGGCCCGTCTGCGTTACGCACACAAGGTCTGGCAACGCTATCAAACCTTGACGCCACCCCTCGCGCAGCCGTTGGATAAACACCAGAAATTCTCGCGGCGTTAACGTTGGACCATTCGGGGGGATTCTGATGCTGGTCGGGTCTGATCGGCAGAATTCGATCAGGAACTTCCCGGGCAACGCTCCTAGCATGGGTTTTCATCCACTGCCTGGAGCGTGATCGGTGACAGACCTGTCAGTCCCCCCTCTACAGCCCTGTGTTCTGCGGATCCTCAACGGACCGCTTCAGGGATGCGAATTCCCGCTCGTTGAGCCGCGAACGTTATTCATCGTCGCGCCGCTCGATCTGTTGGGCCGGGAAGCTCATTCAGTCAGCGTTCCCGAGGATGCCATTTTCATTCCACTGGACGCGGACGGCTGCAATTTCGAGGTACTGCTGGCAGATGGCGGGCAGGACGGTGTGACGGTGCGCTTGCTCAACGAGTACGGAGAAACCCGGCACTGCGAATTCCAGCGTCTGGAGCAGATTGATGGCTTGCAGATTGCCTTGCGTGGTGAAGACCAATGTTGGGCCCCTGAGCTTCTCGGCAATCAGCCCCTTTCCCTGGTCGAAACGACTGCTCGCCATTGGCCGCAGCCAACCCTCGTCAAATGGGGTGGCGCAGGGCTGGCCCTCGCGCTGTTGGTTGCCTTGACAGGCCTCTGGTCAGCTCCCGAGCCGGCGCCCGAAACCGATGTTCGCAGGCTGGTCGGTGGTGCCAGCGCCGAGGTCGCCGTGGTGCAGGGGCGGGACAAAACGGTTTACGTGTTTGTCGCTTCCGAGCGAGACGCCGGTTGGAGTCGGCAGGCCTTGATGCGCAGCAACGGGGTGTCCGGCAAGGTGTTGGTGACCGATCAGGAGCGTCGTCGGCTGGAGAAACTGTTGGTTGACCACGACCCGCAACTGGCCTGGCACTCGCTGGATCTCAAGGACCCCGCGGTGCCACGACTGCTGCTCAGTGCCCAGCGCAATCTGCTCACGCCGTCGATGCAGACGCAACTGCTCGACGTCTTGCTCAAGGCCGCCCCCTATGCCCGGGAAGTGGCGGTGCAATTACAGGATGACAACCTGCTGGCAGACCTGGCCGAACAAGGGTTACTCCGCCTTTCACTGGCGTTCGACCGGGTCGGGCACGACGACAGTGTCACATTCGCCATCGAAGGCGATTTGCAGGATTCCGAGTTGGCGGCCGTTCGCCAATACGTCGACGGCTTCTATCGGCAGTGGGGTGATCGCTACGTGAACTTCGCTGTCGCGCTCAAGGATGACTCGCTCAAGGGCAAGTCGTTTCAAACCGGCCCCCAGGGCTACATCAAGATGACGTCGTCGTCTTGGCATTTTCCCAAGCAAATCTAGTAGGTGACACATGGCTGGTATCGATTTCCCAATCGACTTTCCCGATGATTTTCTCGGACGTCAGGCCGAAGCGTTCGAAAAAGGGGCTAAAGATCTCAAAACTGCTTTGGATAAGGCTCTGGAGGATCTCAAGGATGATGCTTCGGACCCCGGGAAGCTAGCGGCCTACCAGACTGCATTCTCCTCCTACACCGTATTCCGTAACGCCCAGACCAACACGATCAAGGGCTTCAAGGACATCGACATGGCGATCATCCAGGCTGCTCGCTGATTTCATTCCTTTTGACTGGCCATTGCTGTCGGGCGATGGCCTTTTTCTTGAGTGCATTGCATGTCTATTCAAAGCATCTCCCGTTCGTTCATTGAACCCACGACCGTCACTGAACTGCGCAGCCCGCAGGAAGGCCCGATCGTTTCCCTTGAGAGCCGATTGATCGAAGCATTCGCAGGTGGAGCGGTCACCAGCGGCCAGGACGTTTCTGCGATCAATCAACTGATGCAGCGCCCGGATATCACCAGCCTCGAAGTACTGGCGCAACTGCAGGAGCAGATGGGCCAATACAACGTCGACATCAATTTGCTCAACGTGTTGGTCCGTAAGGCTGTGAGCACTGCCGAAACGTTGTTGCGCGCATCATGAAGTCGGGTGCGTTGCTGATGTTTCTGTGTCTGGCGTTGTTCGGTTGTCGCCAGCCGAGCCTGCTGGAGGGGCTGGACCAGCAGCAGGCCAACGAAGTGCTTTCGGTATTGCAGCGCAACAACATCGCGGCGACGAAAGTCGACGCCGGTAAAACCGGGTACGCGGTGAAAATCAACCCGGTCGATTTCTCCGCCGCTGTCGATTTGCTCAACCTTTACTCGTTGCCGTCCAGGCCACGACTGGAAGTGGCGGAGATGTTTCCCAGTGATTCGCTGGTGGCATCCCCCAGGGCGGAAAAGGCTCGACTCTACTCGGCGCTGGAACAGCGAATCGAACAGTCCCTGCGTCTGCTCGAAGGTGTAGTGTCGGCGCGGGTGCATGTCAGTTATGACCTGGATGCCGGTGAAGGCGGGCGCAAAGCCGCGCCCATTCACCTGGCGGCCGTGGCTGTTCATGAGCGAGACATTGAGCCGCAGCTGCTGATCACCGACATCAAGCGCTTTCTCAAAAACAGTTTCGCCGCCGTCGAGTACGACAATATCTCGGTGGTGCTGTCGCAGCGCTCGCCCACGCAACACGTCGCGCCGTCGGTGTCGGTAACGCAAAGTGATTCGCGCTCGGTGTGGCTTCTGGCGTCGATGGCGGCCGTGCTGTTGGCGGGTTGCGCAGTGTTGGGTTATCGACTGTTGAAAGGGGCGCCGCGTGACATCGTGCGCTGAACGCCTGCGGCGGATTCTCGCGGAGCCGCTGGACTACGTGCACCCTCAGCGGTTGAGCATTCCGACGGGGTTTGACAGTCCCGATGCGCGGCGCGTACTCAATCAAATGCTACTGGAAGGGCTTGACCAACAAGGGCCATGGCCCCCGACGCCCATGACTGCCGTCGCACAACAGTGGATCCGGCAATGGCAGCAGTTGCCTTACATCGCGAGCCTGATGGGCGCGTGGCGACTGTTTCCACAGCTGGCGCGAGGCGGCGCATTACTGCAGTTGCCGATGCCGTTACGTCAATTCGCCAGCTGCAGACCGGGGCCTCGCACCAGCATGCCACTCGGGCCGTCATCGGTGCCGCTGCAACAGGTTGAAGCCGCCGGTTTCAATTTACTGTCGAGCTTTTCCGGGCGCCTGCCACTGCCGCTGTTTGAACGGCTGTCTTTGCAATTTTCTCCCCATGTTATCGGCCTGCACGCTCAGTGGCCGGTGGCAGAACCTGATACGGCTCTTTTCATTTTGGCGGTGCAGCATGCTCGACTCCATCCGAACCCTGACTGACGTGCCGGCATCGAGTGATGCGCACGTGGCTCGCGCAGACCTCATCGCGGCACGCCAGCGGCGTTCATTACAACAACAGGCGCAACGCCGGGCCCGTGAATGTGTCGAGCAGGCGCAATCTGAAGCCGAGGCCATTCGTGCTCAGGCATTTCAAGAAGGTTATGCAAGCGGCATCTTGCGTGCTGCCGAAAACCTGGCGAACGGCTTGTTCGAGTCTCAGGCACTCGGGCGACAGTTGCGCAAGGATCTGGCGCAAGCCGCAGGCCAGTTGCTGCGCGAACTGCTGGCTCGCGTTGAATGGCTGGATGAAATGCTCGAACGTTGGCTCGCGGAGCAGCCCGACACCGAGGCGCTGTTGCAGGTGGTGCTGCCTTCGCGTTGCAGAGCTCATGGGCAAGCGCTAAGGCAACGATTGCAGCGGCTCTGGCCCGGCGCGCTGGTGCTCGACTATCAACCCGAGGAGCGCTACGTATTTCGTCTGGCCGACCAATTGCTCGAATTTGATATCGAATCGGTCTGCCAACGATTGGAGCCACAGTTATTGGCCCGGCTGGGGAGTCTGCCCGAGTCGGTTCGATACCTGGACCAGGCCTCGAAGAAACTATTGGGTGAGCTGTGTTCGGGTTTCGGCGTGGCCCCTGTTCCGGCAAATGGAGGTGCAGCATGAAGATTGAACCGATGATGAGCGTTAACCGGTTTGATCAGAGGTCTGCGGTCGAGACCCTTGAGTCACGCGTGTTGCAGGCGTCCGGCAATGCGGCGGATGTCAACGGCAGCAAGCGCCCGGACCCCGAATTCGATGCGCTGTATCAACAGCTGTTGGCGATGGAGGGGCAGGGCGAGAAGGCTATTTTTCTTTTCCTCAAGTCACAATTGAAACCCGACGGCACCCCCGTGTACCCAAACCTCAAGGCAATTCTCGCCATCACCCATAAGGTGGGGCTCCGCTTGAAAGACGAGAATCTGGAAAAAACGTTGATCTATAAAGAAGTCATGGGCGCCAGTGCCCGGGCTTTCAGCATCGAGTTATACATCTCAAGTTTTATGCGCGATGTGTTTCAGCCGATGGGTGACGATAGTTGGGAGAAGAGTGAGTGGTGATGCCGGGGAACGCCAAGCTACAAACAGCTTGGCGTACCAGGCCGAGTGAACTCATGCAGGCGTCGTTCGCTCGTTGACGTACACACCGCCAAAACGTCCCGCGAAAACCACTGCGGCAACCAGCGTGTTGACGATATGGTCTACTTCGGCGTTGGAAATCGGCAGGGTCGAGAAGTACCGGGTAGCGGAGATGACAACGGCGATGATTGTTTCGCTCACCGAGGTCCGAATGGCATTGGTGGACAAGAATTGGTTGGCGACTTGTTCGGCTGTAGGTACCCGTGCAGACAGGTTGATTCGAAGTCCTTTGCCCGTATTTTCACCTTGAAGGGTGTGCATCAGTTCACCGCCAATCACTTGGCTGGCAACATCGGCTCCGGCGTTGTAGGCGCCACGTAGAAAATCATGTCCAACCACCAGAGCGAGGGATTCGACAATCTCGTTGGCCCGACTCTGGACCGCTGGATTTGGATCGCAGGCCGTGTCGGTATTTTGTGCCAACCACACTGATAGCTGAGCGGCGAACGTCTGAGGCTCGCTCGGTGGAGGCTCTTTACCCTGTGACATGACATAGCCCGGACCGGAATGGGGCGCGGTGTAGTTCATGCCTGTAAAGGCCAGAAACTGGAGAGCACCGTTCAGCACTCCGCTGGCGGCAGTGCCGCCAAGGTTGGCTTTCGAGTTGTCAGTTATCGGCAAGAACAGGTTAACCAGATCATTGGCGAAGCTGTAGAACGCCATTTGCGTACCGTAGGCCGCTAATGCTGGCATCGCCGCCGCCGGCGCTGACGCCGTCAATGCCAAGGCAGCCATCGACAAGGTAAGTGTGGCGACACGGGCCAGGCGCGTTTGCTGATTCGCGGTACCGTTGCACTCATCTCTTATTGCACCAAGGATGTTCAGCGCGGGGCCGATTGACAGGGCGATTGCGCTCAGCACATTGCGCGTCAGTGGCGCGGCGGCATTGGTAAACAGGGATTTTTCCAGAGCGAAGCCAATCAGTTGCCTGACGGCTGTAAGAGTGCCGATGACCAGGCCTGTGCGCACGCCGGAAATCGTCAGGTTACTGGCCCATCGTCCGAGATTACCTTCGAATTCGTTGCGTCCTAACTTGGCCAGGAGTTCGCCGAGTGAGTCAATGACTGTCTGGGCGCGTTGCATTGTTGCGGAGGGTGAAGAATCTGTGTTTTCAGGTAATTCCGTTGGCATGTTCAGCACAACGTATTCCGCCGGAGAGCCAGGCGTTGCAGCGGCTCTTGCAGCGTCGAAATCGCCTTGAATCAGGTGCTTGACGGTCAGTGCAATCTCGTCTGCAGTTGCATTGCCACGGGTCTCTGTAGTAACGACAGCTTTCAGTTCCTGATCTACACCCTCAAACATCATTCTCGTGTCATCTGGATGAAGCTCAGAGGCGTGTTCGTCGTGTCCGCATTGAGTGAGCTCCACTGCGATAGATGCGCAACCTCCCATTTCCACGGTTGTGTGATCTGGACGGGCAGGAGCCGAACTGGCGGTATTTCCATGGACTCGGAGGCCGGATGTCGGTGATGAGGAAACCTGCATTTCATTTTCTTCCATGAGGCTCTGCGATAGTGCAGTCGAATCGATCATTCATCCGCCCAGCAGCGGCAACTATCAAAAAACGCTCCGTCAGGCATCATCACCGACCAAGGGATTAAAACCCTTGGTTCTCGCCGCTGACCCTCCACCCAGCTATAATCGCGCCACTTTTCATTGCCCAGAGTCAAACCCGCCCATGTACACCTTGGCCCGTCAGCTGTTGTTCAAACTTTCCCCGGAAACCTCCCACGATCTGTCCCTGGACCTGATCGGCGCGGGCGGGCGTTTGGGCCTCAACGGCTTGCTGTGCAAGGCTCCGGCAAAAATGCCGGTGAGCGTCATGGGCCTCGACTTTCCGAATCCGGTAGGTCTGGCGGCGGGTCTGGACAAGAACGGGGCGGCCATCGACGGTTTTGCCCAGTTGGGTTTCGGTTTTGTCGAAATCGGCACCATCACCCCGCGTCCGCAGCCGGGCAATCCCAAACCACGGATTTTTCGCCTGCCGGAAGCCGAGGCGATCATCAATCGCATGGGCTTCAACAACCTTGGCGTCGATCACCTGCTGGCCCGTGTCGCAGCGGCCAAGTACAAGGGCGTGTTGGGCATCAACATCGGCAAGAACTTCGATACGCCGGTCGAGCGTGCGGTCGATGACTACCTGATCTGCCTGGACAAGGTCTATGCCCACGCCAGCTACGTGACGGTCAACGTCAGTTCACCCAACACGCCAGGCCTGCGCAGCCTGCAATTCGGTGATTCGCTCAAGCAGTTGCTGGCCGATCTGGCGACCCGTCGCGCGGAGCTGGCTTTGCGCCACGGCAAGCACGTGCCACTGGCAATCAAGATCGCACCAGACATGACCGACGAAGAAACCGCGCAAGTCGCGCAAGCGCTGATAGAAACCGGGATGGATGCGGTGATCGCCACCAACACCACCCTGAGCCGCGTCGGTGTTGAAGGCATGGAGCACGGTGACGAGGCGGGCGGTTTGTCTGGCGCACCGGTTCGCGACAAGAGCACCCACACTGTGAAGGTGCTGGCGTCGGAGTTGGCCGGTCGCTTGCCGATCATCGCCGTGGGCGGCATCATCGAAGGCCGGCACGCAGCCGAGAAAATCGCCGCCGGGGCGAGCCTGGTGCAGATCTATTCCGGCTTCATCTACAAAGGCCCGGCGTTGATTCGTGAATCCGTAGATGCCATCGCGGCCTTGCGCTAACCCCTATTATGGGATCGAGCCTTTGTGGCGAGGGGGCTTGCCCCCGTTGGGTCGCGAAGCGGCCCCATGCATTTCTTCAGTAATACCTAGTGCATAGGTCTTGCGACGGCTTCGCCGCCGAACGGGGGCAATCCCCCTCGCCACAGGGGTTCATCACTGAATTTTGGAGCAGGCATAAAAAAGGGCTCCTCGAAGGAGCCCCTGGGCCGGAGCCCGCCGCCCGGATGGGGCGTGCGTGGTAAGTCGTTACGTAATCAGGTTGTCGTGTCGGAGTGTGTGCCCTGTGTTAGCCGACGGCGTGAAGTTCGTTGAGTCTGTGGATTCCCGCAGTGCCGGTCATACCGTCCCAGTTGTCGCCGCGTCCTTCTCGCCAGCCGTTAATCCAGGCTTGGCGCACCGACGGTAGAGTAAATGGGCAAAGCTCACGGGATTTACCACCAACGCCATATTGATATCCGCGCAAAAATGCTCTTTCCAACGGATCACGCTTAAGTCTTCTCATAGGGTGTTGCCCTCACTTGTTGACTGTATTTATCGCGTTGACCTCAATTGAGGTCTGGCAGAAATGTCTGCCGTTGGGGGGCTCGCTGCCGGCGTGGCGAGCCAAGGTGTTGACGTCCGTTGTGGCGCCAACCTGTAGTGAGTTCTAACCAATGCGTCACATCGAGGGAATGATCGTTTTGTCATAAGAACGTAACCATAAAGATGCTATGGCCATAAGTAACACGATGTTTGACCCGTATTTATTGGCCAAAGCCCTGTATGATCGGCCCCCCGCAGAATGATGGGGTTAATCCTTTAGTGAGAATGTCTCGTGTTGCGTCGAGCATTTTTCGACGAAGGGTCGACTTATGACATTTTATTGCATCAACTTTTTTATCTGCCCGTGCATCTAAGCTCTTCTAACCTGAGCAGCACGGGTGGGACGGCACACCTTCGTGCCACGCGGGCGCTCTTTTAGAAAAGCGCCTGATTGAAAACCGGGCCGGCAATGCGTTGCCGGTCCACTTAGCCAAAGGCTCTGGAACTACCATGTCCGATCGTTTCGAACTCTTCCTCACTTGCCCCAAAGGCCTTGAAGGCCTGCTGATCGAGGAAGCCGTCGGGCTTGGCCTTGAAGAAGCGCGTGAGCACACCTCTGCCGTGCGCGGCATGGCGACCATGGAAACCGCTTATCGCCTGTGCCTGTGGTCGCGTCTCGCGAACCGGGTGCTGCTGGTGCTCAAGCGTTTCCCGATGAAGGACGCCGAAGACCTGTACCACGGCGTGCTCGATATCGAGTGGCAAGACCACATGCTCAATGACGGTACCCTGGCCGTCGAGTTCAGCGGTCACGGCTCGGGCATCGACAACACCCACTTCGGCGCCTTGAAAGTCAAAGATGCCATCGTCGACAAACTGCGCACCCCGCAGGGCGACCGTCCATCCATCGACAAACTCAACCCGGACCTGCGCATTCACCTGCGTCTGGACCGTGGCGAAGCCATCCTCTCCCTCGACCTCTCCGGCCACAGCCTGCACCAGCGCGGCTATCGCTTGCAGCAGGGCGCGGCGCCGCTGAAGGAAAACCTCGCGGCCGCCATCCTGATCCGTTCCGGCTGGCCACGCATTGCGGCCGACGGCGGCGCACTGGCTGACCCGATGTGCGGTGTCGGTACGTTCCTGGTCGAGGCCGCGATGATCGCCGCCGACATGGCGCCGAACCTGCGTCGTGAGCAGTGGGGTTTCACCGCCTGGCTCGGTCATGTGCCGGCGCTGTGGAAAAAGCTCCACGAAGAAGCCACCGAACGCGCCGCGGCCGGCCTGGCCAAGCCACCGTTGTGGATTCGTGGTTACGAAGCTGACCCGCGCCTGATTCAGCCGGGCCGCAACAACGTCGAACGTGCCGGCCTGAGCGAGTGGATCAAGATCTACCAGGGCGAAGTCGGCACCTTCGAACCGCGTCCGGACCAGAACCAGAAAGGCCTGGTGATCTGCAACCCGCCGTACGGCGAGCGTCTGGGCGACGAGGCGAGCTTGCTCTACCTCTACCAGAATCTTGGCGAACGCCTGCGTCAGGCTTGCCTGAACTGGGAAGCGGCGGTGTTCACCGGCGCCCCGGATCTCGGCAAGCGCATGGGCATCCGCAGCCACAAACAGTATTCGTTCTGGAACGGCGCATTGCCGTGCAAGCTGCTGCTGATCAAGGTCACCCCGGACCAGTTCGTCACCGGCGAGCGTCGCACCCCGGAACAGCGTCAGGTCGAGCGCGAGCAAGCTGAAGTCGAAGTCGCCGACAACGATGTGGCGCCGGGCAAGTACGAGAAGTACAACAAGAACGGCAACCCGATCAAACCGGCCCCGGTGGTGATCGAGCAGCCGCGCTTGAGCGAAGGCGGGCAAATGTTTGCCAATCGCCTGCAAAAAAATCTCAAGGCGCTGGGCAAGTGGGTCAAGCGGGAAGGCATCGACTGCTACCGCGTTTACGATGCCGACATGCCGGAATATTCGATGGCTATCGATCTGTATCAGGATTGGGTTCACGTCCAGGAATACGCCGCGCCGAAATCCATCGACCCGGAAAAAGCCTCGGCGCGCATGTTCGATGCCCTGGCAGCTATTCCGCAGGCGTTGAACATCGACAAGAGCCGCGTGGTGGTCAAGCGCCGCGAGCGTCAAAGCGGCACCAAACAGTACGAACGCCAAGCGGCGCAGGGCAAGTTCGTCGAGGTCAACGAAGGTGGCGTGAAGCTGCTGGTGAACCTCACCGACTACCTCGACACCGGGCTTTTCCTCGACCACCGGCCAATGCGTATGCGCATCCAGAAAGAGGCGGCTGGCAAGCGCTTCCTCAACCTGTATTGCTACACCGCGACCGCCAGCGTCCACGCCGCCAAGGGTGGCGCGCGCAGCACTACCAGCGTCGATCTGTCGAAAACCTACCTCGACTGGGCGCGTCGCAACCTGTCGCTGAACGGCTTCTCCGACAAGAACCGTCTGGAGCAGGGCGACGTGATGGCCTGGCTCGATGCCTGCCGTGACGAGTACGACCTGATCTTCATCGACCCGCCAACGTTCTCCAACTCCAAGCGCATGGAAGGGATCTTCGACGTGCAGCGTGACCAGGTGCAATTGATCGACCTGGCCATGGCACGACTGGCGCCGGGGGGCGTGTTGTACTTTTCCAACAACTTCCGCAAGTTCACCCTTGAGGAGAATCTCACCGAGCGTTACGCGGTCGAGGAGATCACGGCCCAGACCATTGATCCGGATTTTGCCCGCAACGGGAAGATCCACCGGGCCTGGAAAATCACTGCGCGTTGACACAGTAGATTTACTGTAGGAGCAATCGAACGTCGACCGGCTGCTCCTACAGACTTCTTTCAGTGCTGGTTAAATTGATGGCTAATAGCTATAACTCAACGCACGGCCAATGGGCTTTTCCGGCACCTGGCGTTTTGAGTTGCCTCTATGTCGTTGTACGCCGTGCGCCCCAAGATCCTGGGTTTTATCAGTGAAGATGTTTCGGCCTGGCTGGTCGCGCTGCTGGTATTGTTCATCGGCGGAGTGCTCACGGGGCTGTTGGCCTGGTCGACCCTGAATCTGTTTCACCAGCAATTGCGGCAACGTTTCCAGCTGATGGCCAGCGAACGTTACAGCCGTATCGAAGAGCGTTTTGAGGATCAGGAGCAGCGCCTCGACGGCCTGCGCCGGTTCTTCACCAATTCCGATGCGGTCGACCGCGAGGAATTCAACGGTTACACCCAACCTCTGCTGCATCGAACCCAGGCGTATTCGTTTGCCCGGCGGGTCAGCGGTGCCGAGCGCGCGGAATTTGAGCGCCAGGTGCGAGAGGAAGGTTTATCCGATTTCAGCGTTCGTGAGCTCAACGCCGAAGGCCAACTGCAACTGGCGGCCGAACGGGATGAATACGTGGTGGTGCTGTACAGCCAGACGCAAAGCCGGCTCGGCGCGCCGTTGGGTTACGACTTGCTGGCGCAACCCCTGCGCCGTTCCACCCTCGAGCGGGCGGACCAGAATGCCCGCATGGCGGTGTCGCAGCCGATGCACCTGGTCAGTATCGAGCCTGCCTATGCCCGGGGTGTGCTGCTGGTTGCGCCGGTCCTGTCCCGCAACAGTCCGGCGACCAAACCCTACGGTTACGTGATGGCGGTGATCAGCATGCGTCAATTGCTGGCCGACGGGTTGCCGGAGGTGGGTCGCGATTACCTGTCGGTGCGCATCCTCGACCTGTCCATCGACGATCAGCACGAAGTGCTCTATGAATCGCCCAATGGGCCTGCCGTCAGTGAGTTGTCCGCGACCCGGTTGCTGCGGCTTGCCGATCACGATTATCAAGTGGATATCCAGCCCAGCGAAGCCTTCCTTCAAGCCAACCATTCTTCGGTCACCAGCGTGGTGGTGCTGGGTGGCTTGCTCAGTCTGCTGCTCAGCGCACTGCTTTATGTGCTGGTCAGTCAACGTCAACGGGCGTTGAGAATGGTCGAGCAGCGAACCCAGGAGTTGCGCGCCCGAGAGCAGGAACTGCGCGGTACCCATGGTCAGTTGCGTGGCGTGCTGAACGCCGCCACTCAGGTGGCGATCATCGCCACCGACCTGCGCGGCGTCATCAGCACGTTCAACGCCGGAGCGGAGCAGATGCTCGGCTATTCCAGCCTGGACGTGGTGGGCCACATGACCCTGGAAAACCTGCACCTGCCCCGGGAGCTGGCGGCGCGCTCGGCGGAATTGAGCGCGCGCTACGGCAAGCCGATTCCGACCTGCCAGGCGATGCTGGTCGAGGGCG
Organism: Pseudomonas sp. SJZ080; assembly: GCF_007828295.1. Taxonomy (NCBI): domain Bacteria; kingdom Pseudomonadati; phylum Pseudomonadota; class Gammaproteobacteria; order Pseudomonadales; family Pseudomonadaceae; genus Pseudomonas; species Pseudomonas sp. SJZ080. Next base: position 172,779 of record NZ_VIUK01000006.1, read on the forward strand.
GCGAGGAGGGCGGTCACGAAGCGCGGGAGTGGACCCTGATTCGCGGCGACGGCAGCCATTTGACGGTGAATATGCTGGCGACTCCGGTGCTCGACGAGCAAGGGCTGTGGGTCGGGCACCTGGCAATCTGCATCGACGTCACCGAGCGCAAGCGGGTGTATGAGGCGCTCGCCGCACGGGATTTGCTGTTGAAGAAACTCAGCGCCCATGTGCCCGGCGGGATTTACCAGTTCAAGATGGAATTCGACGGACGCTTCAGCGTGATCTACGCCAGCGATGGCATCCGCGATATCTATGAGCTCGAACCGGACGTCATGCTGCTCAACGCTGAAGCGATTTTCACCCGGATTCATCCCCAGGACACCACCCGGGTTCGCGCCTCCATCCGCGCGTCGGCGGACACGCTTAGCCCGTGGCGCGAGGAATACCGCGTGGTGCTGCCGGTACGTGGCTTGCGCTGGGTCCGGGGTGAAGCGACCCCGGAAGAACTGCCCGGTGGCGGGGTGCTCTGGCATGGCTATGTCTCGGATATCTCTGACTTGAAGCGGGTGGAAGAAGAGCTGCGGGCGCTGTCGATTACCGACTCACTGACCGGGATCCACAACCGTCGCTATTTCCAGGAGCGCCTGACCACCGAAATGGCTCGTGTCGAGCGCGGTGGCGGCGAGTTGTCGGTGATCATGCTCGACATCGACCACTTCAAACGCATCAATGACCAGCACGGTCATGCGGTGGGCGATCGGGTGTTGCAAGCGGTGTGCGAGCGTATCGGCCATCGACTGCGGCGCACTGACGTGTTCTGTCGCCTGGGCGGCGAGGAATTCATGGTGCTTTGCCCGGATATCGACAGCGAGCAGGCGTATGGGTTGGCGCTGGAGTTGTGGCAAGGCTTGCGCAGTTCGCCGATCGACGATGTCGGGATCGTCACTGCGAGTTTCGGGATCGCCAGTTGGCGCGTGGGGGAGGGCGCGGATGCGCTGCTGCTGCGGGCGGACTCGGGGGTTTATGCGGCGAAACAGGCGGGACGGGATCGGGTTCAGGGCGAGATAAATTAGGGCTGCATGCGGACCCCTGTGGGAGCGGGCTTGCTCGCGATGGCGGTGTATCAGTCAATACAAGTGTCGACTGATACACCGCCATCGCGAGCAAGCCCGCTCCCACATTGGATCTCCTGTGTCTGGACGATCGTTTACAACACCGAAGCCGTATCAGGCTGTTTCGGCTGGCGATACAAGTCCAGCAGCACCTGATCCAGCACCGATGACGCACCAAACGGCGCCTTGTCGTTGAGGATCGCCACCACCGCCCAGGTGTTGCCATTGACGTCACGGCTGAAGCCGGAGATCGCGCGCACGGTGTTCAGGGTGCCGGTCTTGACGTGGGCTTCACCGCGCATCGCCGTAGTCTTCAGGCGTTTGCGCATGGTGCCGTCGGTGCCGGCAATCGGCATCGAGCTGATGAACTCGGCGGCGTACGGGCTGTGCCAGGCGGCTTGCAGCATCGCGGCCATTTCACGCGCGCTGACACGTTCTGCACGGGACAGGCCTGAACCGTTCTCCATTACCAGGTGCGGCGCGGTGATGCCTTTTTTCGCCAGCCACTGACGCACCACGCGCTGGGCCGCTTTGGCGTCGTCACCGTCGGCGTCGGTGCGGAATTTCTGGCCCAGGCTCAGGAACAACTGCTGAGCCATGGTGTTGTTACTGTATTTGTTGATGTCGCGGATGATTTCCGCCAGGTCCGGCGAGAAGGCGCGAGCCAGCACCTTGGCGTCTTTTGGCGTCGGTGCCAGAACGTCCTTGCCCTGAATGCTGCCACCCAGCTCTTTCCAGATTGCCCGGACCGCGCCAGCGGTATAAGTCGCATGGTCGAGCAGCGACAGGTAAGTCTGGGAACTGCAGCCATCGCCCAACTGACCGCCGACGGTCACGTTCACGGTGCCATCGGCCTGGGTTACCGGGTTGTAACGCACGCCACCGGTGCATTGCTTGGAGTTGACGGCCTTGACCTGGTTTTCGATGCGGATGCTGGAGATCGGCGGCTCGACCGAAATCAGCACCCGACCGTTGTCATTGCGCGCCACGAAGCGCAAGGCCTTGAGGTTGACCAGCAGCGAATCGGGTTTGACCAGGAACGGTTTGTTCTCGTCATTGCCGTCATCGTTGAACTCGGGCAATTGCGGTTGCACGAAGAAACCACGGTCCAGCACCAGGTCGCCGGTGACTTGGGTCACGCCGTTGGCGCGCAGGTCGCGCATCAGCAGCCAGAGTTTTTCCATGTTCAGTTTCGGGTCGCCGCCACCCTTGAGGTAGAGGTTGCCGTTGAGAATGCCGCCGCTGAGCGTGCCGTCGGTGTAGAACTCGGTTTTCCACTGGTGGTTCGGGCCGAGCATTTCCAGCGCGGCGTAAGTGGTGACGAGTTTCATGGTCGAGGCCGGGTTGACCGAGACGTCAGCGTTGAAAATGGTCGGCGTGCCAGGACCGTTGAGCGGGATCATCACCAGCGACAGGGCGTTGTCTTGCAACTTGCTGGCCTTCAGGGCCTTTTCGACGTTGGGCGACAGCCCGGTGTTGATGGTGGCGGCGGAGACGGGGAGGGCCAGGGGGATAAGAAGACTGGCCAGCAACAGTGGACGCAAAGATTTGATCATGTGAAATAAAACCCTACAGCCGAGGGGAAAAAGACGAGGGCATGAAGATAAATTCCCTCAGTGGTCATGAAAGTGTCGGCATTATGCCCCAAGGTGTAGCGGCTTGTGCCGTGCCCCGGTCACCTAATCCGCTATTTTTTTACCGACGGTTACGGGTTGGGCCCAGAGAATCGGGCAATTGGCGGCTTAAACTGCTAAAGTGCCGCCCGTTATTACTTATGAGGATTGTTCCAATGGCGACTAACCGTTCCCAGCGTCTGCGCAAAAAACTGTGCGTCGATGAATTTCAAGAGCTGGGTTTCGAACTGAACCTGGATTTCAAAGAAGATTTGGCTGATGAAGCCATTGATGCTTTCCTCGACGCGTTCCTGAAAGAAGCCATGGAAGCCAACGGTCTGGGCTATGTTGGCGGCGACGACTTCGGTCTGGTTTGCCTGCAGAAGCGTGGCTCGGTGTCCGAAGAGCAGCGCGCTGCTGTTGAAGCCTGGCTCAAAGGCCGCAGCGAACTGACTGAAGCCACCGTCAGCCCGCTGATCGACGTCTGGTACCCGGAAAAGCCGATCAATCCGGTAGCTTGATGTCATAAAAGAAGCGGCGATCCGAGGGTCGCCGTTTTTTTTTGGGTGCGATCTTTTGATCTTCAGGCTTTACGCCAATTCAGGATCAGCAAGGTCAACACCCCCGCCACAATCCCCCAGAACGCCGAACCGATGGAAAACAGCGTCAGCCCCGACGCCGTGACCATGAAGGTGATCAGCGCCGCCTCACGTTCTTTCACTTGCGCCATGGCAATGCTCAGGCCATTGATGATCGAACCGAACAGCGCCAACGCCGCAATCGATAGCACCAGTTCTTTCGGTAGCGCGGCAAACAGCGCCGCCAGCGTCGCGCCGAAAACCCCGGCAATCCCGTAGAAAACCCCGCACCACACGGCGGCCGTGTAACGCTTGTTGCGGTCTTCGTGGGCATGCGGCCCGGTGCAGATCGCCGCGCTGATGGCGGCCAGGTTGATCCCGTGGGAGCCGAATGGCGCCAACAGCAGAGAGGCGATGCCCGTCGTGGTGATCAGCGGCGAGGCCGGTACCGTGTAACCGTCGGCACGCAGCACGGCGATGCCCGGCATGTTCTGCGAGGTCATCGCCACGACGAACAGCGGAATGCCGATGCTGATGGTCGCGGCCAGGGAGAAGTGCGGCGTGGTCCAGACCGGTGTGGCCACTTCCAGGTGAAACCCGCTGAAATCCAGCAGCCCCATGAACCCTGACAACGCTGTGCCGATGAGCAATGCTGCCAGTACGGCGTAGCGGGGCGACAGGCGCTTGACCACCAGGTACGTGAAGAACATTCCCAGTACCAGCGCGGTGCGATGCTGGGCCGCGACGAAAATTTCGCTGCCGATCTTGAACAGAATCCCCGCCAGCAACGCCGCGGCCAATGACGCCGGAATCTTCTTCACCAAGCGTTCGAAGCTGCCGGTCAAACCACAAACGGTCACCAGCACCGCACAGGTAATGTAGGCGCCAATGGCTTCGCCGTAGCTCACGCCGCCCAGGCTGGTGATCAGCAACGCCGCGCCGGGTGTCGACCAGGCAATGGTGATCGGCGTGCGATAACGCAGGGACAAGCCGATCGAGCACACCGCCATGCCGATGGAAATTGCCCAGATCCACGACGAAATCTGCCCGCTGGTCAAGCCGGCCGCTTGCCCTGCCTGGAACATCAGCACCAGGGAACTGGTGTAGCCGGTCATCATGGCGATAAAACCGGCGACGATGGCCGAGGGTGAGGTGTCCGCCAATGGGCGGAGCTGCGTGTGCGTTGCGTCGTTCATGACAGCGGTGTTCCTTAATACGTACGAAAACATCCAAAACGACGCAAAACCCTTGTGGGAGCCGGCTTGCTGGCGATGGTGGGTCAGCTACATGTATGTCGACTGATTCACCATCGCCAGCAAGCCGGCTCCTACAGGAGATCGCGCTGCGGATTCTGCGGATAAGCCTAAACTCAAACGTAAGCAATCGTTGCAATACAGCAAAGGCGACAAACAGCCGTACAGTCGTGTTGCCACCATCCATTGTGTACAATCGCGGTGTTTTTTACGCGATACTTGCCAGCGACCCACTGTGCCGTATTACAGTCACGGTCAATTCGCCGCAGTTCTCCCGACTCGAGTGCCCATGAACGAACAGTTGCAACCCCTCAAGAAACAACCGCGAGCAGGCAAAGCCGGCCGCAGCGGGACCCAGGACGATATTGTCTACGCGCATATCTTCGAGGCCATCCTCGAACAGCGCCTGGCGCCCGGCACCAAGTTGAGCGAAGAAGCGCTGGGGGAAATTTTCGGGGTCAGTCGCACCATCATTCGCCGCGCGCTGTCGCGCCTGGCCCATGAAGGCGTCGTGCTGCTGCGGCCCAACCGTGGCGCCGTGGTTGCCAGCCCGAGTGTCGAAGAAGCGCGTCAGGTGTTCCTCGCCCGGCGTCTGGTCGAGCGGGCGATCACTGAACTGGCGGTGCAACACGCCACTGCCGAGCAAATCGCCGAATTGCGCCAGATGGTCAACGACGAACGCGACAGCTTCTCCCGTGGCGATCGCGGTGCCGGTATCCGTCTGTCAGGCGAGTTTCACCTGAAACTGGCCGAAGCGGCGAAGAATGCACCGCTGATCAGCTTCCAGCGCAGCCTGGTTTCGCAGACTTCATTGATCATCGCCCAGTATGAAAGCGGCAACCGTTCGCACTGTTCCTACGACGAACACACCCAACTGATCGATGCCATTGAAGCGCGTAACGGTGAATTGGCGGTGAACCTGATGATGCATCACATGGATCACATCGACAGCAAACTCAACCTCGACGAGGAAAGTGCGTCGGATGATTTGCATGCGGTGTTCTCGCATTTGTTGCAGACCAAGAAGCCAGGGCGGCCGACCGCCAAACTCTGATTGAGACCGAGTCGCGCCCATCGCGAGCAAGCCCGCTCCCACATTTGATCTCCAGCGAACACGATATTTGAGTACGACATAGATTCAATGTGGGAGCGGGCTTGCTCGCGATGGCAATCTCAAGGTCACAAAAAATCCCCCGCAACCAACGATTGCGGGGGATTTTTTTTACGCCCGAAAAACCTTAGCGCTGATGCACCTGATTCCCCGCCGCATACGTCTGCAGAACAGTCCGGTCATCCCCCAGCGTCATCAACACAAACAACGTCTCGGCAATGTTGTTCGCCTGCTTCAAGCGATAGCTCAGCAACGGCGTAGCGTTGTAATCGAGCACCAGGAAGTCCGCATCAGTGCCCGGCAGCAACGTGCCGATCCTGTCTTCCAGACGCAGCGCCCGCGCACCGCCGAGGGTCGCCAGGTACAGCGATTTGAACGGGCTCAGTCGCGCACCTTGCAACTGCATGACCTTGTACGCCTCGTTCAACGTTTGCAGCAGCGAGAAACTGGTGCCACCGCCAACGTCCGTGCCCAAACCGACATTCAGCTTGTGCTTCTCGGCCATCGGCAAATTGAACAGGCCGCTGCCGAGGAAGAAGTTCGAGGTCGGGCAGAAGGCGATCGCCGAGCCGGTTTCTGCCAGGCGCGCACATTCTTCATCGCACAGGTGCACGCCGTGGGCGAACACCGAGCGCTCGCCCAGCAGTTGATAGTGATCGTAAACGTCGAGGTAACCCTTGCGCTCCGGGAACAGCGCCTTGACCCACTCGACTTCCTTGAGGTTTTCACTGATGTGGGTCTGCATGTACAGGTCCGGATACTCGCTCAGCAACTGGCCGGCGAGGGTCAGTTGTTCCGGGGTGCTGGTCGGGGCGAAGCGTGGAGTGACGGCATAGTGCAGGCGACCCTTGCCGTGCCAGCGCTCGATCAACGCCTTGCTTTCGACGTAGCTGGATTCGGCGGTATCGGTCAGGTAGTCCGGCGCGTTGCGGTCCATCATCACCTTGCCGGCGATCATCCGCAGGTCCAGCTGTTCGGCAGCCTCGAAGAACGAGTTCACCGATTGCGGGTGCACGCTGCCGAACACCAGCGCGGTGGTGGTGCCGTTGCGCAGCAGTTCCTTGATGAAAATGCCCGCGACTTCGTCGGCGTGAGCCTTGTCGGCGAACTGGCTTTCGCACGGGAACGTATAAGTGTTGAGCCAATCCAGCAACTGCTCGCCATAGGCGCCGACCATGCCGGTTTGCGGCAGGTGGATGTGGGTGTCGATGAAGCCGGGGGTGATCAGTGCGTCCTGATAATGAGTGATCTCGATGTCGGCGGGCAGGGTCGGCAGCAGTTCGCTGGCGTGACCGAGGGCGCTGATCTGGCCGTTATCGACCACCAGCAAGCCGTCTTCGAAATACTCGTATGAGGCTTCGATGCCCACTTGGGCGGGGTCGGCGATGCTGTGCAGGATGGCGGCGCGGTAGGCTTTACGAGTCAGAGGCATTGTCGTTCTCAGTTAGTGGCTCTTTAATTCGAAGCGTGGCTGCGGCGTGAAGCAGGCAGCAGTTTGGCAATCGATGATCCGGCGCTGGCGGTGTGCTGGCCGAAATTCGCGTTATAGGTGGCAATAACTTCGCCGGCGATGGAGATGGCGATTTCCACAGGCAATTTGCCTTTGACTTCGCCGAGCCCCATCGGGCAGCGCATGCGCTGCAGCACGGCGCTGTCGAAACCACGGTCGCGCAGGCGATGTTCGAACTTCACCCGTTTGGTTTTCGAACCGATCAGGCCGAAGTAGGCGAAGTCGTTGCGCTTGAGGATCGCAGCGGTGAGTTCAAGGTCGAGTTGGTGGTTGTGAGTCATGACGATGCAGTAGCTGCCGACGGGCAGGTCGTCGATTTCATCCACCGGGTCGTCACTGATAATTTTGCGTACGCCATGGGGGAGCTGTTCAGGGAATTCATCTTCCCGCGAATCGATCCAGCGCACCCGGCAGGGCAGGCTGGCGAGCAGCGGCACCAGTGCGCGACCGACATGGCCGGCACCGAACACGGCGATCTGTGCCTGGACCTGGCCCATCGGCTCGAACAGCAACACGGTCACGCCGCCGCAGCACTGGCCCAGGCTGGCGCCGAGGCTGAAGCGCTCCAGGTGCGTGTCCTGCTTGCCACTGGCGAGCATTTCGCGGCCGATCTGCATGGCCTTGTATTCCAGATGCCCGCCACCGATGGTGTCGAAGGTCTGGCTGGCGCTGATGACCATTTTCGAACCGGCGTTGCGCGGCGTCGAGCCGAGCTCTTCGATGATGGTCACCAACACGCAGGGTTCACCCCGGTTTTGCAGGTCGGCGAGGGCGTCGATCCAGTTGTACATGTTTCACCTCGACATCTTTGTTGTCTGTTCGGGCCTCATCGCCAGCAAGCCGGCTCCTACAGGTTCAGCACAATCCTTGTAGGAGTCAGCACGCCGGCTCCTACAGGTTCAGCACAATCCTTGTAGGAGACAGCAAGCCGGCTCCTGCAGGTTCTGCACAATCCTTGTAGGAGCCGGCTTGCTGGCGATCCAGGCGCCGCGGTCCTTACAGCGAAGCCAACTCGGTTTCGATCGCAACAGTCTTCGCCGCCTTCAACTGCCGCATCTGCTCACAGCCCCACAACACCCGCTCCGGCGTCGCCGGCGCATCGATTTTCGGTTGATGTTTGTAATCGCCCAGACTCGCCACAGCGTCCTTGATCGCGCACCACGCCGCGATGCCGAGCATGAACGGCGGCTCGCCCACCGCCTTGGAGTGGAACACCGTGTCTTCCGGGTTCTTGCGGTTCTCCACCAGCTTCACCCGCAGGTCCAGCGGCATGTCCGCCACGGCCGGGATCTTGTAGCTCGCCGGGCCGTTGGTCATCAGTTTGCCCTTGGCATTCCAGACCAGCTCTTCCATGGTCAGCCACCCCATGCCCTGGATGAAACCGCCCTCGACCTGACCGATGTCGATGGCCGGGTTCAGCGAGGCGCCAACGTCATGGAGGATGTCGGTGCGCAGCATTTTGTACTCGCCGGTCAGGGTGTCGATGATCACTTCGCAGCACGCCGCACCGAACGCGTAGTAGTAGAACGGCCGACCTCGCGCCTGACTGCGGTCGTAGAAGATTTTCGGGGTCTTGTAGAACCCGGTGCTCGACAGCGACACCTGAGCGAAATAGGCCTGCTGGATCAACGCTTCGAAGGTCAGGATGTGATCGCGAACCCGCACGTGACCGTTGTGGAACTCCACGTCTTCTTCGCTGACCTTGTACTGCCGCGCGGCAAATTCCACGAGGCGTTTCTTGATGATTTCCGCGGCGTTCTGTGCAGCTTTACCGTTCAGGTCGGCGCCGCTGGACGCGGCGGTCGGCGAGGTGTTCGGCACTTTGTCGGTGTTGGTCGCGGTGATTTGCACGCGGTCCATTTCCACCTGGAACACTTCGGCCACGACCTGCGCGACTTTGGTGTTCAGACCCTGGCCCATCTCCGTGCCGCCATGGTTCAAGTGGATGCTGCCGTCGGTGTAGACGTGGACCAGCGCACCGGCCTGGTTGAGGAAACTGGCAGTGAAGGAAATACCGAATTTAACTGGCGTCAGCGCCAGGCCTTTTTTCAGGATCGGGCTGTTGGCGTTGTAGCGACGAATCGCTTCGCGGCGCTCGGCGTACTGGCTGCTTTCTTCCAGTTCGGCGGTCATTTCCTCGAGCATGTTGTGCTCGACGGTCTGGTAGTAATGGGTGACGTTGCGCTCGGTCTTGCCGTAGTAATTGGCCTTGCGCACGGCCAGCGGATCGAGGCCCAGATGGCGGGCAATCGCGTCCATCACTTCTTCGATGGCGACCATCCCTTGCGGGCCGCCGAAACCGCGGTAAGCGGTGTTCGACGCGGTGTTGGTCTTGCAGCGGTGTCCGTTGATCGTCGCATCGCCCAGGTAATAGGAGTTGTCGGCGTGGAACATTGCACGGTCGACAATCGAGGCCGACAAGTCCGGCGAGCAACCGCAGTTGCCGGCCAGTTCCAGGGCGATGCCGTGCAGTCGGCCGGTGCTGTCGAAGCCAACGTCGTATTCGACGTAGAAGGGGTGACGCTTGCCGGTCATCAGCATGTCTTCGACCCGCGGCAGGCGCATCTTGGTTGGCTGGCCGGTGAGGTGCGCGACGACGGCGCACAGGCACGCCGGGCTCGCGGCCTGGGTTTCCTTGCCGCCGAAACCACCGCCCATGCGGCGCATGTCGACCACGATTTTGTTCATCGAAACGTCCAGAACCTCGGCCACCAGTTTCTGCACTTCGGTCGGGTTCTGGGTCGAGCAGTAGACGATCATCCCGCCATCTTCAGTCGGCATCACCGAAGAGATCTGGGTTTCGAGGTAGAAGTGTTCCTGGCCGCCGATGTGCAGCGTGCCCTGGATGCGATGCTCAGCGGTGGCCAAGGCCCCGGCCGAATCACCACGCTGATGCGTGTGGCTGTCGAGTACAAAGTGGCGTTTGCGCAAGGCTTCGACCACGTCCAGCACCGGCTCGAGATCTTCGTATTCAATGATCGCGGCCATCGCGGCTTTGCGCGCGGTTTCCAGATCTTTCGCTGCAACGGCAAGCACCGGTTGACCGACGAATTGCACATCATCAATCGCCAACAATGGATCACCCGGCAGCAACGGCCCGATGTCTTTCAGACCGGGCACGTCTTCATGGGTAATGGCGATGCGCACGCCTTCGAAGGCGTAGCAGGGCTTGGTGTCGATGCTGATGATTTTCGCGTGGGCACGGTCCGACAGCCGGGCGTAAACGTGCAGCTGGTTCGGAAATTCCAGACGGTCGTCGATGTACTGCGCTTCACCGGACACATGCTTGGCGGCGCTGTCGTGCTTGACGCTGCGGCCGACACCGGTGGTCAGGTCCTTGGCGAACAGTTCAGCCAGTTCGGCCTGGGTCTTCTCTACGGCGTGATGGTTAGACATAAGCGGTCACCCGAGTCTCGATGTGCGGCGTTTGCAGTTCGATGAAGTATTTGCGCAGCAGGTTTTGCGCGCTGAGCAGGCGGTATTCCTTGCTGGCCCGGAAGTCCGAGAGCGGCGTGAAATCTTCGGCCAATGCGGCACAGGCGCGTTCGACGGTGGCGTGGTTGAAGGGTGAACCGAGTAACACGGCTTCGCAGTGGGCGGCGCGTTTCGGGATGGCAGCCATGCCACCAAACGCCACGCGGGCATCGGCAATCACACCGTTTTCAAGGCGCAGATTGAAGGCGGCGCAAACGGCGGAAATGTCATCGTCCAGGCGCTTGGAAACCTTGTAGGCACGGAACAGCTGTTCGGCACTGGCACGGGGCACGATGATCTTTTCGATGAACTCGCTTTCCTGGCGCGCGGTGACGCGGTAGTCGATGAAGTAGTCTTCCAGCGCCATGGTGCGACGGGTGTCGCCCTTGCACAGAACGATCTGTGCGCCCAAGGCAATCAGCAGCGGTGGCGAGTCACCAATCGGCGAGGCGTTGCCGATGTTGCCGCCGAGGGTGCCCTGGTTGCGAATCTGCAGGGACGCGAAACGTTGCAGCAGTTCGCCGAAGTCCGGGTACTCGGCTTTCAAGGCTTCATAGCAATCGGAGAGGGCGGTGGCGGCGCCTATTTCCAGGCGATCATCAAAGCGGTCGATGCGCTTCATTTCGGCGACGTTACCGACGTAGATCATCACGGGCAGGGTGCGGTGGAACTGGGTGACTTCCAGCGCCAGGTCCGTACCGCCGGCCAGCAGCCGGGCTTGTGGATAAGCGTCGTAGAGGTCGGCCAGATCGGCCACGGTCAGCGGCACCAGGCAGCGCTTGTCGCCGCTGTTGAGTTCACCGATGTCGGTGGGGGCGATGGCTTTCAGGCGGGCGATGGTATCGGCTTCGCGAGCATCGAACTGGTCCGGCTGTTTGCCACAGCAGGACTGTTCGGCAGCTTCCAGAATCGGCCGATAGCCAGTGCAGCGGCAGAGGTTGCCGGCCAGCGCTTCGTGCGCTTTATGCGAGTCCGGCTGATCGCTGTTTTTTTGCAGCGCGAACAGCGACATCACGAAACCGGGGGTGCAGAAACCGCACTGCGAGCCGTGGCACTCGACCATGGCTTTCTGCACGCTGTGCAGTTCGCCTTGGTGCTTGAGGTCTTCGACGCTGATCAGTTGTTTGCCGTGCAGCGACGAAACGAACGTCAGGCACGAGTTGAGGCTGCGATAGCGAATGTGTTCGCGGCCATCGTCATCCGTTTGCAGCTCGCCGACCACCACGGTGCACGCGCCGCAGTCACCGCTGGCGCAGCCTTCTTTGGTGCCGGGTTTGCCCACATGGTCGCGCAGATAATTGAGCACGGTCAGGTTCGGGTCCAGGGCGTGCTCGCTACGGAGTTCCTGGTTTAGTAAAAACTGGATCACGGAAGGCCTCGCAGACTCATTATTGTTGTTAACCGACGTGGACCGAATTTATCAGGTCTGACTTTTGGGTCAATGATTTTCTGACTTAAAGGTCAGGAAATAGCATTTTGTCGATCAACAACCTGTTCCTTCATTATTGACCCTCGCGGGATAGCCTGCTTTTTGCTGGATTCGTGCCAAAAACCGCCGAGTGGGCACTCCGCCATGACCCTTCATGTGCGCTACACTGCGCCGCTTGTGCAGATCGAAGAGTTTGAAGGGACAACCATGACGTTCAAGGCGCCGGACAGCCTCGCCGAGCAAATCGCTCACCACCTCGCCGAACGCATCATTCGTGGCGAAATGAAGCCCGGGGAGCGCATCCAGGAACAGAAGGTCACGCTGGCCCTCAATGTCAGCCGCGGCTCGGTCCGCGAAGCCTTGCTGATCCTCGAGCGTCGCCACCTGATCGCGATCCTGCCGCGACGCGGCGCGCATGTGACCGAACTCACCGCGCACAAGGTGCAGAGCCTGTGCACGCTGATGGGCGAGATGTACATCCTGCTCGCCAATGCCGTGGCGACTGGCTGGAAAGTCCAGGCCGACCTGGCGCCGTTCTTGCAGATTCAGCAGCGCCTGACCGCGAGCTACGAGCGCCAGGACATCCATGCCTTCGTCGACGACAGTTTCAATGTGATGCGCGCCACGTACGGGTTTGCCAACAACCCGTACTTGCAGGAAACCGTCGAGAATCTGCAACCGGCCATGAGCCGTGCGTATTTCCTTGCCCTGGAGCAGCGCAAGGCCTCGATGAGCGAGTATCTGGAACTGTTCGAACGCTTGCTCGCGGCCGTGATCGCCCGTGACTATGCGCTGATTCGCACCGTGCTGACCGCGTATTGCCAGCGCAGTTGCGATCTGGTGATCTCTGCCCTGACGGACGCTTAAGCGTGCGGCTCAAGTGCATCAAACTGGCGGGGTTCAAATCCTTCGTCGATCCGACCACGGTGAACTTCCCCAGTAACATGGCGGCGGTGGTCGGGCCCAATGGTTGCGGCAAGTCGAACATCATCGACGCCGTACGCTGGGTGATGGGCGAGAGCTCGGCCAAGAACCTGCGTGGCGAGTCGATGACCGACGTCATCTTCAACGGTTCGACCAGCCGCAAACCGGTGAGCCAGGCGAGTATCGAGCTGGTGTTCGACAACTCCGACGGCACGCTGCTCGGCGAATACGCGGCTTACGCGGAAATCTCCATTCGCCGCAAAGTGACCCGCGACAGCCAGACCACCTATTACCTCAACGGCACCAAATGCCGCCGCCGCGATATCACCGACATCTTCCTCGGTACCGGCCTGGGCCCGCGCAGTTACTCGATCATCGAGCAGGGAATGATCTCCAAGCTGATCGAATCCAAGCCCGAAGACTTGCGCAACTTCATTGAAGAAGCGGCGGGCATCTCCAAGTACAAGGAGCGCCGGCGCGAGACTGAAAACCGCATTCGTCGCACCCACGAAAACCTGGAGCGCCTGACGGACCTGCGCGAAGAGCTTACGCGTCAGCTCGAACGCCTGCACCGCCAGGCCGAGGCCGCCAAGAAGTATCAGGAATACAAGGGCGAGGAGCGTCAGCTCAAGGCGCAACTGTCAGCATTGCGCTGGCAGGCGCTGAACGAACAGGTGGGGCAGCGCGAAGCGATCATCGGCACCCAGGAAGTCACCTTCGAAGCGCTGGTGGCCGAGCAACGCAACGCCGATGCGAGCATCGAACGCTTGCGTGACGGGCACCATGACCTGTCCGAACGCTTCAATCTGGTGCAGGGCCGTTTCTATTCGGTCGGTGGCGACATTGCCCGGGTCGAGCAGAGTATCCAGCACGGTCAGCAACGTTTGCGTCAGTTGCAGGACGATCTGAAAGAAGCCGAGCGCGCGCGTCTGGAAACCGAATCGCATTTGGGCCACGACCGCACATTGCTGCTGACCCTCGGCGAAGAGCTGGACATGCTCACGCCGGAGCAGGAAGTCACCAGCGCCGCCGCCGAAGAAGCCGCCGCCGCGCTGGAAGAATCCGAAACCACCATGCACGGCTGGCAGGAGCAGTGGGACACGTTCAACCTGACCGCCGCCGAGCCGCGTCGCCAATCGGAAGTCCAGCAGTCGCGGATCCAGCAGCTGGAAACCAGCCTGGAACGCCTGGCGGATCGTCAGAAGCGTCTCGGCGAAGAGCGCGCGTTGCTCTCGGCGGACCCGGAAGACGCAGCGATCATGGAACTCAGCGAGCAACTCGCCGCCAGCGAAGCGACACTGGAAGATTTGCAGGCCAGTGAAGAAGCGCAGGTCGAACGCCTTGAGCAGCTGCGTCAGGAGTTGCAGCAAGCGCTGTCGGCCCAACAACAGGCACAGGGTGATTTGCAGCGCCTCAACGGGCGTCTCGCTTCGCTTGAAGCCTTGCAGCAAGCCGCGCTCGATCCGGGCACCGGCACCGCTGAATGGTTGCGTGAGCAGCACCTGGCGGACCGCCCGCGACTGGCCGAAGGCCTGAACGTAGAAGCCGGTTGGGAGCTGGCGGTGGAAACCGTGCTGGGTGCCGATCTGCAAGCGGTGCTGGTGGATGATTTCGGCGATTTCGATCTGGCCGGTTTTGCCCAGGGCGATTTGCGTTTGCTCAGCCCCGCCAGCGATGGCGTGCGCGTTCCCGGCAGCTTGCTCGACAAGGTCGAGGCGCAGGTCGATCTGTCGCCATGGCTGGGTCAGGTCAAACCGGTGGAAAGCCTCGAACAGGCCTTGGCCCTGCGCAGTCAGTTGAGTGCCGGCCAGAGCCTGATCAGTCGTGACGGTTATTGGGTCGGTCGGCACTTTTTGCGGGTGCGCCGCGCCAGCGAAGCGGAAAGCGGTGTGCTGGCTCGCGGACAGGAAATCCAGCAACTGAGCAGCGAACGTGAAGAGCGCGAGGCCACGGTCGAAACCCTGGAAACCCAACTGCAAAATCTCAGGGCGCAGCAGCGTCAGCAGGAAAACGGTCGCGAACATTTGCGTCGTTTGCTGCAGGACGAAGCGCGTCAGCAAGGCGAATTGAAAGCCCAATTGTCCGCTGGAAAAGCCAAGGTCGAGCAACTGACCTTGCGCCGTACCCGGCTTGATGAAGAACTCACCGAGCTGGCCGAACAGCGCGCTCTGGAGCACGAAAATATCGGTGAAGCGCGCCTGCAATTGCAGGAGGCCCTCGATGCCATGGCACTGGACACCGAGCAGCGTGAGCTGCTGCTGGCCCAGCGCGACAGCCTGCGCGAGCGGCTTGATCGCGTGCGTCAGGAGGCTCGTCAGCATAAGGATCACGCGCATCAACTGGCGGTGCGTCTGGGGTCGCTCAGGGCGCAACACGACTCGACGCGTCAGGCGCTGGAGCGGCTGGAAATGCAGTCCGAGCGCCTGACAGAAAAACGCGAACAACTGAGCCTCAATCTGGAGGAGGGCGAGGCGCCGCTGGAAGAGCTGCGCCTGAAGCTCGAAGAGTTGCTCGACAAGCGCATGACCGTCGATGAAGAACTCAAGACCGCGCAGATCGCCCTCGAAGACGCCGACCGTGAACTGCGAGACGCCGAGAAGCGCCGCCACCAGGCCGAACAGCAATCGCAGTTGATTCGTGGCCAGATGGAAACGCAACGCATGGAATGGCAAGCCCTGACCGTGCGCCGCAAGACCCTGGAAGATCAGTTGCTGGAAGACGGCTACGACCTGCACGGGGTGCTCGCCACGCTGACCACCGAAGCCAGCGAGAAGGACGCCGAAGAAGAACTCGAGCGCATTGCCGCACGCATTCAGCGTCTCGGTGCGATCAACCTCGCGGCCATCGACGAATATCAGCAACAATCAGAGCGTAAACGTTATCTGGATGCGCAAAACGACGATCTGGTGGAAGCGCTGGACACCCTCGAGAACGTGATTCGCAAGATCGACAAGGAAACCCGCAATCGTTTCAAAGATACCTTTGATCAGATCAATGGCGGTTTACAGGCGCTTTTCCCAAAAGTTTTCGGTGGAGGCCGCGCGTATTTGGAACTGACGGGCGAAGATCTACTCGATACAGGGGTGACGATCATGGCGCAGCCGCCCGGAAAGAAGAACAGCACCATCCATTTGCTCTCCGGCGGCGAAAAAGCCCTGACCGCATTGGCCCTGGTTTTTGCGATCTTCAAGTTGAATCCGGCGCCGTTCTGCATGCTCGATGAAGTTGATGCACCACTGGATGACGCTAACGTTGGACGCTACGCACGGTTGGTCAAAGAGATGTCGCAGACAGTGCAGTTCATCTATATCACCCACAACAAGATCGCCATGGAAATGGCCGAACAATTGATGGGGGTGACGATGCACGAACCGGGATGCTCGCGTCTGGTGGCCGTGGATGTCGAGGAGGCGATGGCGATGGTGGAGGCCTGAGCCAGCGCTTGTAGGGTGGGTATTTTTAGTCTGTAGGACTCTTTTACCTCCCTCTACTTGCTGGCCAATCGACATATTCGCGCAAGCCATTGTGACAGACGGTGTAAAGTTGCCTTTGGTCGTGCTAGTTTAATGTCAATTTTTCGTATACGTGGGCAAAACGCCTGTCAGAACATAGAGTTGGCGCCACGTTTTAAAGCGGTTTACGAGTTGTAAACCCCTTATTTTTCAGCATTTTTTATAGAGGCACGGGATTACATGGAAATCGGTCTGCGCGAGTGGCTGATCGTCATCGGCATTATTGTCATTGCCGGTATTCTTTTCGATGGCTGGCGCCGCATGCGCGGCGGCAAGGGAAAACTGAAATTCCGTCTTGACCGGAGTCTGTCCAATTTGCCGGACGAGGACACCAGCGCCGAGCTGTTGGGCCCGCCCCGCGTCCTGGATACCCACAAAGAACCGCAACTGGACGAGCACGACCTGCCGTCGGTGAGCATGCCTGCCCGTGAACCGCGCGAGTCGGGTTCCAAGCGCGGCAAGCGTGGCCATGGTGAACCGTCGCAAGGCGACATGAACCTCAGCCTGGATCTGGACGGCGGCCCGAGCTTCAGCAGCCGTGACGACGATTTCCCGGATGACACCAAGGCCTCGCCATCGGTCAGCGACAAGGAACAACCGCAAGCCGAAGAAGTGCTGGTGATCAGCGTGATCTGCCGCGACGCCGCCGGCTTCAAGGGCCCGGCGCTGTTGCAGAACATTCTGGAAAGCGGTCTGCGTTTCGGTGAAATGGACATCTTCCACCGCCACGAAAGCATGGCCGGCAATGGCGAAGTCCTGTTCTCCATGGCCAATGCGGTCAAGCCGGGCATCTTCGATCTGGACGACATCGATCACTTCAGCACACCGGCGGTGAGTTTCTTCCTCGGCCTGCCAGGCCCGCGTCATCCGAAGCAGGCTTTTGATGTGATGGTGGCTGCAGCACGCAAGTTGTCCCAGGAGCTGAATGGCGAACTGAAAGATGACCAGCGCAGCGTACTGACTGCCCAGACGATCGAGCATTACCGTCAGCGCATCGTAGAATTCGAACGTCGCGCGCTGACCCAGAAGCGCTGAAATTGGCAACGTGCGGGAAGTCGCAATAACCCGTGCCTTGCAGGAGCCGGCTTGCTGGCGATGGCGTCCTCGAAACCGGCATCGCCAGCAAGCCGGCTCCTGCAATGATTAAACCGCGTTTACAGATTGAGCAGCCTCGGCTGCTCTTTTGCTTTATGAGAGAACACCCATGACCGCCGCCAAAAACCGCATTCTAGAACTGCGCGCTGAGCTGGATCAGCACAATTATCGCTACCACGTGATGGACGAGCCGAGCATTCCGGACGCTGAATACGACCGGTTGTTCCATGAACTCAAGGCCCTTGAAGCGGCCAACCCTGACCTCATCACCAGCGACTCGCCGACCCAGCGCGTCGGCAGCGCGGCGCTGTCAGCGTTCACTCAGGTGCGTCACGAAGTGCCGATGCTCAGCCTCGGCAACGCCTTTGAAGAAAACGACATGCGCGAGTTCGATCGCCGTGTGACGGAAGGGCTTGATCTGCCGGCCGGCGACTTGTTTGGCGGTGGTGCGGCGGTGGAATACAGCTGTGAACCGAAGCTCGATGGCCTGGCGGTCAGCCTGCTTTATCAGGACGGTGTGCTGGTGCGTGGAGCGACCCGCGGCGACGGTACCACCGGCGAAGACATCAGTGTCAACGTGCGCACCGTGCGCAACATCCCGCTCAAACTGCAAGGCACGGGCTGGCCGGCGACGCTCGAAGTGCGCGGCGAAGTGTTCATGTCCAAAGCCGGTTTCGAACGGCTCAACGCAACGCAACTGGAAGTCGGCGGCAAGACCTTCGCCAACCCGCGCAATGCGGCGGCGGGCAGTTTGCGTCAGCTGGATTCGAAGATCACCGCCAACCGTCCGTTGGAGTTCTGCTGCTACGGCATCGGCCAGGTTTCAGCGGACATTGCCGACACGCACATCGGCAATCTGAAGCAGCTTCAGGCGTGGGGCATGCCCATCAGTCGCGAGTTGAAACTGGCCCACGGTATCGATGAGTGCCTGGATTACTACCGCGACATCGGTGAGCGCCGTAACAGCCTGGCCTATGAAATCGACGGCGTGGTGTTCAAGGTCAACAGCATCGCCTCCCAGCGTGAGCTGGGTTTCCGCGCTCGCGAGCCGCGCTGGGCGATTGCCCACAAATTTCCGGCCATGGAAGAACTCACCGAATTGCTCGACGTGGAATTCCAGGTCGGTCGTACCGGTGCAGTCACACCGGTGGCGCGCTTGAAACCGGTCAAGGTGGCGGGCGTCACCGTGGCCAATGCGACGTTGCACAACATGGACGAAGTCGCGCGTCTGGGCCTGATGATCGGCGACACCGTGATCATCCGTCGTGCGGGCGATGTGATTCCGCAAGTGGTGCAAGTGGTCATGGAGCGCCGTCCGGACAATGCGCGTCCGGTACAGATCCCGCAGAAGTGCCCGGTTTGCGGTTCCCATGTCGAACGCACGCAACTGGTCAAGCGCAGCAAGGGTCGCGAGACCGTCAGTGAGGGCGCGGTGTATCGCTGCGTCGGTCGACTGGCCTGTGGTGCGCAGCTCAAGCAGGCGATCATTCACTTTGTCTCGCGTCGCGCGATGGACATTGAAGGGCTGGGCGATAAAAGCGTCGAGCAACTGGTCGATGAAGGCCTGGTGAGTTCTCCGGCCGACCTTTATGCGTTGAAGTTTGACGACATTGTCGATCTGGAAGGGTTTGCGGAGCTGTCGAGCAAGAAGCTGCTCAGCGCCATCGAAGACAGTAAAAAACCGAGCCTCGCGCGGTTTATCTACGCCCTCGGCATTCCCGATGTCGGCGAGGAGACGGCCAAGGTGCTGGCGCGCTCTCTCGGTTCGCTGGAGCGGGTTCAGCAAGCATTGCCGCACGTGCTCACGTATTTGCCGGATGTCGGCCTGGAAGTGGCTCACGAGATCCACAGCTTCTTTGAAGATGCGCATAACCGGCAGGTGATCGCGGATCTGCTCAGGCATGGCCTGCAGATTCAGGATCAGGGCGACCTGGGCGCCGAGTTTGCAGCGAGTACCACGCTGGGCGGTTTCCTCGACAAGTTGCACATTCCTTCGGTCGGGCCGGGCGGGGCGCAGAAACTGGCGGACAAGTTCGGTTCGCTGGAAGGCGTGTTCGGCGCTGACTGGCTGGACATGCGTCAGGCGCTGCCAGAGAAACAGGCCAATTCGGTTCGCGAGTTTTTTGCCGTGGCGGACAATCGCCAGATCGCTGAAGCCGCTGAAAAACAGTTGCGCGATTTCGGCATGCACTGGCAGAGCGAGAAGAAGGTCGTCGAGGGACTGCCGCTGGCCGGACAGACCTGGGTGCTGACCGGTTCGCTGGAATTGATGAGCCGTGACGTCGCCAAGGACAAGCTGGAAAGCCTGGGCGCCAAGGTGGCCGGCTCGGTGTCGGCCAAGACCCATTGCGTGGTGGCGGGGCCGGGTGCGGGCTCCAAGTTGGCCAAGGCCAATGAGCTCGGGTTGAAGGTTCTCGATGAAGAAGCGTTTGTCGATTTCCTGAAGAAACACGGCATCCCGATCTGACACCGGGAAGTGCAAGATCAAAAGATCGCAGCCTTCGGCAGCTCCTACAGGGTGTACGCCCATCAAGGTAGGAGCTGCCGAAGGCTGCGATCTTTTGATTTTCCTCACATAAAATGCGGGAACGATCTTCGCGCGGCAATGATCTAGTCTTGGCAAGCCCCAGGGAGAGATCGCCATGCACCGCTTCTTCGAACAGCTCAGCTCGCGCATTGCCGCGCCCTTCACCGGCGAGCGTTCGCGCAACAGCAAGGTCTGGCATTGCCGCTGCGGGCAGTCGCTGTTCTTTCGCAACAGCCAGTGCCTGGCCTGTTCGGCGGCGCTGGGTTATCAGCCTGAGCACAGTCGTTTGTCGTCGCTGCAACCCGGCCAGCAGGCGGATACCTGGATTCTCGACGCCGATCCCGACGCCGGTATGTTCCGCCGCTGCGCCAATCTCGATTCCCCTGCCGCGTGCAACTGGCTATTGCCTGCCAACGACCACGATGCGTTATGTATCGCCTGTAGCCTGAATCGCACCATTCCTGATTTGTCGATTCCTGAGAATCACGAACGCTGGCGCAAGGTCGAAACCGCCAAGCGTCGTCTGGTTGCACAGTTGATCAGCCTGGGTTTGCAGGTCATTCCCAAAACCGCGGACGAAGAGACCGGCCTGGCCTTCGATTTCATTGGCGTCGACCTCGAAGGCAAACCGCCGACGACTGGCCATGCCAACGGCCTGATCACCCTCGACATCAAGGAAGCCGACGACGCCCACCGTGAGCAGGTCCGGGTGCAAATGCACGAACCCTATCGCACGCTGCTCGGGCACTTTCGTCATGAGGTCGGACACTATTATTGGGATCGGCTGATCGCCGGCAGCCCTTGGCTGGAGCCGTTTCGCAACCTGTTCGGTGACGAGCGCGCGAGTTACGCCGATGCCCTTGATCGCCATTACCAGCAAGGCGCGCCGCTCGACTGGCAGCAGCAGTTCGTCAGCGCCTACGCCACTATGCATCCATGGGAAGACTGGGCGGAAACCTGGGCGCACTACCTGCACATGATGGATGCGGTGGACACTGCACTCGGTTTCGGCATGAGCGCGCGGGAAATGGATTTCGACTACCAGCCATTTCCGTCCACAACCCTCTACGATCCGCAGCATCCCGGGGGTATGGCGTTCCTGTCCTTCGTCAATGCCTGGATCGAACTGGCTGGCATGCTCAACGAGCTATCGCGCAGCATGGGCCAACCGGATTTCTACCCGTTCGTCCTGTCGCCGGCGGTGATCGCCAAGTTGCACTTTATTCACCTGGTGATCCAGCAGGAGGGCGGCAGGGCGGATGAGGTGTTGGCGCAATGAGATCAAAAGATCGCAGCCTTCGGCAGCTTCTACATGAATGGGCGTACACCTGTAGGCGCTGCCGAAGGCTGCGACCTTTTCAAGCGCGCCGCATGTCCTTGAACCCGCTCATGTTTTTTATCTACACCCAACGGTTGTAACTTCGTCTCAGACAGGTACAATGGCGCGGCTCGCCGTCAGGTGAGCGTCGTTATGGTGACCCCATCGGTCCCCCCGCAACGATTACCCGTGAACCTGGTCAGATCCGGAAGGAAGCAGCCACAGCGGGAACATTGTGTGCCGGGGTGTGGCTGGTGGGGTTGCCTCCATAACGCACCGCGAGCCCTCTCTCGCGTTATCCATCAAAAAATACCGTTTTATTGTTCTGCCATGGTTCTCGTCCAGGGCGGATTTTCGTCGTTTGGGTTTTTGAAAACGGCGCAAAAAAAGGAGGTTGACCTGTCAAACCACGACAGGTCGGCCTCCTTTTTTCATTTCTGTCACTAAGGCTTGGACAAGGCCTGGTCAACCGCTGCAATCAGCTTTCCCAGATCCTTCGGGGGGGCTTTATGTATGACTGCGAACAGGTACGCCCGCTGTTCGTCTTCGTCGCCCAAATCTGCGAAAAAGGCTTTCAGCTTCACGTCCAGCACGTCGGCAAGCAGGAACAGGGCTTCCACGCTGGGAGTGTAGGTGCCGGTTTCGAAGCGGCTGATGGTTTTGGGGTCAAAACCGGTTTTTTCGCCGAGTTCAGCCTGAGTAAGCCCCGCGACCTTGCGGTAACGCCGGATGGCTGGACCCAAACTTGAAATTTGCATCGCTCAATTCCCATTTAGAATCAAGAACTTAACGATAGATTTTCGCATTAGACAACCGCATGATTCATCACCTTGCTTTGCAAAATGTGATGCATTTCGTAGAATCGCCGATCCAGAGGGGTATTCGGTGATCTGTTTTCGGAAGTTCGGCTGATATGGAAGAGCCAGCATTGCGCTCGTGCGAGCGGTATGTGGAGCACTGACGCGACCTGAGGCCTTGCAAAATGTTACCGAAATCGTGGTTGCTGCCCTTTATCAGGGTCTTTGAGACTAGTTGATCTTCGGCTGCCAATGGGCCATCAATCGCTGTAAATGGAGTGATCACGTGGCTCTGCGCAGTACGATTCAAAACATCTCTTCCGGGCATTGTGCGCTGGTCGAGCGGTACCACCGCTAGCGACAGTGAGCGTGACTCATGGATGAGAAATACCGCAGGGCCGTTGATGCCGCCGCCATTTTTTCCGAGACCGATCTGACCGGCCGGATTACCTACGTCAATGATCAGTTTTGCGCCATATCTGGCTATAGCCGTGATGAACTGCTCGGGCAGAACCATCGCCTGCTCAACTCCGGCCTGCATTCCGCTGATTTTTTTGCCGGGATGTGGCGCACCATCGCATTGGGCAATGTCTGGAAGGGCGAGATCTGCAATCGCGCCAAGGATGGCCGTCTGTATTGGGTCGAAAGCACCCTGGTGCCGGTGCTGGATGACGCCACCGGGCGGATTCACCGTTACCTGGCGATTCGTTTCGACATCAGCGAAAAACGCCAATTGCTGCATTCCCTGCAATGGCGGGTCGGCCATGACGTGTTGACCGGGCTGCCCAACCGCGCGTTTCTCTCGGATTTACTGGATCAGGCGCTGGCCTTCTCCCGCGAGGAAAACATTCCGCTGGCGGTGTGCATGCTCGACCTCGATGGCTTCAAGGCGGTCAACGATGGCTACGGGCATGCCAGTGGCGACCTGTTGCTGGTGGAGGTGGCCAAGCGTCTGCGCGACATTGTTCGCGGCGAGGATGTGGTGGCGCGACTGGCCGGCGACGAGTTCGTGCTGGTGTTGCGTTATGTGCGTGATGTGTCGGAGTTGCGCGCGGCGCTGAACCGAGTGCTGGGGGCGATTTCCGCACCGTACACGCTGCAGGGCAAGGCCTTGAATGTCTATGCCAGCATCGGCGTCACCCTGTTTCCCCACGACAACGAAGACGCCGAAACCCTGCTGCGTCACGCCGATCAGGCCATGTATGTGGCCAAGCAGAGCGGGCGCAATCGTTTCCATTTGTTCGATGTGTTCCGGGATCAAGAGGTCAAGGCCACTCACCAGACTGTCGAACGGGTACGCCAGGCGCTGGCTGCCGGTGAACTGCGCCTGTATTTCCAGCCCAAGGTCAATATGCGACACGGCGTTGTCGTCGGCTTCGAGGCGCTGTTGCGCTGGGAGCACCCGCGAGACGGCACGGTGCCGGCCAAGGAGTTCCTGCCGCTGGTGGAGGAAACGGACCTGATCATCGATATCGGTGAGTGGGTGATGGATCAGGTGTTGTTGCAGTTGGACCGTTGGCAGCAAGCGGGGCAGGGCTGGCCGATCAGCGTCAACATTGCCGCCCGGCATTTTCAGCGGGCGGACTTCGTCGACCGCCTCAGGCAGGTGCTTGCCCGGCATGACCGGGTCGCGCCGCAGATGCTCGACCTGGAAATCGTCGAGTCGGTGGCCATCGAAAACATCCAGCATGTCAGCGCTTGTCTGCAGGCCTGTCAGGCGCTCGGTGTACAGTTTTCATTGGGCGACTTTGGCACCGGGTATTCATCGTTGAGCTACCTCAAGCGCTTGCGCACCCAGACCATCAAGATCGACAAGTCGTTTATCCGCGACATTCTGCATGATCACGATGACTTGGCCCTGACCACGGCGGTCATTGGCCTGGCCCGGGCGTTTGGCCGACAGGTGGTCGCCGAGGGGCTGGAAAGCATTGAGCATGGTGAGCTGTTGTTGCAGCTGGGGTGCGACGTTGCCCAGGGTTACTTCATCGCTCGACCGATGCCGGCGGCGGAGGTGCCGGGCTGGGTCGAGGGGTTTGTTGCACCGCTGCAATGGCGGGGGCTGGATCAAACAGCCTGACCTCGTTTGTCGGGCATATGAAGATCAAATGTAGGAGCAAGCTCGCTCCCACAGGTTTTTACGGTTTGCCGACGTAAAGCCGGATGATGTCATCGATCTCCCCGGACATTTTCATCCTCAGCAAGGTGCGCAGAATGCGTTGCGCCGGCACTTTCGGATCATTGCGCACGTAGCAACCGACACGCTGCTCCTGCAGCACCGCCACGCCTTGCAGTTGCCCGTCAGGCAGCAAGCGTTGATTGAACCAGTCGAGCGTCCACTGGTTGCTCACGGCATAGCGATAACGTCCGGCCAGAAGCTTGTCCAGCACTTGATCCTGGTTGCGCGCGTCTTCGCGAATCAGGCGGCCGGCATCGAACAGTGGCTGCAGGGCCGGGTAGCTGTAACCCAGAACCGTACCGATGGCTTGTCGCGGCAAGTTTGCCGGAGTCACCGCGATCTCCGGTTGTTGCCGGCTGATCAGCATGTCGGGCTGATTCCAGAGGGGAATGCTCCAGAGGTAGTCCTCGGGATTCGGCAGCCACGACTGCGCGGCATAGCAGCGGACATCGACCTCGCCGTGTTCCATCGCGCCTTGCACCCGCGCCCGGGGCAGCACGTGAAACTCGGCCGGAACGCCGAGCTGGGTGGCGAGGCTGACCATTACGTCATGCAGGATGCCCTGGGTCGGTCGGCCGCGCTCCAGTTGCACCATCGGCATCGCCCAGCTGTCGGGCACCACGAAACGCAACGGCACGTCGGTGGCAGCGCTGTTCAGGCTGATCAACAGCAGTGCCCCCAAGGCCAGCCGCATAAACACTCCGATAAATACCCCCAAAGAGCATCTTAGCCAGATTAGACGAGCGCGCCGGATGCAATTTTGGCCTTGCTCCGCTAGCATTAGCCGCTTCTGTTCCTTCGTTGCGACGGTTTTCGATGAGTTATCAGGTTCTTGCACGTAAATGGCGTCCGCGCTCGTTCCGCGAAATGGTCGGCCAGACCCATGTGCTCAAGGCTCTGATCAATGCCTTGGACAGCCAACGGCTGCACCACGCTTACCTGTTTACCGGAACGCGCGGGGTCGGCAAGACCACCATCGCGCGGATCATCGCCAAATGCCTGAACTGTGAAACAGGTATCACTTCGACGCCCTGTGGCGAGTGCTCGGTGTGTCGCGAGATCGATGAAGGCCGCTTCGTCGACCTGATCGAGATCGACGCCGCGAGCCGGACCAAGGTCGAGGACACCCGCGAGCTGCTCGACAACGTGCAGTACGCCCCGAGCCGCGGTCGCTTCAAGGTCTACCTGATCGACGAAGTGCACATGCTCTCCAGCCATTCCTTCAATGCGCTGCTGAAAACCCTCGAAGAGCCACCGCCCTACGTCAAATTCATTCTGGCGACGACTGATCCGCAGAAACTTCCTGCAACGATTTTGTCGCGATGCCTGCAGTTCTCCCTGAAAAACATGACCCCGGAACGCGTGGTCGAGCATTTGACCCACGTGCTGGGCGTCGAGAACGTGCCGTTCGAAGACGATGCACTGTGGCTGCTGGGCCGCGCCGCCGATGGTTCGATGCGCGACGCCATGAGCCTGACCGACCAGGCGATTGCCTTCGGTGAGGGCAAAGTCATGGCCGCCGACGTGCGGGCAATGCTCGGGACGCTCGATCACGGTCAGGTTTACGACGTACTGCATGCGCTGATCGAAGGCGACGCCAAGGCGTTGCTCGAGGCCGTCCGTCATCTGGCCGAACAAGGCCCGGACTGGAACGGCGTGCTTTCGGAAATTCTTAACGTGCTGCACCGTGTCGCCATCGCCCAGGCCTTGCCTGAAGGTGTCGACAATGGTCACGGCGACCGTGATCGGGTGTTGGCGCTGGCCCAGGCCTTGCCGGCCGAAGACGTGCAGTTCTACTACCAGATGGGCCTGATCGGCCGCCGCGATTTGCCGCTGGCGCCGGACCCGCGTGGTGGTTTTGAAATGGTCTTGCTGCGAATGCTGGCGTTCCGGCCCGCAGACACCGAAGACGCACCGAGGCAACCGCTAAAGCCAGTGGGGATCAGCCAGGCCACAGTTGATTCCGCAAACTCAGTGGCTGCCGCGCCGGTTGTTGCGCCGGTGGTCGCTGCGGCAGTTGCACCGGTCGCTGCGGTTGTTGCTCCAGTTCCCGCACCAGAGCCTGAGCCGGTCGCGCCCGTTGTCGTGCCTGAACCGGTTGTCGTGCCCGAGCCAGCCGCGGTTGAAGCCGTCGTCGATCTGCCATGGAACGACCCGGTAGAGCCCGAAATCGTTCAGCAGCCAGCCGTCGAGCCGGTGCTGGAAACAGCTGGCGAGCAACCCGAATTGCCCCCGATGCCGTTGCCGACGCCTGATAGCGTTGTGCCGGACGCGCCGGAGTGGGCCGCTGCGCCAATCCCCGAGCCGTCCGTGGCCGACGTCGACGCCGCTACACCGGGTATCGACCCCGACGACGAGCCGCCGTTGGATGAGGATTACATCGAGCCGGACATGGATTCGGCTTACAGCTACCTCGACGAACTGGCCAGCGAACATACCGCCGAGCCAGCGCCGGAGCCCGAGCCTGAACCGGCCGCGATGCCCGCCACCGGTCTGGCCCTGCAATGGCTGGAGCTGTTCCCGAAATTGCCGATTTCCGGCATGACCGGCAGCATCGCCGCCAACTGCACGCTGATCTCCGTGGAGGGCGATCATTGGCTGATGCACCTGGACCCGGCCCACAGCGCCTTGTTCAATGCGACCCAGCAGCGTCGTCTCAATGATGCGTTGAACCAGTTTCACGGGCGCACGCTGACCCTGAGCATGGAGCTGATCAAGCCCGAGCAGGAAACTCCGGCACAGGCCGCATCCCGGCGCCGTGCAAACCGCCAGCGCGAGGCCGAGGAATCGATCCACGGTGATCCGTTCATCCAGCAAATGATGCAGCAGTTCGGTGCGGTGGTCCGTAACGATACTATTGAACCTGTCGAAGCCCTGGCCAGTCAGGGCTAATAACTGAAGGCGTTCGGCCGCATGGGCCGGGCGCTGTTTTTATCCAAGTACTTTGAGGTGATTCCCATGATGAAAGGTGGCATGGCCGGCCTGATGAAGCAGGCGCAGCAGATGCAGGAAAAAATGGCCAAGATGCAGGAAGAACTGGCCAACGCCGAAGTCACCGGTAAAGCCGGTGGCGATATGGTCACCGTGGTGATGACCGGTCGTCACGACGTCAAGCGCGTGACCATCGACCCAAGCCTGGTCGAAGGCCTGAGCGAAGACGACAAGGAAATGCTGGAGGCTGTGTTCGCCGCCGCCGTCAACGACGCCGTGCGCAAGATCGAAGCCAACAGCCAGGACAAGATGTCCGGCATGACCGCTGGCATGCAATTGCCACCCGGCATGAAACTGCCATTCTGATTCGCCAAAGCGCGTCGGATGAGCTACAAAAAAATGCCAGGCATTGCGCCTGGCATTTTTGTTTCTGTCTGTTGGAATAGTGATGCCTGTGAGGCCGCCTTCGCGAGCAAGCCCGCTCCCACAGGTGACCGCGTTCCAATGTGGGAGCGGGCTTGCTCGCGAAGAGGTCGACTCGGTCCCGGACAAAAACATCGAACGCCCCACCGCCACAAAGGTCTGCTCCCCTATACCGCCGAATTCATCGATCAAAGGAGACGCTCACATGCCAGAAGCATTGACCCTCAACCAACGTATCGTCCTGGCGTCCCGCCCGGTTGGCGCACCGACGCCAGAGAATTTTCGCCTGGAAAGGGAAGCGCTGCCGGACCTGGCCGACGGTCAGGTGCTGCTCAAGACCCTTTTTCTTTCACTGGACCCCTACATGCGCGGACGCATGAGTGACGCGCCTTCCTACGCGGCGCCGGTAGAAATCGGCGAGGTGATGACTGGCGGGGCTGTCAGCCGGGTCGAGCGTTCGATGAATCCCAGGTTTCACGAAGGTGATCTGGTCGTCGGCGCTACCGGGTGGCAGAGCCACAGCATCAGCGACGGTCGCAACATCACTCCCGTGCCGTCCGGGCTGTCGAGCCCGTCGATGGCGCTGGGCGTGCTCGGCATGCCTGGGATGACCGCTTACATGGGCTTGATGGACATCGGCCAACCCCAATCCGGCGAAACCCTGGTGGTCGCTGCGGCGTCCGGTGCCGTGGGTTCGGTGGTCGGCCAGGTGGCGAAGATCAAGGGCCTGCGTGTGGTCGGTGTGGCGGGTGGCGCGGACAAGTGCCGTTATGTGGTAGATGAGCTGGGCTTCGATGCCTGCATCGATCACAAGAGTCCCGACTTCGCCCATGAGCTGGCGCTGGTATGTCCCCAGGGCATCGACATCTATTACGAGAACGTCGGTGGCAAGGTTTTCGACGCGGTGGTGCCGTTGCTCAACCCCAAGGCTCGCATTCCACTTTGCGGTTTGATCGCGTCGTACAATGCCCACGAGGCCCCGACCGGCCCGGATCGCCTGCCGCAATTGCAGCGCACGTTGTTGACCAAACGTGTGCGCATCCAGGGTTTCATCGTGTTTGATGACTATGGTGATCGCCAGCCGGAATTTATCAGCGCCATGGCGCCGTGGGTGCGCGACGGCAAGGTGAAATTCCGTGAAGACGTGGTCGATGGTCTCGAAAATGCACCCGAGGCGTTCATCGGTCTGCTGGAAGGACGCAACTTCGGCAAACTGGTGGTGCGGGTCGCTCAGGACTGAATAATTGACGCTCATTCGAGGCGCGGGTATAAACCGCGTCTCGTTGTTTTGTCGGACGTTTCCCCCATGAGCTTCAGCCCTTTGATTCGCCAACTGATCGATGCCCTGCGAATTTTGCCAGGCGTGGGTCAGAAAACTGCCCAGCGCATGGCCTTGCAGCTGCTCGAACGTGATCGCAGCGGTGGCTCGCGCCTGGCGTCGGCGTTGAGCCAGGCCATGGAAGGCGTGGGGCACTGCCGTTTGTGCCGCACGCTGACCGAAGACGACCTGTGCCCGCAATGTGCCGATACCCGTCGCGACGACACCTTGCTGTGCGTGGTGGAAGGACCGATGGATGTCTACGCGGTGGAGCAGACCGGTTTCCGTGGACGCTATTTCGTGCTCAAGGGCCATCTGTCACCGCTCGACGGGCTCGGGCCGGAAGCCATCGGGATTCCGCAGTTGCTGGCACGGATCGAAGAGGCGGGTACCTTCACCGAAGTCATTCTCGCGACCAACCCGACGGTCGAAGGTGAAGCTACGGCGCACTACATCGCCCAGTTGCTCAACAACAAAGGCCTGATCGCCTCGCGTATCGCCCACGGCGTGCCGTTGGGTGGCGAGCTGGAATTGGTGGACGGCGGGACGTTGGCGCATTCGTTTGCGGGGCGTAAGCCGATCGCTTTGTAGTGTTCGAACCGACGCCATCGTCGGAACGCCGCCCGCAGCAAGCCGGCTCCTACAGAGATATCACGCGTCCTTGTAGGAGCCGACTTGCCGGCGATCCAGGCACCTCGGTCCACCTGATTCACACAATCCTGTTGAAAACCAAGCAAGCGCTCGGTTAACTTCGCTGAACCCCTCAGTGGAGTTCGCCGATGCCTGCCTTTCAGGAATACTTCGACCCCAACCACCAATTGGTCCGTGACAGCGTCAGACGTTTCGTCGAGCGCGAGATTCTTCCGGACATCGAACAGTGGGAGGAGGCCGAAAGCTTTCCCCGGGAGCTTTACCTCAAGGCCGGTGCGACAGGGATTCTGGGGATCGGTTACCCCGAAGCCCTGGGCGGCAGTCACGAAGGTGATCTGTTCGCCAAAATCGCCGCCAGCGAAGAGTTGATGCGCTGCGGCTCCGGCGGATTGGTCGCCGGGTTAGGCTCGCTGGACATCGGCTTGCCGCCGATCCTCAAATGGGCCAGGCCCGAGGTCCGGGATCGCGTGGTGCCGTCGGTACTGGCCGGCGAGAAGATCAGCGCACTGGCCGTCACCGAGCCCAGTGGCGGCTCCGATGTGGCCAACCTGCAAACCCGCGCCGTGCGCGACGGCGACTTTTACCGGGTCAGCGGCAGCAAAACCTTTATTACCAGCGGCGTGCGCGCGGATTACTACACCGTCGCGGTGCGTACCGGCGCGCCCGGATTCGGCGGCATCAGTCTGTTGCTGATCGAGAAGGGCACGCCGGGTTTCACCGTGGGCCGCCAATTGAAGAAAATGGGTGGTGGGCGTCGGACACAGCCGAGTTGTTCTTCGACGATTGCCGCGTACCTGCAGGCAATCTGATCGGCGCCGAAAACATGGGCTTCGCCTGCATCATGGGCAACTTCCAGAGTGAACGCCTGGCCTTGGCGCTGATGGCCAACATGACCGCGCAACTGGCGCTGGAAGAAAGCCTGAAGTGGGCGCGTCAGCGCGAGGCGTTCGGGAAACCGATCGGCAAGTTTCAGGTGCTCAAGCATCGCCTTGCGGAAATGGCTACGGCACTGGAGGTCTCACGGGAATTCACCTATCGGCAGGCGGCAAAAATGGCTGCCGGGCAGAGTGTGATCAAGGAGATTTCCATGGCCAAGAATTTCGCGACGGACACGGCGGATCGGATTACCAGCGATGCGGTGCAGATTCTGGGGGGCTTGGGGTATATGCGCGAAAGTCTGGTGGAGCGGCTTTATCGGGACAATCGCATCTTGTCGATTGGTGGCGGGACGCGGGAAGTGATGAACGAGATTATCAGCAAGCAGATGGGGCTTTAGTTGGTGGTGTGGCTGCTGGCCTCATCGCGAGCAAGCCCGCACATTTGATTGCTGTCGAACACAAATTTTGTGTGCGCAGGAGATTAAATGTGGGAGCGGGCTTGCTCGCGAAGAGGCCCGTGAAGGCACCGCTTACTTATCGCTAAGCGCAAACTGCGTCAGGCAGAAAGTAGGAATCCCCATATCTTCCAGCCGCTGCGACCCACCCAACTCCGGCAAATCAATGATCGCCGCCGCTTCATGCACCCGCGCACCCATGCGTCGAATCAGGTTGGCCGCCGCGATCAGCGTGCCGCCGGTGGCGATCAAATCATCGAACATCACCACCGAATCGCCTTCGCAAAGGCTGTCGGCGTGCACTTCAAGGAAGGCTTCGCCGTACTCGGTCGCATAACCCTCGGCCAGCACGTCGGCCGGCAGTTTGCCTTGTTTGCGGAACAGCACCAGCGGCTTGTTCAACTGATAGGCCAGCACCGAACCGATCAGGAAACCACGGGCATCCATGGCACCGATGTGGGTGAAATCAGCCTCGACGTAACGGTGGGCAAAGCTGTCCATCACCAGGCGCAGGGCGGTGGGCGACTGGAACAGCGGGGTGATGTCGCGAAAGATGACGCCCGGTTTCGGGAAGTCGATCACAGGGCGGATCAGGGATTTGATGTCGAAGGAGTCGAAGACCATCGTCGAGTTGTCCTGGCAGGCTGCAAACGTCGCAGTATAACGGCGGCTGAACCGTTTCGCTCAGCCGCGATCGCCGGATTCAGCCTTCGATCGAGCCGCCGGCCAGGGCGCAGAGCTGGATCGGGTCAAGGATATGGATTTCCTTGCCTTCAGCGGCGATCAGTTCGTTCTGCTGGAAGCGCGTGAACACCCGTGACACGGTTTCCACCGCCAGGCCCAGGTAATTGCCGATTTCGTTGCGCGACATGCTCAGGCGGAACTGATTGGCCGAGAAGCCGCGAGCGCGGAAGCGTGCCGACAGGTTGACCAGGAACGTGGCAATGCGCTCGTCGGCGGTTTTTTTCGACAGCAGCAACATCATTTGTTGATCGTCGCGGATTTCGCGGCTCATCACGCGCATCAGCTGACGGCGCAGTTGCGGCAGTTGCAGCGCCAGTTCGTCGAGGCGTTCGAACGGAATTTCGCAGACCGAGGTGGTTTCCAGTGCCTGCGCCGAGACCGGATGCTTTTCCGTGTCCATGCCCGACAGCCCGACCAGTTCGCTCGGCAGATGGAAGCCGGTGAGCTGTTCTTCACCGCCATCGCTGAGGCTGAAGGTTTTCAGGGCGCCAGAGCGTACTGCATAAACGGAATCGAAAACGTCGCCCTGGCGGAACAGGAATTCGCCTTTTTTCAATGGGCGGCCACGTTTAACGATGTCGTCCAGCGCATCCATGTCTTCCAGATTCAGAGAAAGTGGCAGGCAGAGGGGAGCCAGGCTGCAATCCTTGCAATGGGCCTGACTATTAGCGCGCAGCTTTACTGGCTCGGACATTTCTTAAATCCTTGTGAGAAAACACACATAAGACGTAAGGGTAACCCACGGCGAGACAATCAGGCCAGCGCTGTGCCATTTTGTCACAGCGCGGCGAAGGGGCGATGAAACGTTAGATCACTCGCGAAAACCGCTGGCGGTTCTGTTGTTCCAGGTAGGCATCGAACACCATGCACACCGAACGCACCAGCAATCGTCCGGCGGGCAGTACGTTGATCCGTTCATTGTTCAGTTCGATCAGCCCATCCTCGGCCATGCCTTGCAGCTGTGGCCACAACTCGCCGAAGTATCCGCGAAAATCGATGTTGAAGGCCTGCTCGATCTCGGCGAATTCCACGTTGAAACTGCAAATCAACTGCTGAATCACCGCCCGCCGGACGCGGTCATCGGCGTTGCACAGCAGGCCGCGGTTGGTCGCCAGTTGCGTGGAGGCCAGGGCGTTCTGGTACTGGTTCAGGTCGCTGCTGTTCTGGCAGTACAGGTCGCCGATCTGGCTGATGGCCGAGACGCCCAAGCCGATCAGATCGCAATGACCGTGGGTGGTGTAGCCCTGGAAATTGCGCTGCAGGGTCGATTCTTCCTGGGCAATCGCCAGTTCATCGTCGGGCAGGGCGAAGTGGTCCATGCCGATGTAGCGATAGCCGGCGGCGGTCAGTTGTTCGATGGTGCGCTGGAGCATCTCCAGTTTCTGCGCCGGGGTCGGCAACTCGTCGCTGTTGATTCGCCGTTGCGGCATGAAGCGCTCCGGCAAGTGCGCGTAGTTGAACACCGACAACCGGTCCGGTTGCAGGTTGATCACTTCGTCGACGGTGCGGGCGAAATTGTCGGGTGTCTGTCTGGGTAAGCCGTAGATCAGGTCAATGTTGATCGAGCGGAATTGCAACGTCCGCGCCGCGTCGATCACCGCCCGGGTTTCTTCCAGGCTTTGCAGGCGATTCACCGCCCGTTGTACCGCCGGGTCGAGGTCTTGCAAACCGATGCTGACCCGATTGAAACCCAGTTCACGGAGCAGGCCCATGGTCGACCAGTCGGCTTCCCGCGGGTCGATTTCGATGCCGTAATCGCCGGTGTCGTCGTCCAGCAGGTTGAAGCTTTTGCGCAACTGGGCCATCAGCTGGCGCAATTCGTCATGGCTGAGAAAGGTTGGCGTGCCGCCGCCGAAGTGCAGCTGCTCGACCTTCTGCGCCGGGTCGAGGTGGCAGGCGATCAGCTGGATTTCCTGCTCCAGGCGTTGCAGGTAGGGCAGGGCACGCCCGCGATCCTTGGTGATGACTTTGTTGCAGGCGCAGTAGTAGCAAATGTTCGCGCAGAACGGCACGTGCACATACAGCGACAACGGGCGCAGGGCCTTGCGGCTTTCGCGCAGCGCATGGAACAGGTCGAAGGTGCCGACATGACCGTCGAACTGAACGGCGGTCGGGTAGGAGGTGTAGCGCGGTCCCGCCAGGTCATAACGGCGGATCAGATCAGTGTCCCAACGAATGGCGTCGAGCATCATGCGGGCATTCCCCCGGATAGGCTGGCAGTGTCGGCAAGTCTATGGGGTGCGGCGTTGGGGCATCTTGATTTGCATCAACGGGTGTCAAGATCAAAAGGTCGCAGCCTTCAGCAGCTCCTACAGGTATACGCGATGCCCTGTAGGAGCTACCGAAGGCTGCGATCTTTTGATCCCGTTTCTAATGCCCCATGAGCCAGTGCTGATGCGGCCCCGGCAAGGTCCAGATGCCGAACAGCATGACCAGCAGTCCTCCGGCCATCCGCACGCTACGTTTGCGCAACAGCGCCGTGACACGCTCGGCCGCCAGCCCGGTGGCGAGCAACACCGGCCAGGTGCCAAGGCCGAACGCGAGCATCAGCAATGCACTGTCCAGCGCATTGCCCTGGCTCGCCGACCACAGCAGCGTGCTGTAAACCAGCCCGCAGGGCAGCCAGCCCCAGAGCGCGCCGAGCAACAATGCGCGGGGAACGCTCGACACGGGCAGCAGTTTGGTCGCGACGGGCTGGATATGCCGCCACAGACCGCGCCCGACGCTTTCGATGCGGGTCAGCCCGCTCCACCAGCCCGCGAGATAAAGCCCCATGGCAATCAGCAGTAACCCGGCGAGGATGCGCATGAACATCGCCGCAGGGCTGTTCGCCACCGCCCAACCCGCCAGGCCGATCAGCAGGCCGGCAGTGGCGTAGCTGAGAATTCGCCCGAGGTTGTAGGCCAGCAGCAATCGAAAGCGTCGGCTGCGCTGTTCCTTGGGAATCGCCAGGGTCAACGCGCCCATCAAGCCGCCGCACATGCCCAGGCAATGACCGCCGCCGAGCAGGCCGAGGATCACCGCAGACACCAGCAGTGGCGCCAACTCAAGCATGCGGGGGCGCCTTGTCGTCCGGTTTGACCGGATGGCCGCTGGCTTCGTCGACCGCAGCGGTGTGTTTCGGATCCTGGTCGTCGAACAGGATGCTGTGGGCCGGGCCGTCGAGGTCGTCGTACTGACCGCTGTCGACTGCCCAGAAGAAGATGTAGACCGCGATGGCCACGATCAGCAGCGCGGCCGGGATCATCACGTAGAGAGCTGGCATGGGAAGGCTCCATGCCCGCGCGGCTCAGGCCGGCAGCGGGCGGGTTTCTGGCGTGGCGCTGGCGGCCGGCGCGCTCGGCAGGCGAGTCAGGCGAGTCAGGCGCAGGGCGTTCAGCACCACGGTCAACGAACTGATCGACATGCCGACCGCGGCCCACACGGGCGTGATCCAGCCGAGGGCGGCGAACGGCAACATGAGGCCATTGTACAGCCCGGCCCACAGCAGGTTCTCGATGATTACCCGACGGGTGCGCCGGGCGAGGCTGAAAGCTTGCACCAGCGCGTCGAGTCGGTTGGACAGCAGCACGGCGTCGGCACTGGTTTTCGCCAGATCGGTGGCCGAACCCATGGCGACGCTGATGTCGGCGGCCGCCAGCACCGGAACATCGTTGACTCCGTCGCCGAGCATCAACACCTTGCGACCTTCCTTGTGCAACTGTTGCAGGACCTGCAATTTGTCGTCCGGACGCAAACCGCCGCGGGCCTCGTCGATGCCCAGTTCCGCGGCGACGCTGGCGACCATCGGCGAGCTGTCGCCGGACAGTAGCAACGTGCGCCAGCCACGCGCCTTGCAGGCTTTCAATAATGCGGGCGCATCGACGCGCAAACGGTCGTCGAGGACGAACCACGCCAGCGGCCCCTGACTGTCGCCGAGCAACAGCCACTGACCGGCCTCGTCGGGCATCAACGGTACGGCGGCGCCACTGAATTCACAGACAAAACCCGGTTGGCCGATCCGCAGGCGTTGCTCGCCGACCACACCTTCCAGGCCCAGCCCCGGTGTGCTGTGGACTTCTTCGGCGGCCAGCGGCGCGCGGCCAAATGCACGGGCGATCGGGTGTTCGGAACGGTTTTCGAGGGCGGCGGCGAGGCCCAGGCACTGATCGCTGTCGAGTGCGCCGAGGGGGCGGATCGAACGCAACGCCAGGCGCCCTTCGGTAAGGGTGCCGGTTTTGTCGAAGATCACCGTGTCGATCTGGTTCAGGCCTTCCAGCACATGACCGCGTGTCAACAAAAGCCCCAGTTTATGTAGCGTGCCGGTCGCGGCGGTGAGGGCAGTTGGCGTGGCAAGGGACAAGGCGCACGGGCAGGTCGCGACGAGCATCGCCAGGACAATCCAGAAAGCGCGCGATGAGTCCAGCTCCCACCAAAGCAGGCCAATGCAGGCAGAGGCGATGAGCGTCAGCAGCAGGAACCATTGCGCGGCGCGGTCGGCGATCTCTGCCAGTCGGGGCTTCTCGGCCTGAGCGCGGTCCAGCAGGCGGACGATGGCGGACAGTCGGGTGTCCTGGCCGAGGGCGAGGACTTCCACAGTCAGCGCGCCTTCGACGTTCAGGGTGCCAGCGGTGACAGCATCACCGAGCGTTCGCGGTTGCGGCAGGTACTCGCCGGTCAGCAGGGATTCGTCGATGCTCGACTGGCCGTCAAGGATCTTGCCGTCGGCCGGGAGGATCGCGCCGGGATGCACCAGCACATGATCGCCGACGCGCAGTTCGCTGAGCAGGATGCGCTCGCTCTGGCCGTCATTGCGCAGGCGCAGGCACGAGGCCGGCAGCAAATTGACGAGTTGTGCCGTGGCGGCGGCGGTGCGTTCCCGGGCGCGTCGCTCCAGATAACGCCCGGCGAGCAGGAACAGCGCAAACATGCCGACGGCATCGAAATACAGTTCGCCAACCCCGGTGATCGAAGTCCAGATCCCGGCGATGTAGGCACTGCCAATCGCCAGCGACACCGAAACGTCCATGGTCAGGTGACGGGTGCGCAGGTCGCGCATTGCGCCTTTGAAGAACGGTGCGCAGCTGTAGAACACGATCGGCGTGGTGAGGAACAGCGCGACCCAGCGCAGGATGGTGTGCAGCTCGGGGCTGAGGTCGATGTTGAATTCCGGCCAGGTGGCCATGGTCGCCATCATCGCCTGGAACCACAGCAGCCCGGCGACGCCGAGCTGGCGCAGGGCCAGGCGGTTTTCGCTGGCCAGTTGTTCGCTGGCGCGGTCTGCCTGATAGGGGTGAGCGGCGTAGCCGATGTGGCGTAGTTCGCTGAGCACTTGGCTGAGCGGCAATTGCGCATCGGCCCAGCGCACGTGCAGGCGATGGTTGGACAGGTTCAGCCGCGCTTCCGCCACCGCTGGCAAACCGCGCAGGTGCTTCTCGATCAGCCAGCCGCACGCCGCGCAGCTGATGCCTTCCATCAACAGGGTGGCTTCGGCGAGCTCGCCGTCGTGGTGCACGAAAGGCTTTTGCACGTCGGCGCGGTCATACAGCGCCAGCTCGTCCACCAACTGCACCGGCAACGTTTCGGGGTTGGCCGAGGCTTCGCTGCGATGCTGGTAATAGCTTTCCAGCCCACCCGCGACAATCGCTTCGGCCACAGCCTGGCAACCCGGGCAGCAGAACTCGCGGGTTTCACCGAGGACGGCAGCGGTAAAGCGGCTGCCCGCCGGGACGGGCAGGGCGCAGTGGTAGCAGGGCAGTTGGGCGGTCATAAGGTGGAGTCTTATCGTCTGGGAAGGGCTCATACCTGTAGGAGCTGACGAGTGAAACGAGGCTGCGATCTTTTGATGTTGTTTTTGAAGAGCAAGATCAAAAGATCGCAGCCTCGTTTCACTCGACAGCTCCTACAAGTGTTCGGCGCCCTGCAGCGGTTCGTCACCCAGCAGCAGATCCTTGTCATGGCTGACCAGTTCTTCTTCGAACATGCGCCAGATGTGGTCGTCCTGAGTGCCCAGCAGTTCGACGAAGCGACGGCCATCGACCTTGTCGCTCAACTGGCCGATATAGCGACCCTGTTCGGTTTCACTGCGGGCGAGGGTGATCTTGCGATCCTTCTCGGGCTGCGTTGGCGAGATCAGGTTCAGCTCCAGGGTTTGCGGCTGGCTGTTGCCGCTCAGGCGCAGGTCGACTTCACCCGTCACGTCATCCAGGTGCACGCTGGCACGCAGGAGCAGGGTCTGTGCCAGCAGCTCGCGGTCGAGCGAACGGTTGATGCCTTTGCCAGCCTCGTAGTAGTTGTCGTTGACCAGGTTGTCCGGATTGTTCACCGCGATCGTCACCATGGACAAGGTCAGCGTCACCGAGCAGGCGAGGATGGCGATGATGATCCACGGCCAAAGGTGCTTGTACCAGGGACTTGCGGCGTTTGCTGCGGGCATGATCACTTCTCTCAACGAATTTGTGGGCCGATGAACCGGCTCTTGGCTTCAACGTGGATACTTTCGTCATCGGCATCCTTGAGGATGAATTTCACCTCGTTGGTGCTCGATGGCAGTTTTTCCGGGGCGATGGACAGTTCCACCGGCTGGCTGAAAATCTCTCCGGCGGCGACCTTGATCTCGCGTTTGCCTTGCAGCTTGAGATCCGGCAGGCCGGCGGCTTCCAGCACGTAGGTGTGGTCGCGCTGATCCTTGTTCATGATCTTCAGGCTGTAGACGTTTTCAATCCGGCCTTCGGCGTTCTCGCGGTACAGCACGCGGTCTTTGCTGACGTCGAAACCGACCAGCGAACGCATGAAGAACGCCGTCGCCAGCAACGCCATCATCGCCAGCAATACAGCGGCGTAGCCGATCAGGCGCGGGCGCAGTTTATGGGTTTTTTGCCCGGACAGGTTGTGCTCGGTGGTGTAGCTGATCAGGCCGCGCGGGTAATCCATCTTGTCCATGATGCTGTCGCAGGCATCAATGCACGCGGCGCAGCCGATGCACTCGATTTGCAGGCCGTCGCGGATGTCGATACCGGTCGGGCAGACCTGGACGCACATGGTGCAGTCGATGCAATCGCCCAGGCCCTGGGCCTTGTAGTCGATGCCTTTCTTGCGCGGGCCGCGGCTTTCACCGCGACGCGGGTCGTAGGAAACGATCAGCGTGTCCTTGTCGAACATCACGCTCTGGAAGCGCGCATACGGGCACATGTAAATGCACACTTGTTCGCGCAACCAGCCGGCGTTGCCGTAGGTGGCAAGGGTGAAGAAACCGACCCAGAAATACGACCAGCCATCGGCCTCGCCGGTGAAGAAGTCGAGGGTCAGTTCGCGGATCGGTGAGAAGTAGCCAACGAATGTCATGCCGGTGACGAAGCCGATCAACAGCCACATCGCGTGCTTGCTGAATTTGCGCAGGAACTTGTTGGCACTCATCGGCGCCTTGTCCAGCTTGATGCGTTGGTTGCGGTCGCCTTCGGTGACCTTTTCGCACCACATGAAAATCCACGTCCACACGCTCTGCGGGCAGGTATAGCCGCACCAGATGCGACCGGCGTACACGGTAATGAAAAACAGGCCGAAGGCGCTGACGATCAGAATGCCCGAAAGCAGGATGAAGTCCTGGGGCCAGAAGGTGGCGCCAAAGATGAAGAATTTACGCTCCGGCAGGTTCCACCAGACGGCTTGATGACCACCCCAGTTCAGC
This sequence comes from Pseudomonas sp. SJZ080, assembly GCF_007828295.1. Taxonomy (NCBI): domain Bacteria; kingdom Pseudomonadati; phylum Pseudomonadota; class Gammaproteobacteria; order Pseudomonadales; family Pseudomonadaceae; genus Pseudomonas; species Pseudomonas sp. SJZ080. The sequence continues at coordinate 212,256 of NZ_VIUK01000006.1, forward strand.
CACACCGTGCCGAAATACAACAGAAACAAAAAGGCACCACCCATCATCCGCAGGTTGCGGAACAGGCCGGTGAAGGCGCGGGTGTAGATCTTTTCTCGAGAGGCGTAGAGGTCGACGCTGTTGTTCGCGTTTTTGGCTGGCGGGGTAACGTCGTGTACCGGAATCTGGTTGCTCATCGGTTGCATCCCACGGCAGTGGAAAAATGCCTCGGTCAGTACATGCCGACCGCGGTCAAAAAGGGTGTTGCAGTGGCGCAATGATACGCCGGTAGCGGCAGCGAACGGGTGCGACCTTTGGTCACGTTGGTGGAAATCAATCGACGGTGTAATGACTTGAATCAATTGACTGGTGAAATTATGGACGGTTTTTCAGGTGTGGGCGGAGTCAATCTCCGATGGCCTGCTGATGATGACTGCTCGCTCAGGGTTGAAGTCGATGCTGTCTTCAGGCATCCGTAGACGTTCAACAATGCTGGATTCGTTGTTGTAGCCAGGATTATGTTCTTTTGGTGGGGCATTTTTTGGGGGCGTATCTGGAGCGTCATTCATGATTAAGTCCTATGTGAAAAATTTACCTCCCCAACCTTGTGCCTGCCGCGTTTCGGGGCAACGATAAAAAAGATTCTTCAAGGAGTTCCGGTAAACAAAGGTAGCTCAGTAACCCGTAGGAATCGGCCTGCTGTGGACGGCGTTCCGGCAATGGCGACCTTATGTTTGGCGTGTATTTATCCGTTTCTGCGGCAACGGCTGCTGACGGTTTCGCCCTTACGGCGAGTTACTTGGAGAAGCGCCAAGTAACCAAGCGCTTTTGCCCCTTTCGTTCGGTGCCTCGCCATGGCTCGGCATGCCCTCGCTCCGGTCCTGCTCCGTGGGCCCGCCGCCATCGGCCAGCCATGGCCGGGGGCGGCTAACCCGGCATCCATGCCGGGTTGCCCACTGCGCAGAACCTCCACTCGGCCTCTCGAGGGGGCGACCACAGCCAGAGCCGCCGAGGCGGCCTTAAAGCACCTGGCTCTTAGGTGACCCCGTTACCTCATTCCGGATTTGTCCACCGATCCCGTGTAGGAGCCGGCTTGCTGGCGATAGCGTCCGTCCCGTCAACACATCGTTGCCTGACCCACCGCCATCGCCAGCAAGCCGGCTCCTACATGGGATCGGGTTCACCCAATTCGAAACTGTAGGAGCCAGCTTGCTGGCGATGGACGTTAACGATTACGCGTGCTGTCTGGATTAACGCGGCGCGTTTAAATCCATCGTCGGAACGCCGCCCGCAGCAAGCCGGCTCCTATAGGAAAAAACCATAAAAAAAGCCCCGCCAATTCTCATTGGCGGGGCCGTTTTTTGTATCAGGCGATCAGCTTACTGAGCATCTTGCGCCGGAGCTTTCTCACCGTGAGACAGGCTGTAGACGTAAGCGGCCAGCAGGTGAACCTTGTCGTTGCCTTGCAGCTGCTCTTGCGCAGGCATCTGGCCCTGACGGCCGTAACGGATGGTCTGCTGCAGTTGAGCGAAGCTCGAACCGTAGATGAACGCCGCCGGGTGGGTCAGGTCAGGTGCGCCCATTGCTGGCGTGCCTTTGCCGGCCGGACCGTGGCAGGCCACGCAGTTGGCAGCGAACAGTTTCTGCCCGGCAGCCGGGTCGGCTTTGGTGCCTTCCGGCAGCTTGCGGCCATCGAGGTTGGTCAGGACGAACGCAGCAACGTCCGCCACGCCTTGCTCGCCGATCACTTCAGCCCACGCCGGCATGACCGCATGACGGCCACCCATGATGGTGGTCTTGATGGTTTCCGCTTCGCCGCCCCAGCGCCAGTCGGCGTCGGTCAGGTTAGGGAAGCCATAAGCGCCCTTGGCGTCGGAGCCGTGGCAGACCGAGCAGTTGGAGGCGAACAGGCGGCCACCCATCTTCAGGGCTTGCGGGTCCTTGGCGACTTCTTCAATCGGCATGGAAGCGAACTTGGCAAAGATTGGACCGAACTTGGCGTCCGACTTGGCCATTTCCTTTTCCCATTCGTGAACGCCGGTCCAGCCGCTCTGGCCGTTGGCGAACGCGGTCTGCTTCTCGTTATCCAGGTAGTTGTAACCTGGCAGCAGGCCTTTCCAGTTGCCCAGGCCCGGGTACAGCACCAGGTAGCCCAGGGCGAAGATGATGGTGCCCACGAACAACATGAACCACCATTTCGGCAGTGGGTTGTCGTACTCCTCGATCCCGTCGAAGGAGTGGCCAACCGTCTCTTCGGTGGCTTCGCTGCGCTGGCCCTTGCGGGTGGACAGCAGCAGCCAGGTCAGGGCGAAGATGGTGCCGAGACTGAGGACTGTGACGTACAGACTCCAGAACGTAGTCATTCTTTGTTACTCCTAGAAGCTTGCTCGACGTGCTTGATGGCTTCGGGATCATCCGCGAAAGGCAGCAAGGTCGCGTCTTCAAACTCCGACTTGCGCTTGGGGCTGAATACCCACAAAGCAAGACCGATGAAGGCCACCATCACGACAACGGTGCCCAGGCCACGAATCATCCCGATATCCATCTAAATCACCGTTTGCTTTTGATGATGGTGCCCAGGCCTTGCAGATAGGCCACCAGCGCGTCCATTTCGGTTTTGCCCTTCACAGCATCCTTGGCGCCGGCGATGTCTTCGTCGGTGTAAGGGACGCCGAGCGTGCGCAAGACTTCCATTTTCTTGGCGGTGTCTTTGCCGTCGAGCTTGTTTTCCACGAGGAACGGGTAGGCCGGCATTTTCGACTCGGGCACGACGTTGCGCGGGTTGTACAAATGCGCACGCTGCCAGTCATCGGAGTAACGACCGCCGACACGGGCCAGGTCCGGACCGGTACGCTTGGAACCCCACAGGAACGGGTGGTCCCAGACGCTTTCACCGGCGACCGAGTAGTGGCCGTAACGTTCGGTTTCAGCACGGAACGGGCGGATCATCTGCGAGTGGCAGCCGACACAACCGTTGGCGATGTAGATGTCGCGGCCTTCCAGTTCAAGGGCGGTGCGCGGCTTCATGCCTTCCACCGGCTTGTTGGTGACGTCCTGGAAAAACAGCGGAACGATCTGGGTCAGGCCGCCGACGCTGACGGCGATAACCATGAAGAAGGCCAGCAGGCCAATATTCTTCTCGACTGCTTCATGCTTCATCAGTGAGCTCCAACTACAGCGATCTGTTCAGCAGCTTTGGCTTCAGCCGGGTTCGAGGCACGTACGGTACGCCATACGTTGTAGGCCATGAACAGCATGCCGCTGGCGAAGAACGCACCGCCCAGGGCGCGAACGATGAAACCAGGGTGGCTGGCTTGCAGCGCTTCAACGAACGAGTAGGTGAGGGTGCCGTCGTCGTTGATTGCACGCCACATCAGACCCTGGGTGATGCCGTTGACCCACATCGAAGCGATGTACAGAACGGTACCGATGGTCGCGAGCCAGAAGTGCGCGTTGATCAGGCCGATGCTGTGCATCTGCGCGCGACCGAACAGTTTCGGGATCATGTGGTAGATCGCGCCGATCGAGATCATTGCTACCCAGCCGAGAGCGCCGGCGTGTACGTGGCCGATGGTCCAGTCGGTGTAGTGCGACAGCGAGTTGACGGTCTTGATCGCCATCATCGGACCTTCAAAGGTCGACATGCCGTAGAACGCCAGCGATACCACCAGGAAGCGCAGGATCGGGTCGGTGCGCAGCTTATGCCAGGCGCCCGACAGGGTCATCATGCCGTTGATCATGCCGCCCCAGCTCGGAGCCAGCAGGATGATCGACATCGCCATGCCCAGGGACTGAGCCCAGTCCGGCAGTGCGGTGTAGTGCAAGTGGTGCGGGCCGGCCCAGATGTACAGGGTGATCAGCGCCCAGAAGTGCACGATCGACAGGCGATAGGAGTAGATCGGACGCTCGGCCTGCTTCGGAACGAAGTAGTACATCATCCCCAGGAAACCGGTGGTCAGGAAGAAACCGACCGCGTTGTGGCCGTACCACCACTGGATCATCGCGTCCGTCGCACCCGAGTAGGCCGAGTAGGACTTGAAGAAGCTGACTGGCAGGGAGGCGTGGTTGACGATGTGCAGCATCGCAGTCACAACGATGAAGGCACCGTAGAACCAGTTACCCACATAGATATGCTTGGTTTTGCGCTTGGTGATGGTGCCGAAGAACACCAGACCGTAAGTAACCCAGACGATGGCCAGCAGAATAGCCAGGGGCCATTCCAGCTCAGCGTATTCCTTGGTGGTGGTGTAACCCAGCGGCAAGGTAACGATGGCGCCGACGATTACCGCTTGCCAACCCCAGAAGGTGAAGGCCGCGAGGCTGTCGGAAATCAGTCGCGTTTGGCAGGTTCGCTGCACGACATAATAAGAAGTGGCAAACAGTGCACAACCACCGAAGGCGAAAATCACCAGGTTTGTGTGCAGCGGGCGCAGGCGTCCAAAGCTCGTCCACGGCAGGCCGAAGTTCAATTCCGGCCAGACCAGTTGCGAGGCGATGAAGACACCGAGCCCCATGCCAAGGATCCCCCAGACCACCGTCATGATGGCGAACTGGCGGACTACCTTATAGTTATAAGCAGTCGGACTGATTGCTGTGCTCATTCTAAGGTTCCACGGTTTGGGTGTTTTATTAGGAGTAAAAATCGGCCGCAAGTATGGAGAAAGCAGGGGGTCATTGCAACGCGCCATGACCTGGGTCAATGCTTTCAAAAGCTGATTCTGCGGCCTTTCCATGCGCCGCGTAAGGACAAAATCGCCCTCGGACAAAATGTCGCAGTGAACGAAAATGGTGAGAGGGTCAGGTCAGATGTAACGGGGTGTGTTCAAACGCAACGAGCGGGTGACCGATGGCAATTGGCACGACAGCCGGTATCTACCAGCCTTTGCGGCTTGTCATCGAGCAGATTCGTCGAACACATCGGGTTGGGTCGACCTGGAACCGGCTCATGCCAGTCCGCATCGGAGCAAGCTTAGACCCGAATCCGGGGAATCGAAAGGAGGACTAACGGAGGGTGCGACAATGGGTCGCAAAGGGGTAGGGAACTGCCGCATCCGGGGAGAATGCGGCAGTAGAGGGGTCAAGAACTATTCGCTTTTGCCTTGCGCCTGCAAACGCTCTGTATTCACACCGTGAGACAAGCTGTACACATAAGCGGCCAGCAGTTGCACCTTATCGTTGCCGAGCAGTTCATTCTGCGCCGGCATATGGCCCTGGCGGCCATGACGAATGGTTTGTTGCAGTTGCGCCAGGCTTGTACCGTAAATGAACCCGGCCGGTTGCGTCAGATTTGGCGCACCCATGGCTTCAGTGCCCTTGCCGTTTGCCCCATGACAGGCTACGCAAGTGGTGCTGAACGCTTGCTGTCCGGCTTGCAGGTCGGCGGTGTCGCCAGCCGGCAATGGCAGGCCGGCCAGTTCATGACGCACAAACGCTGCAACGTTTTTCACGCCGGCTTCACCGAGGATTTCACCCCAGGCCGGCATCGCCGCCATGCGTCCACCCATGATCGTGGTCTTGATCATCTCGGCGTCGCCGCCCCAGCGCCAGTTGCTGTCGGCCAGGTTCGGGAAGCCGAAAGCGCCCTTGGCATCCGAGCCGTGGCACACCGAGCAGTTGGAGGCGAACAGGCGACCGCCCATTTTCAGCGCTTGCGGGTCCTTGGCCACTTCTTCCACCGGCATGGCGGCGAATTTGGCGAAGATCGGTCCGAACTTCGCGTCAGCCTTGTTCATCTCCTTTTCCCATTCGTGAACGCCGGTCCAGCCGTCCTCGTACCCCGGCAGGACGCCTTTCCAGTTGCCCAGGCCCGGATAGAGAATCAGGTAACCCACGGCAAACACCAGCGTGCCGGCGAACAGCATGAACCACCACTGTGGCAGCGGATTGTCATATTCCTCGATGCCGTCGAAGCTGTGGCCCATGGTCTGGTCGACGCTGCCCTTGGTTTCGCCCTTGCGGGTGCCGATCAGCAGCCAGGTCAGGCCGATCAGGCTGCCGATGGTCAGTACGCAGATCCACGTACTCCAGAAAGTGGTCATGACCGGGTACTCCTTGCTTCAGATTCTTGGGTGCTATCGGGTTGTGGCTCATCGGCGAACGGCAGCAGGCGCGCTTCGGCAAATTCCGGATTGCGCTTGCCGTTGAACACCCACAGCGTCAGGCCGACGAAGGCCACGAACACCACGACCGTGCCCAGGCCGCGAATCAATCCACTGCTCATTACGCTCATTATTTCAAAGGGCATGGCTCACCTCTTGCTCTTGATGGCAGTGCCGAGCACTTGCAGGTAGGCGACCAGCGCGTCCATTTCGGTCTTGCCCTTGAGCGATTCGACCGAGCCGGCGATGTCGGCATCGGTGTACGGCACGCCGAGGGTGCGCATCGCCTTGATCTTGGTTTCGGTGTGGCTGCTGTCGAGCTGATTGGCCACCAGCCATGGATAGGCCGGCATCTTCGATTCCGGCACCACGTTGCGCGGGTTGTACAAGTGCGCGCGGTGCCAGTCTTCGGAGTAGCGGCCGCCGACACGGGCCAGGTCCGGCCCGGTACGTTTCGAGCCCCACAGGAACGGGTGATCCCAGACACTTTCCCCGGCCACCGAGTAGTGACCGTAACGCTCGGTCTCGGCGCGAAACGGACGGATCATCTGCGAGTGACAGCCAACGCAGCCTTCGCGGATGTAAATGTCGCGACCTTCCAGTTGCAGCGCGGTGTAGGGCTTCATGCCTTCCACCGGTTTATTGGTCACGTCCTGGAAGAACAGCGGGACGATCTGGGTCAGGCCACCGATGCTCACGGCCAGGACCATCAGCAGCATCAGCAGGCCGACGTTTTTTTCGATTGTTTCGTGTTTCATGGCGGACTCCTCAGGCGATCTGCGCGGCAGCGGCGACTTCGGCAGGCTGCGAGGCCCGCACGGTGCGCCAGGTGTTGTAAGCCATCAGGAACATGCCGCTGAGGAAGATCGCACCGCCCACCAGTCGCACGACGAAGCCTGGGTGGCTGGCCACCAGGGTTTCGACGAAGGAATAGGTCAGCGTGCCGTCTTCGTTGACTGCGCGCCACATGAGGCCTTGGGCGATGCCGTTGACCCACATCGACGCGATGTACAACACGGTGCCAATGGTCGCGAGCCAGAAGTGCGCGTTGATCAGGCCGATGCTGTGCATCTGCGCACGACCGAAGATTTTCGGGATCATGTGGTACAGCGCGCCGATGGAAATCATCGCCACCCAGCCGAGTGCGCCGGCGTGTACGTGGCCGATGGTCCAGTCGGTGTAGTGGGAGAGGGCGTTGACGGTCTTGATCGCCATCATCGGACCTTCGAAGGTCGACATGCCGTAGAAGGCCAGGGAGACCACGAGGAAGCGCAGGATCGGGTCGCTGCGCAACTTATGCCAGGCGCCCGAGAGCGTCATCATGCCGTTGATCATCCCGCCCCAGCTTGGCGCCAGCAGGATCAGCGACATCACCATGCCCAGCGACTGCGCCCAGTCCGGCAGCGCGGTGTAGTGCAAGTGGTGCGGGCCGGCCCAGATGTACAGGGTGATCAGCGCCCAGAAGTGCACGATCGACAAGCGATAGGAATACACCGGGCGTTCGGCCTGTTTCGGCACGAAGTAGTACATCATCCCGAGGAAACCGGCGGTGAGGAAAAAGCCTACGGCGTTGTGCCCGTACCACCACTGAACCATGGCATCGGTCGCACCGGCGTACACCGAGTAGGACTTGGTGAAACTCACCGGCAGTTCAAGGTTGTTGACGATGTGCAGGATTGCCACGGTGATAATGAACGCACCGAAGAACCAGTTGCCGACGTAGATGTGCTTGGTCTTGCGTTGCATGATCGTGCCGAAGAACACCACGGCGTAGGCGACCCAGACGATGGTGATCAGGATATCGATCGGCCATTCCAGTTCGGCGTATTCCTTGGAGCTGGTGTAACCCAGCGGCAGGCTGATCGCTGCCAACAGGATCACCAGTTGCCAGCCCCAGAAGCAGAACGCGGCGATTTTCGGCGCAAACAGCTGTGTCTGGCAGGTGCGTTGCACCGAATAGAACGAACTGGCGAACAGGGCGCAACCGCCGAACGCGAAGATCACCGCGTTGGTGTGCAGTGGGCGCAACCGGCCGAAACTGGTCCACGGCAAATCGAAGTTGAGTTCAGGCCAGACCAATTGGGCCGCGAGAAAAACCCCGAGCCCCATGCCGACGATGCCCCACACCACCGTCATAATGGCGAATTGGCGGACCACCTTGTAGTTGTAGGCGGTACTGATAGAAGTGTTCATGGTTCCCCATCCACGGTTCAGCCGAAGTGAAGGCCCGTCTTTGCGAGTAAGCCGCGAAAGACTGGCGCTCCCTTCGCCTGGAGTTATAGGCAGACTAAAAGCGAGGCAAGCATGGACAAAGAGCACAAGGCCAGTATTGACGGGGATCAATGGGCGCGGTGTGTGCAGGATCATGGATGGTTGTGGAATGCCGCTACAGGGCCGGCATCGGCGACGTTGATCCTTGCCCATGGCGCCGGGGCGCCGATGGACAGCGCCTGGATGAACGACATGGCCGCGCGCCTTGCTGCGCTGGGCGTCAACGTGTTGCGCTTCGAGTTTCCGTACATGGCGCAACGGCGTGTCGATGGTGGCAAGCGTCCCCCGAACCCGGCGCCGAAACTGCTGGAATGCTGGCGTGAGGTGTACGCCGTGGTGCGACGCCATGTCACTGGTCGTTTGGCTATTGGCGGCAAGTCCATGGGCGGGCGAATGGCGAGTTTGCTGGCTGATGAGTTGGGGGCGGATGCATTGGTGTGTCTGGGGTATCCGTTTTACGCCGTGGGTAAACCGGAAAAGCCTCGGGTCGAGCATCTGGCCGGGTTGAAAACGCGGGCGCTGATTGTGCAAGGCGAGCGGGACGCGCTGGGGAATCGTGAGGCGGTCGAGGCTTACACGTTGTCAGCGAACATTGAAGTGTTTTGGCTGGCGGCGGGGGATCATGATTTGAAGCCGTTGAAGGCTTCGGGGTTTACGCATGAGCAGCATTTGGCGGCTGCGGCGGGGAAGGTTGCTGCGTTTCTTCAGTGAGATTTGCGGTGGCAGTCAGGGCCTCTTCGCGAGCAAGCCCGCTCCTACATTAAATCTTCAGTGGACACACGTTTTGTGTCCGACAACGATCAAGTGTGGGAGCGGGCTTGCTCGCGATAACGGTCTGCCAGATACCATCACTTTCAGATTGGCAATAAAAAACCCGGAAGCTTTCGCCGTCCGGGTTTTTTGTCTTTCCAGCATCAATCAGCGATTAAACCGCTCCACCAGCGAATACTGAGTATTCGCCGTCTTCGTCAGCTCTTCACTCAACAACGCCGAGTGCTGTGCCTGTTCCGACGTCTGGTCAGCCAGTTGCGAGATGTTGCTGATGTTGCGGCTGATTTCTTCGGCCACCGAGCTTTGCTCTTCGGTCGCGGCCGCGATCTGGGTGGTCATGTCGGTGATGTTGGCCACCGCTTCGCTGATCCCCACCAACGCCTGATCCGCTTCCAGGACCCGGGCCACACCTTCTTCGGCCTGGCGATGCCCGGCTTCCATGGTTTGCACCGCCGTGCTCGCGGTTTGCTGGAGCTTGGCGATCAGGGCGTGAATCTGCCCGGTGGATTCGCTGGTGCGTTGCGCCAGTTGACGAACTTCGTCCGCCACCACCGCAAAACCACGACCCATCTCACCGGCGCGGGCCGCTTCGATGGCCGCGTTCAACGCCAGCAGGTTGGTCTGGTCGGCGATGCCTTTGATCACGTCGACCACGCCGCCGATTTCGTCGCTGTCCTTGGCCAGTTGGGTCACGGTCAGCCCGGTTTCACCGACCACCTCCGACAAACGCTGGATGGCTTCGCGGGTTTCCCCGGCGATGTCACGACCGCGACCGGTCAGGCGATTGGCTTCCTGAGTCGCGTCAGCGGTGCGTTGTACGTGGCTGGCGACTTCCTGTGTGGTAGCGGCCATCTGGTTGACGGCGGTGGCCACTTGTTCGGTTTCGACGCGTTGGCGTTCCAGGCCGGTGGAGCTGCTGTGAGCCAGGGTGTCGGACTGTTTCGCCTGGTCGCTCAAATGTTCGGCGGTATCCTGCAGACGGGTCAGGCAGGTTTTCAGACGAGCTTCCTGACTGAGGATCGACATCTCCAGACGTGCTTGAGCGCCACGGCTGTCGGTATACATCTGCGCGATCAGCGGGTCGGACGTGGTCTGCTCGGCCAGGCGCAGCAAGCGCTTGAGACCGCGCTGTTGCCAGCTCAACCCCAGCAGGCCCAACGGCACCGAAAGGCCCGCGGCCAGGGCGAAGCCCCATTGAGAGTTGAGCGTGGCACCGATCATGAAACTCAGCTGGCTGACCAGGATGAACGGCAGCCAGTCCTGAAGCACCGGCAGCCATTTATCGGAGGAAGGAATCGCTGACTTGCCCTGGTTGATGCGTTGGTAGAGCGCTTCGGCACGCTGGATCTGTTCGGCGGTGGGCTTGACCCGCACCGACTCGTAACCGACGACCTGGTTGCCTTCGAAAACCGGTGTGACGTAGGCGTTGACCCAGTAGTGGTCACCGGTCTTGCAGCGATTCTTGACAATGCCCATCCATGGCAAGCCTTGTTTCAGTGTGCCCCACATGTGCGCGAACACCGCGGCCGGTACGTCGGGGTGACGGACCAGGTTGTGCGGTGCACGGATCAGTTCCTCGCGGGAATACCCACTGATGTCGACGAACGCGTCGTTGCAGTAAGTGATCACGCCCTTGGCATCGGTGGTGGAAATCAACCGTTGCTGAGCCGGGAAGGTCCGTTCGCGTTGTGTAATAGGCTGGTTGTTACGCATGGCTTTTTCAATCCGCAAGGCTTTGAGAGGTTGTCGGCACTGTCAGGAATTTATTGAAATTATTTTTCAATAATCGGCGGTGTGTCGCAAAATGACCGTTGCGTCAGCCCGCCAGCATTGGATACGTGAACAGTCCAAAATGCAGCAGGTTCAAGCCGAAATGCGTGGCGATGGCCGCCCCCAACCCGCCGAAACGGTAGGCAAGACCATAGCCGACACCCGCCAGGCTCGCCAGCAACACCCATTGCCAGCCGGCACCCAGATGCACCAGTCCAAACAACAGTGAGGCGAGCAGCAGTGCGAGGTTTTCGCCATAAGGCAGGTGTTTGAAGTGTCGGCTCAGACCGCCCTGGATATAGCCGCGAAACAGCGCTTCTTCCACGAGGGTCACCAGTAACAGGTTGTTGAATAGCCACAACCAGGCCTGATCAGGCCATTTGGGGGCCCAGCTGATCACGCCCAACAACAGCGCGCCGCCCAATGCCAACACGCTGCTCAGTGTCAGCCCCTGCGCGGTGGCATAAATGCCAAGCCGCAGCGAACGTCGGCCGACAATCCACGGGCAGAACAGCAATAGCCAGAAGCCGATCAGCGGTTTGTCCAGATTCAGGTACATGGAAAACATCACGGCATCGTCGGTGAAGCGTTGCGGATTGATGCCGCGGCCGTTGTAGAAACCGGGGAGCCAGTGCATGGCCAGTGCGAGGGCCATGAAAATGAACAGCCCGTGGCCGAGGTAGCGGCCGATGCGGATGTGCTGTTGGCGTGCGGCGAAACCGGCGGTCAATAGCAATGCGACCGAGATCAGCGCCAGCCAGCCGAGGCGGCCGTAGGTCAATGCCAGGCCGTAACCGAGAGAGAGCAGGACCAGCAAGGTCCATGGCAAAGCAAGCATCTGAAGTCCTTGAGTCGGATTTTGCGAGTTGCTCGGTCTATGTGGGAGCGGGCTTGCTCGCGATAGCGTAGTGTCTGGCAACATTTATGTTGGAGATGTCGGCCTCATCGCGAGCAAGCTTGCTCCTGCAAGGGATTTAAAGCGCGGCGATTATAGAGACGAACACCCCACAAACAAAAACACCGCCCGAAGGCGGTGTCTTTTGTCAGCAGGCAGTCACGACGCAATCAACTGCCGCAACACGTAATGCAAAATCCCTCCCGACTTGAAGTACTCCACTTCATTGAGCGTATCGATCCGGCACAATACCTCGACTTTCTCGCGGCTGCCGTTCTCGCGGGTGATGATGAGCGTCAGGTTCATCCGCGGCGTCAACTCCACACCCGTCAAACCCAGAATATCCAGCGTTTCCTTGCCCGTCAGGTTCAGGCTCTTGCGGTTTTGATCCAGTTTGAACTGCAGCGGCAACACGCCCATGCCCACCAGGTTGGAACGGTGAATCCGCTCGAAGCTTTCGGCGATGACCCCTTTCACACCCAAGAGATTGGTGCCCTTGGCGGCCCAGTCACGGCTCGAACCGGTGCCGTATTCCTGCCCGGCGATCACCACCAGCGGCGTGCCAGACGCTTGATAACGCATGGCCGCATCGTAGATCGCCATTCGTTCCCCGGTGGGAATGTAAATCGTATTTCCGCCTTCCTCGCCGCCGAGCATCTCGTTGCGAATCCGGATGTTGGCGAAGGTGCCGCGCATCATCACTTCATGGTTGCCGCGACGGGAGCCGTAGGAGTTGAAGTCCCGCGGTTCCACGCCTTTCTCGCGCAGGTAGTTGCCAGCCGGGCTGTCGGACTTGATGTTGCCGGCCGGGGAGATATGGTCAGTGGTCACCGAGTCGCCGAGCAGCGCGAGGACCCGGGCACCCTCGACATTCTTGACTTCGGGCGGCGGGCCGCCGATGTCGTCGAAAAACGGCGGATGCTGGATGTAAGTCGAATCGTCTTGCCAGACATACGTCGCCGCTTGCGGCACTTCAATTGCCTGCCATTGCTCGTCGCCGGCAAACACTTCGGCGTATTCCTTGTGGAACATCGCAGTGTTGACCTGATTCACCGCATCGGCGATTTCTTGGGTGCTTGGCCAGATGTCCCGGAGATAAACCGGATTGCCGTCCTTGTCGTTACCCAGCGGTTCGCTGCTGATATCAATGCGCACAGTCCCGGCCAATGCATAAGCGACCACCAGCGGTGGGGATGCCAGCCAGTTGGTTTTCACCAGCGGATGTACACGACCTTCGAAGTTGCGATTGCCCGACAGTACCGAGGCCACCGTCAGGTCGGCTTTCTGGATGGCTTTTTCGATCGGCTCCGGCAATGGCCCTGAGTTGCCGATGCAGGTGGTGCAGCCATAACCGACAAGGTCGAAACCGAGTTGATCCAGATACTGAGTCAGACCTGCGGCCTTGTAGTAGTCGGTGACCACTTTCGAGCCTGGGGCCAGCGAACTCTTGACCCATGGTTTGCGCGTGAGGCCTTTCTCCACGGCTTTCTTCGCCACCAGCCCTGCGGCCATCATCACGCTCGGGTTGGAGGTGTTGGTGCACGAGGTGATAGCGGCGATCACCACCGCGCCATTTTTCAAGCGATAGGTCTGGCCGTCGTACTCGTAGTCCGTTTCACCGACCAAATCCGCGTTACCCACCGCGACACCGCCACCGCCCTCACTTTCCAGGCGACCTTCTTCCTTGCTGGTGGGCTTGAACTGCAGTCCGAGGAAATCACTGAACGCTTGCGCGACATTGGGGAGCGACACCCGGTCCTGTGGGCGCTTCGGTCCGGCGAGGCTGGCTTCGACGCTGCCCATGTCCAACGCCAGGCTGTCGGTGAACACCGGCTCCTTGCCCGGCAGACGCCACAGACCTTGCGCCTTGCTGTAGGCCTCGACCAGTTTCACGGTTTCCAGCGGCCGGCCGGACAGGCGCAGGTATTCCAGCGTCACGTCATCCACAGGGAAGAAGCCGCAGGTGGCGCCATATTCCGGGGCCATGTTGGCGATGGTCGCGCGGTCAGCCAGCGGCAGGTCGGCAAGACCGTCGCCATAGAACTCGACGAATTTGCCGACCACGCCTTTCTTGCGCAGCATCTGTGTGACGGTCAGCACCAGGTCGGTGGCAGTGATGCCTTCTTTCAACTTGCCGGTGAGTTTGAAGCCGATCACCTCCGGAATCAGCATCGACACCGGTTGGCCGAGCATCGCCGCTTCCGCTTCGATCCCGCCGACGCCCCAGCCGAGCACGCCGAGGCCGTTGATCATGGTGGTGTGGGAATCGGTGCCGACCAGCGTGTCGGGGAAGGCGTATGTGCGGCCGTCTTCATCTTTGGTCCAGACGGTGCGGCCGAGGTATTCGAGGTTGACCTGGTGGCAAATCCCGGTGCCCGGGGGCACGACGCTGAAGTTGTCGAAGGCACTCTGGCCCCAGCGCAGAAAGGCATAACGTTCGCCATTGCGCTGCATTTCGATGTCGACGTTTTGTCCGAAGGCGCTTGCGCTGCCGAACTTGTCGACCATCACCGAGTGATCGATCACCAGATCCACCGGCGACAGCGGATTGATCCGCTGCGGGTCGCCGCCAGCCTTGGCCATGGCGGCGCGCATGGCGGCCAGGTCGACCACGGCGGGCACGCCGGTAAAGTCTTGCATCAATACCCGGGCAGGGCGGTACTGGATTTCGCGATCGGAGCGGCGCTCCTTGAGCCAGGCGGCAATCGCCCTGAGGTCGGCGCCGGTGACGGTTTTTTCGTCTTCCCAGCGCAGCAGGTTTTCCAGCAGCACTTTCAATGACATCGGCAGTTTGTCGAGATCACCGAGGCTTTGGGCGGCGTCGGGCAGACTGAAATAATGGTAGGTCTTGTCGTCGACTTGCAGGGTTTTAAGGGTTTTCAGGCTATCGAGGGACGGCATTGCGATCACTCCTTTGAGTCCGCACGGCTACGGACTGAGGGGACGGACAGAGCTTTCAACCTAGCCCCGTTTGAACGTTAAAGCTAATAACTGGACTCTATGGCAAGGTCCAGGGTTCCGAACTCGGCTATCATGCGCCGGTTTTCGTGACAGGCTTTGCTTCATCGCAAGCCTGGGCATCGCGCAGTGGCTGAATTCTTCGCCAACTGCCCAGGAGTAAGAATGAACACCCTCTTTATGCATTGCCGGCCGGGCTTCGAAGGCGAAGTTTGTTCCGAGATTTCCGAACACGCTGCGCGGCTGAACGTTGCCGGTTATGCCAAGGCCAAAACCGCCAGCGCCTGCGCCGAATTCATCTGCACCGAAGAAGACGGTGCCGAGCGCCTGATGCGCGGTCAGCGTTTTGCCGATCTGATCTTTCCGCGTCAGTGGGCGCGAGGAATTTTCATCGACCTGCCGGAAACCGACCGTATCAGCGTGATCCTCGCGCACATGGTGGACTTCCCGCTGTGCGGCAGCCTGTGGCTGGAAATGGTCGATACCAATGATGGCAAGGAACTGTCGAACTTCTGCAAGAAGTTCGAAGTGCACCTGCGCAAGGCACTGATGGCGGCCGGCAAACTGGTGGAAGACGCGAACAAGCCGCGCCTGTTGCTGACGTTCAAAAGCGGTCGCGAAGTGTTCATGGGCCTGGCCGAGTCGAACAACTCGGCCATGTGGCCGATGGGTATTCCGCGCCTGAAGTTTCCCCGCGAGGCACCGAGCCGTTCGACCCTGAAACTGGAAGAGGCGTGGCACCACTTCATCCCGCGCGACCAGTGGGACGAGCGCCTGCACAGCGACATGACTGGCGTCGACCTCGGCGCGGCACCTGGCGGCTGGACCTGGCAACTGGTCAATCGCGGCATGCTGGTGACCGCCATCGACAACGGCCCGATGGCGGAAAGCCTGATGGACACTGGCCTGGTGCAGCATTTGATGGCCGACGGTTTCACCTACAAGCCCCGCCAGCCGGTGGACTGGATGGTCTGCGACATCGTCGAGAAGCCGGCGCGCAACGCCGCGATGCTCGAAGAGTGGATCGGCGAGGGCCATTGCCGCGAAGCGGTGGTCAACCTCAAACTGCCGATGAAACAGCGTTACGCTGAAGTGAAGCGCTTGCTGGAGCGCATTGCCGAGGGTTTCAAGGAGCGCGGGATCCGGGTCGAGATTGGCTGCAAGCAGCTGTATCACGACCGGGAAGAAGTGACGTGCCATTTGCGCCGTCTCGATGTGAAGAAACCGAAATCCCGCTGACGCCCCGCAATTTTGTAGGAGCCGGCTTGCTGGCGATAGCGCGTTACGCGGTGTATCTGAATCACCGCGACGTCTGGATCGCCAGCAAGCCGGCTCCTACAGGGATGGCGTGATGCCACAGATGACTGTTCACCCGGCAATGCGCGACAATGCCGGCCAGTTTCAGGAGTGAATCATGAGTGAAATGCTTGATACGCCGGTAGACGGCACCCTCGACGCCACCGGCCTCAACTGCCCGGAACCAGTGATGATGTTGCACCAGCACATCCGTGACCTGACGCCCGGCGGCCTGCTCAAGGTGATTGCCACCGATCCGTCGACCCGTCGTGACATTCCCAAGTTCTGTGTGTTCCTTGACCACGAACTGGTCGCGCAGCACGAAGAGGCGGGCACCTACCTCTACTGGATCCGCAAGAAGTCCGATTGACCCAAAAAAACCTGTGGGAGCCAGCAGGCTGGCTCCCACAGGGTTAACTCAGCCCGTTGCGGATCCGCTTGCGTGCACTGCGCGTCAGGCGGATCGACAGCATCAGCGCGGCACAACTCAAGCCCACGATCAAACCCTGCCACAATCCGCTCGGGCCGCTCGGTGCGCCGAACCAGTCGGTCAGGCCCAGCACGTAACCCACCGGCAAACCAATGCCCCAGTACGCGAAGAGCGTCAGGATCATCGTCACCCGCGTGTCCTGATAGCCACGCAACGCGCCGGCCGCGGTGACCTGGATCGCGTCGGAAAACTGGAACAGCGCCGAATACACGATCAGCATCGCGGCTACGCGAATGACCGTCGGATCAGCGGTGTAGATCGTTGCGATGGGCTCGCGCAGCAACAACATCATGCTCGCCGAAATACACGCATAAGCCAGCGCCGTGCCCATGCCGACACCGGCGGCGAAGCGTGCTTCACGGGGTTCCTGACGACCGAGCGCCTGACCGACGCGCACCGTCACGGCCATGCCCAGGGAGTAGGGGATCATGAACACCAGAGAGCTGAAATTCAGTGCGATCTGATGCCCGGCCACCACCGTGGCGCCGAGGCTCCCGATCAGCAAAGCGATCACAGCAAAGATGCTCGACTCGGCGAACACTGCGATGCCGATCGGCAGGCCAATGCCCAGCAGGCGTTTGATCACCGACCATTGCGGCCAGTCGAAACGGCTGAACAACTGGCTCGACTGATACGCCGGCGCCCAGCGTTCCCAGCCGGCCATGCCCAGCGCCATCACCCACATCACAATCGCCGTGGCCCAGCCGCAACCGACACCGCCCATGGCCGGCACACCGAAGTGGCCATAAATGAAGACGTAGTTGAGTGGAATGTTCAGCGCCAGACCGCACAGCCCCAGCACCATGGCCGGGCGCGTGCGCCCCAGTCCATCACTGAAACAGCGCAGCACATGGTAGAGCGCGACGGCGGGCAAGCCGCTGGCGATCCCGTGCAGGTACTGCATGCACGGGCCGATCAGTTCGGGGTCGACCTTCATGATGTGCAAGATCGGCTCGGCGCTGAACAGCATGCCCGTCGCCATCAAACCCACCACCAACGCCAGCCACAGCGCCTGACGGACAATCGGGCCGATCTCGCTGTGCGTGCCGGCACCAAAGCGCTGGGCGACTTTTGGCGTGGTGGCCAGCAGGGTGCCGGTCATCAGCAGGAACACCGGGACCCAGATCGAGTTGCCCAATGCCACCGCCGCCAGATCCCGTGGCCCGACGCGGCCGGCCATCACCGCATCGACGAAGCCCATTGCGGTGGTGGCAAGCTGCGCGATCATGATCGGCAGCGCCAGACCGAGCAGGTTTTTCAGCTCCAGGCGAACCCGGGCCGGGCGGTTGAGGGAAATGGCGGCGGGGCGGTCAGTTACGGAATTCAAGGGCGAAACGTCCAGAGATTTTGAGGCGCGAGGCGGCGCATTCTACGCCTTGACGCAGTGGTCAGGAAAAGTCCTGTGTTAGCGTTTTGTAAGCTCAAATCCACAGTTACCGTGCAGGAGCTGCCGAAGGCTGCGATCCTTTAAAACAAAGTCAAAGGATCGCAGCCTTCGGCAGCTCCTACGCGGGATAGATGCTAGGCGCTGGACGTCATCTCCGCCTACACTGCCGATCCGCCAAAGGAGCCTGCCCATGCTGATTGTTGCCGACGAAAATATTCCGCTGCTCGATGCCTTCTTCGAAGGTTTCGGCGAAATCCGCCGGGTACCGGGACGTTCCATCGACCGCGCCACCGTCGAACAGGCCGATGTGCTGCTGGTGCGTTCGGTGACCAACGTCAATCGCTCGCTGCTCGAAGGCAGCAAGGTGCGGTTCGTCGGCACCTGCACCATCGGCACGGATCACCTGGACCTCGATTACTTCCAGCAGGCCGGTATCACCTGGTCCAGCGCCCCCGGCTGCAATGCCCGTGGCGTGGTCGATTATGTGCTGGGCAGTTTGCTGACCCTCGCCGAAATTGAAGGCGCCGACCTCACCCGGCGCACTTACGGCGTGGTGGGGGCAGGGGAAGTGGGCGGTCGACTGGTCAAGGTCCTGCAAGGGCTGGGCTGGAACGTGCTGGTCTGCGATCCGCCACGGCAAGCCGCCGAAGGCGGGGATTTCGTCAGCCTCGAGCAGATCATCGAGCAGTGTGATGTCATCAGCCTGCACACACCGCTGAAGAAACACGGCGCCGGAACGACCTGGCATCTGTTCGACAAAAACCGTTTGAACCAGCTCAAGCCCGGCACCTGGCTGATCAATGCCAGCCGTGGCCCTGTTGTGGATAACGCCGCCCTGTGCGAAGTGCTGCTGCAACGCGAAGACCTGCAAGCGGTGCTGGATGTCTGGGAAGGCGAGCCCGAAGTCGACGTGGCACTGGCCGAACTCTGCGTGCTGGCGACACCGCATATTGCCGGTTACAGCCTCGACGGCAAACAGCGTGGAACGGCGCAGATCTATCAGGCGTATTGCGATTTTCTCGGGCAACCGGCGCAGATCAGTCTGAGTGACTTGCTGCCGGCGCCCTGGTTGTCGCAAGTGACCTTGCACGCTGACAGCGATCCGGCCTGGGCGTTGGCGATGCTGTGCCGGGGCGTGTACGACCCGCGCCGAGACGACGCGGATTTCCGTCGCAGTCTTGTAGGCAGTGTGAGTGAGCAGCGTGCGGCGTTTGATGCGCTGCGTAAGCACTATCCATCGCGGCGGGAGATTGATGGGCTGCAGGTGCGGGTCGAGGGGGATTCGCCTGAGTTGCTGAAGATCGTGGCGGCGTTGGGCGCTTCGGCTGTCTGAAAAACCGGTTGGCCCAATCGCGAGCAAGCCCGCTCCCACATTGGATCTCCGTTGGAAACAGCAACTGTATTCACCGGAGATCCAATGTGGGAGCGGGCTTGCCCGCGAATGGCCGCACCACAATTCTGGATCAGCACCCACAAAAAACCCGGCCATCAGGGCCGGGTCAAGAAGACGGTGGCTATATCAATCTTGTTTGGCAGGCTTGACCAATCGCTTCTCCAGTTCGCGGCAGGCGTCCTGGATCATGTCTTCAGTGATCGGTACTTCGCGGCCATCTTTGTCAATGATTGAGCAACCCAGAGACTGATCTGGCTGTGTACGGATCACTTGAATCTTGTCATCGCTGCTGTGTTGCAAGGACATGGCCTGTCTCCTCATCAGGTTGTGTGCTTACTGTAGAACCGCCAGGTGACCGGGCTGTGACAACTCCTGCGGTCTTCTCGGAGCGGCAATACCAGTCCACCAGAAATACCGTAACGTTGCCACCCGGACTTTAGACCAATAGCGTCTAGGGGCTGGACGTTGCGGACATAATTAACCTGACTCATTGTGATTTACAGAGTTCCCCCCCATTGAGCGGTATAGCCGGTCCCTTAACGTGAATTGGAAACCCCCGATGCTATCTGCCCGTCACCGTCGTGCGATTCGCCTGGCCAGTCGTTTTCTCGTGCCCTATCGCTGGCAGGCCTTGGGTGCGTTGCTCGCACTGATTGTCACAGCGGGCATCACCTTGTCCATGGGGCAGGGGATTCGGCTGTTGGTGGATCAAGGGTTCATGACCCAGTCACCGCACTTGCTCAACCAGACTATCGGTCTGTTCATGCTGTTGGTGCTGGGCCTGGCGCTCGGCACGTTTGCGCGTTTTTACCTGGTGTCGTGGATCGGCGAGCGGGTGGTGGCCGACATCCGCCGTCAGGTGTTCAACCATCTGGTTTACCTGCATCCGGGGTTTTACGAAGACAACCGCAGCTCCGAAATCCAGTCGCGCCTGACCGCCGACACCACCTTGCTGCAATCGGTGATCGGCTCGTCGCTGTCGCTGTTTCTGCGCAATCTGCTGATGGTGATCGGCGGGATTGTGTTGCTGTTTATCACCAATCCCAAACTCACCAGCATCGTCGTTGTGGCATTGCCGCTGGTGATTGCACCGATCCTGATTTTCGGCCGGCGGGTGCGCAGCCTGTCGCGCCTGAGCCAGGACCGGATTGCCGATATCGGCAGCTACGTGTCGGAAACCCTCGGCCAGATCAAAACCGTGCAGGCCTATAACCATCAGGTCCAGGACGAACAGCGATTTGCCGTGACCGTGGAGCAGGCGTTCAACACCGCCCGTAAACGGATTTTCCAGCGTGCCTGGCTGATTACCCTGGTGATCGTGCTGGTGCTGGGCGCGGTCGGCGTGATGCTGTGGGTCGGCGGCATGGATGTGATGGCCGGACGGATTTCCGCAGGGGAACTGGCCGCGTTTGTGTTCTACAGCTTGATCGTCGGCAGCGCGTTCGGCACGTTGAGCGAAGTGATCGGCGAGTTGCAACGCGCTGCGGGGGCCGCCGAGCGGATTGCCGAGTTGCTGCGCTCGGAAAACATCATCCAGTCACCGACGACGGGGCTGGTGACATTGCCGGAGCGGGTGGCGGGGAACCTGGTGCTGCAAGACGTGCGTTTTTCCTACCCGTCGCGTCCTGAAAGCTATGCCATCGATGGCTTGAATCTGACCATCAAGGCCGGCGAAACCCTGGCGCTGGTCGGGCCTTCCGGTGCGGGCAAGTCGACGGTATATGACTTGTTGCTGCGTTTTTACGACCCGGCCGAAGGCCGCATTCTGCTCGACGGTGTGCCGCTGACTCAGCTCGATCCATTGGACTTGCGCCGCTGTTTCGCCCTGGTCTCCCAAACCCCGGCGCTGTTCTTCGGCAGCATCGAAGAGAACATCCGCTACGGCAACCCGACGGCGACGCTGGAACAGGTTCAGGAAGCGGCGAAAATCGCCTACGCCCACGACTTTATCGAGGCGATGCCCCACGGTTATCAGACTCATCTGGGGGACGCAGGCCTCGGTTTGTCCGGTGGCCAGCGCCAACGCCTGGCCATCGCCCGTGCGCTGCTGGTGGACGCACCCATCCTGCTGCTCGACGAAGCCACCAGCGCCCTCGATGCCCAAAGCGAACACCTGATCCAGCAAGCCCTGCCCAGCCTGATGAAAAACCGCACCACCCTGGTCATCGCTCACCGGCTGGCCACGGTGAAAAACGCCGACCGGATTGCGGTGATGGATCAGGGAAAACTGGTGGCGGTGGGCACGCATCAGGAGTTGATTGCGAGCAATGCGCTGTACGCGCGGCTGGCGGCGTTGCAGTTCAATGATGGGCACGATGTCTCGACCCCAGTCGGTGAGATAGCACCAAACCTGTAGGAGCCGGCTTGCTGGCGATCGCGGATTGTCAGTTGGCATTGGGTCGACTGATGCACCGCGATCGCCAGCAAGCCGGCTCCTACAGTGGGTCGTGTCGACGCTGAAAATGAAGTGGCCCCCAAAAAAAATGCCCGCATTTCTCAATGCGGGCATTTTCGTTTTCGCCTCAGACAGGCTTATTGATCATCAAAATACCGCTCATGCCAATCCACCAACGGCTGTGGTGAGTTGAGTTTCTGGCCGTAGATCACCGAGTACGACAATACGTTCTGCACGTACTGGCGGGTTTCGTCGAACGGGATGCTTTCCACCCAGACGTCGAAGCTCAGGTGATCTGCGCCGCGCAGCCACTGACGCACGCGTCCCGGGCCGGCGTTGTAGGCGGCGGAGGCGAGAACGCGGTTGCCGTTGAACTGGCTGTGTACCTGGCTGAGGTACGCGGCGCCGAGCTGGATATTCTTGTCCGGATCGAACACTTGCTGTGGCGAGGCCAATGGAATGCTGAACTTGCGTGCGGTTTCCTTGGCGGTGCCCGGCATCAGTTGCATCAGGCCGCTGGCGCCCACTCCGGAGCGGGCGTCGGCCATGAACGCGCTTTCCTGGCGGGTGATGGCAAACACCCAGCTCGAATGCAAGCCACGGGTCTTGGCTTCACGCACGAGGGTTTCGCGGTGAGCCATCGGGAAGCGGATGTCGAGGTCGTCCCAGTACTGAGCCTGGCTGATGGTGCGGATCGCCGGGAAATACCATTTCAGGTCATAAGCCAGTTTTGCCTGGGCGACCATTTCGTCACGGTTGAAATGGCGGCTGACGTGATACCACTCGCGACGACCATCAACGATCTGCCCGCGTGCGTGGAATTCCAGGGCGCGACGCACGCCTGGTGTGTTGCGAACCTTGTTGATCAGCGCCTGGCTGAGCACCAGCGGTTTATTGTTCAGCGAGTAGGGCAGCTGCGAACGGTCGGCGGCGAGGAAACCGTAGAAATCACGCTCACGGGCGAGGCCTTTGTAAAGCGTCTGCGCCTCGGGGTTCTGTGGCTGCGCCAGTTCCAGGCTACGGGCCTGCCAGTAGCGCCAGCGGTTGGTGGTCGCCAGGTCCTGCGGCAGGCGGCGGGTCAACTGATAGGCATCGTCCCAGCGGGCCAGGCGCAACAGCAGGCGCAAGCGCCATTCGGACACGGTGTTGTCGCGCAATTCAGGGTCGTACTTGGTCATCACGTCCAGCGCCCGGCTATCAAAGCGGCGAGCGAGGGTCAGACCGATTTCCCGGGCGATCGCGACTTTTTCATCACGGGAGAAATGCATGCTGCTGGCATAACCGTCGAGCAATTCCATCGCCTTGTCCGGGTCTTGCTTGGCCAGGCGGCGCAAACCGAGGCTGACGATGTCGGACATCGGCTCATCGGCCGGGGTGAAGCGCGATGGCTGATTGAGCAGTTCTGGCTTCTGCGCCACATCCACCAACAAGCGACCGCGCGGGGCGAGGGTGGTGAGGCCGTTGACCAGGCTGTTGGCCAACGGATAGTTGCGCGACTGGGCGGCAAGTTTCGCGCGCTCCCAGCGTTTCTGTTCGGTCAGTTGACCTTCGGCGGCCCAGATCCCGAACAAGCCATCACACGCCCCGGGCAGCGATTTACCCGTTAGCCAGAGTTTTTCGGCGTTGGCATAACCTTCAGTCTTCTGGTTGCGCGCGATCTGATTCTGCGCGTTCAGGCAGTCCAGTTCGGTGAAATTGAGCTTGGGGTCGTAGTACTTGACGAAGGTCGCCCAGTCGCCGCGATCGGCCAGCCAGCGCAACCAGCGAAGCTTCATCCAGTTGGCTTGCGGCAGGTCACCGTGTTCGGCGAGGAATTTCTCGATTTCGGCATTGCTAGCGGTTTTAAGACGTGCGGTCAGTTCGTCATACGCAAGATAAGGCTCCAACGGGTAATCACTAAGGGCCTGGCTGTAACGGAAGTAAGGACCCGTATCACCCTTGGCCAAGGCACGCTTGGCTTCATCGTAGTATTGACGCTGGGTAGACAGGTCTACCGCCTGTGCTGTTTGGATGGCTGTGGCAGTAAGAAGAAAACAGGATAAAAGACCAAAAAGGCGACTGCGCATGAGACGTCCGAACAGAGAAATCATGACAAGCGTTGACGATGCCAACACAGAATTAATTGTAGCTTAGCCTTTTGCCAGCAGCGGGTGAAAGCTTTGCGGGGCTGTCAGCATCAGTTCGCAACATTTGTCATGCAGAGTGCCACGAAGGTGAAATTGCCGGCCTTCTGAAGCCTCAAGTCAGGTAGAATGCGCGCCCGGTTTTTGGAGAAGCTCATGACCCTGCTCAAATTCAGCGATGTGTCCCTTGCTTTCGGCGCTATGCCGTTGTTGGACAAGGTGTCCTGGCAGATCGCCCGTGGTGAGCGGGTGTGCATCATCGGCCGCAACGGCACTGGCAAGTCCAGCATGATGAAGCTCGTCAAGGGCGACCAGAAGCCCGATGAGGGCTCCGTTTGGCGCGCCCCCGGCCTCAAGATTGGCGAATTGCCGCAAGAATTGCCGGTAGCCGACGAGCGGACCGTGTTCGACGTGGTGGCTGAAGGCCTGGACGGTGTCGGCGAGCTGCTCGCGCAGTATCACCACCTGAGCCAGAACATCGTCACCGATGCCGACCTGGACAAACTGATGCACGTCCAGCACGACCTCGAAGCCCGTGACGGCTGGCGCTTGCAGCAACTGGTCGACAGCACGTTGAGCCGCCTGCAGTTGCCGGCCGACAAGACCCTCGCCGAATTGTCCGGCGGCTGGCGTCGCCGCGTCCTGCTGGCGCAGGCGCTGGTGTCCGAACCGGATCTGCTGCTGCTCGACGAACCGACCAACCACCTGGACATCGGTGCCATTGCCTGGCTCGAAGAAGCGCTGAAGGATTTCCAGGGCGCCGTGCTGTTCATCACGCACGACCGTTCCTTCCTGCAGAACCTCGCGACCCGCATCCTCGAACTGGATCGCGGCGGCCTGATCGACTGGAATGGCGACTACGCCAGTTTCCTCGTGCACAAGGAAGCCTCGCTGGCCGCTGAAGAAACCGCCAACGCGCTGTTCGACAAAAAACTGGCCCAGGAAGAAGTCTGGATCCGTCAGGGCATCAAAGCCCGTCGGACCCGTAACGAAGGTCGCGTGCGTGCCTTGAAAGCGTTGCGCGTCGAGCGCAGCGAACGTCGTGAGCGCACCGGCAAGGCCAACATTCAGCTGGACACCGCTGACAAGTCCGGCAAGCAGGTGATGGTCCTCGAGAACGTGAGTTTCGCTCACCCGGGCGGTCCGTTCCTGATCAAGGATTTCTCGATGGTCCTGACGCGTGGCGACCGCATCGGTCTGCTCGGCGCCAACGGTACCGGCAAGACTACGCTGCTGAAACTGATGCTCAGCGGCCTGCAACCTACCAGCGGCAAAGTGGAAGAGGGCACACGCATCGACGTGGCGTACTTCGACCAGTTGCGCCATCAGTTGGACCTGGAAAAGACCGTGATCGACAACGTGGCCGAAGGTCGCGACTTCATCGATATCGACGGTCAGAGCCGTCACGTGCTGAGCTATCTCGGCGACTTCCTGTTCAGCCCGCAGCGTGCCCGCACGCCGGTCAAGGCGCTGTCGGGTGGTGAGCGTGCGCGTCTGTTGCTGGCGAAACTGTTCAGCAAACCCGCGAACCTGCTGGTCCTCGACGAACCGACCAACGACCTCGACGTGGAAACACTCGAGCTGCTGGAAGAGGTCCTGCTGACCTTCAACGGCACCGTGCTGATGGTCAGCCACGACCGGGCATTCCTCGACAACGTGGTGACCAGCACCCTGGTTTTCGAAGGTGAAGGCAAGGTTCGCGAATACGTCGGTGGTTACCAGGACTGGCTGCGTCAAGGCGGCTCGCCGCGCCTGCTGGGCGTGACCGAGAGCAAGTCCGGCAAGGCCGACCTGACGTCGGCGGTCGTGACGGCTGAGGCTGCGCCCGTAGCGGCAGTGGCGGCAGTGGTCGAAGCGCCGGTGGCGAAGAAAAAACTCAGCTACAAATTGCAGCGTGAGCTGGAAATGTTGCCGGCTCAGATCGAGGCCATGGAACAGCAGATTGCAGTCGTTGAGGCCCAGATGGCCGATGCCGGCTTCTATCAGCGTCCAGCCGCCGAGACCGCTGCGGTGATCGCTCAGTTGGAGCAGTTGCAGGCTGAGCTCGACGTCATGGTCGAGCGTTGGGCTGAGCTGGATGCCTGATTGATCCTGCAATAAAAAAGCCCGGCGCTCAGTGATGAGCGCCGGGCTTTTCGTATGCGATCCCTTGTAGGAGCCGGCTTGCTGGCGATCGCGGTTTGTCAGCTGGCATTGATGTCTACTGATGCACCGTGATCGCCAGCAAGCCGACTCCTACAAGGATCGGTTATCAGCTTTTGTTTTGCAGGCGCACGGCAAGTACGTCGCAAGGTGCGCCGTGCAGTACGTCATTAGCGGTGGAGCCCAGCAGCAATGCCAGGCCATGCCGGCCATGGCTGCCCACCACGATCAGGTCGCAGGTCTGCTCTTTGGCCAGGTGATGAATCTCCTGGCGCGGCTGGCCGTAGGTCAGGTGGCTGTATTCCTTGGAGAGCTCGGGGTATTTCACGATCAATCGGTCCAGTCGCTCCTTGGCCTGATCGAACTGCTGTTGTTGCAGTTGTGACAGGTCCATCGGAACGTCGCCGCCGAAAGCCATGGCCATGGGCTCGACAATGTGCACCAGGGACAACTTCGCGCCATTGCTCACTGACAACTCGCGAGCACGGTGGATGACAGGGTCGCACTCTTCGGTCAGGTCTACAGCGACCAGAATGTGGTTGTAGGGCATGAGGTGCTCCTCCTGAGGATGCAATATTGGTAAGTATGGCTGGTTTCAAGCGCATTGTTTTCAAAGTGACCCAAAGCGCTCATCAAGAATCGGGAGTACAGATATGACGGTCTGGATAGTGGTGTCAATCCTGTTGGTGGTGCTGAGCCCGCTGGCATGGCTGCGACCGTCCCGTGGTCAGAGTGGGCGCATGGCCCTGCGCATGGAGGCGCGGCGTATCGGGCTGGCCATGCAACTGGCGCCTCAGGAGTGGCCGCACTGGCTCAGCCAGGAGCCACCGAGCCCCTGCGCGCAATACCATCGACCACGTCGCGGCAATCAGCCGGCGTGCTGGAGTTACTGGCAGAAGTCGCCAGGTGTGTGGGTGAATCAGTGGCAGGAGGTCTGCGAGGATCAAACGCTGCTCAATCATTTCGAAAAATTGCCGGCCAACGTCTACAAGGTCGAAGCGGACAAGCAGATGATCACGTTGTATTGGGGCGAGAAGGGCGAAGCGACGGTTTTGCAACAAATCGATGCCACCCTCAAAGCACTCGCTTGAACCCGATCCTGCAGGAGCCGGCTTGCGGGCGATCCAGGCAACGCGGTTAACGAGGTAAACCGCGTGTCGTTCATCGCCAGCAAGCCGGCTCATACAGGACGTTGGTCGATTCGCAGGCAATAAAAAGCCCGACATTCATCATCGGGCTGGAGTTGGCCAGGCAGGCCGGTAATTCGTTGTGGGCTGATCTTACGCCGGGCATTCGCCGACGCGTTCAAATTTTTTCCTCATTCACCCGCCCAGCGTAGCCCGTTAAACAAAGGCTGCCGCGAATTAGGGCGACTTTTCTAACTATTGATTCTATGAATGACCTCACATGCATCTGTGTGTTGTAGGGACTCGTGGTACGGAAATGACCGGAAAGTCGCGTTTCAACCCCTATTTTGGGCGATTGACAATTGCCGGAAATTCCGTGAAGGTGGCGTACCCAAATCAAACGGGCGTATGAATTGAGCGTTTGTATTTCAGATCGCTCCTACAGAATCCCGACTATCGCGTTGGCGGGTGTGCCGGGTGGATTGGCGTAGCATCGACGATAAACGTCCCTGCCGAGCCATTCGCCTGCGTCCGACGTGTACTGTTCAGCTTCCATATCGTGGAGATCAGTTGATGATTTACGAAGGTAAAGCCATCACGGTTAAGGCTCTTGAAAGTGGCATCGTCGAATTGAAATTCGACCTCAAGGGTGAGTCCGTCAACAAGTTCAACCGTCTAACCCTGAACGAACTGCGTCAGGCCGTAGACACCATCAAGGCAGATGCTTCGATCAAGGGTGTGATCGTCAGCAGCGGCAAGGACGTGTTCATCGTCGGTGCCGACATCACCGAATTTGTCGAGAACTTCAAGCTGCCGGATGCAGAGCTTGTTGCAGGCAACCTCGAAGCCAACAGGATTTTCAGCGATTTCGAAGACCTCAACGTCCCGACTGTCGCCGCGATCAACGGCATCGCCCTGGGTGGCGGTCTGGAAATGTGCCTGGCGGCGGACTACCGCGTCATGTCCACCAAGGCCAAGATCGGTCTGCCGGAAGTCAAGCTGGGCATCTACCCGGGCTTCGGCGGCACCGTGCGCCTGCCGCGCCTCATCGGTGCCGACAACGCGATCGAGTGGATTGCCGCCGGTAAGGAAAACCGTCCTGAAGACGCGCTGAAAGTGGGCGCCGTCGATGCGGTGGTTGCTCCTGAGAAACTGCAGGAAGCCGCTCTGGAACTGCTCAAACGCGCCATTTCCGGCGAGTTTGATTACAAAGCCAAGCGTCAGCCGAAGCTGGAAAAGCTGAAACTGAACGCCATCGAACAAATGATGGCTTTCGAAACCGCCAAAGGTTTCGTGGCCGGTCAGGCCGGGCCGAACTACCCGGCACCGGTTGAAGCGATCAAGACCATCCAGAAAGCCGCGAACTTCGGTCGCGACAAAGCGCTGGAAGTCGAAGCCGCCGGTTTCGTCAAACTGGCCAAGACCTCTGCCGCGCAGAGCTTGATCGGTCTGTTCCTGAACGATCAGGAACTGAAGAAAAAGGCCAAGGCCTACGACGAAATCGCCAAGGACGTGAAGCAGGCTGCCGTATTGGGCGCCGGCATCATGGGGGGCGGTATCGCCTATCAGTCGGCCTCCAAAGGTACGCCGATCCTGATGAAGGACATCAACGAGCACGGCATCGAGCAAGGCCTGGCTGAAGCCGCCAAGCTGCTGGTCGGTCGCGTTGACAAAGGTCGCATGACCGCGGCGAAAATGGCTGAAGTGCTCAATGGCATTCGTCCAACCCTGTCCTACGGCGACTTCGGTCACGTGGATCTGGTGGTTGAAGCAGTCGTCGAGAACCCGAAGGTCAAGCAAGCTGTTCTGGCCGAAGTCGAAGACAAGGTCAAAGAGGACACCATCCTCGCGTCCAACACCTCGACCATTTCCATCACCTTGCTGGCCAAGGCCCTCAAGCGTCCGGAAAATTTCGTCGGCATGCACTTCTTCAACCCGGTGCACATGATGCCGCTGGTGGAAGTGATTCGTGGCGAGAAGTCCAGCGAGCTGGCCGTTGCCACCACCGTTGCCTACGCCAAGAAAATGGGCAAGAACCCGATCGTCGTCAACGACTGCCCGGGCTTCCTGGTCAACCGCGTACTGTTCCCGTACTTCGGCGGTTTCGCCAAGCTGGTCAGCGCCGGTGTGGACTTCGTCCGTATCGACAAGGTCATGGAAAAATTCGGCTGGCCGATGGGCCCGGCGTACCTGATGGACGTGGTCGGCATCGACACCGGCCACCACGGTCGTGACGTGATGGCTGAAGGCTTCCCGGACCGCATGAAAGACGACCGTCGTTCGGCTGTCGATGTGCTCTACGAAGCCAAGCGCCTGGGCCAGAAGAATGGCAAGGGCTTCTACGCCTACGAGACCGACAAGAAGGGCAAGCAGAAGAAAGTCGCCGATCCGTCGGTGCTGGAAGTGCTCAAGCCGATCGTTTTCGAACAGCGCGAAGTCACTGACGAAGACATCATCAACTGGATGATGATCCCGCTGTGCCTGGAAACCGTGCGCTGCCTGGAAGACGGCATCGTCGAAACCGCTGCCGAAGCCGACATGGGTCTGGTCTACGGTATTGGTTTCCCTCCATTCCGTGGCGGTGCGCTGCGTTACATCGATTCGATCGGTGTGGCAGAGTTCGTTGCCCTGGCTGACCAGTACGCTGATTTGGGCGCGCTGTACCACCCGACCGCGAAGCTGCGTGAAATGGCCAAAAACGGCCAGAGCTTCTTCGGTTAAGCGCCCCCAACTAGAGTGAGAGTGAATATATGAGCTTGAATCCTAGAGACGTCGTGATTGTCGACTTCGGTCGTACTCCGATGGGCCGCTCCAAGGGCGGCATGCACCGCAACACCCGCGCCGAAGACATGTCGGCGCACCTGATCAGCAAATTGCTGGAACGCAACGTCAAGGTCGACCCGAACGAAGTCGAAGACGTGATCTGGGGCTGTGTGAACCAGACCCTGGAGCAGGGCTGGAACATCGCCCGCATGGCGTCGCTGATGACTCAGATCCCGCACACCGCTGCCGGTCAGACTGTCAGCCGTCTGTGCGGCTCGTCGATGAGTGCACTGCACACGGCTGCGCAAGCGATCATGACCGGTAACGGTGACGTGTTCGTGGTGGGTGGCGTCGAGCACATGGGCCACGTGAGCATGATGCACGGTGTCGATCCGAACCCGCACATGTCGCTGTACGCGGCGAAAGCCTCGGGCATGATGGGCCTGACTGCTGAAATGCTGGGCAAAATGCACGGCATCACTCGCGAACAACAGGACGCTTTCGGCGTGCGCTCCCACCAACTCGCCCACAAGGCGACCGTGGAAGGCAAGTTCAAGGACGAAATCATCCCGATGCAGGGTTACGACGAGAACGGTTTCCTGAAACTGTTCGACTACGACGAAACCATTCGTCCGGAAACCACCCTGGAAAGCCTGGCGGCATTGAAGCCAGCGTTCAACCCGAAGGGCGGCACCGTGACAGCCGGTACTTCGTCGCAGATCACTGATGGTGCTTCGTGCATGATCGTGATGTCGGCGCAGCGTGCACAAGATCTGGGCATTCAGCCTCTGGCGGTGATTCGCTCGATGGCAGTGGCAGGTGTGGATCCGGCGATCATGGGCTATGGTCCAGTACCGGCAACACAGAAAGCACTGAAGCGCGCGGGCCTTGGCATTAACGATATCGACTTCTTCGAGCTCAACGAAGCTTTCGCCGCACAGGCCCTGCCAGTGCTGAAAGATCTGAAAGTGCTCGACAAGATGAACGAGAAGGTTAACCTGCACGGCGGCGCGATTGCCTTGGGTCACCCGTTCGGTTGCTCCGGTGCGCGTATCTCCGGCACCCTGCTGAACGTGATGAAGCAAAATGGCGGCACCTTCGGGGTAGCCACCATGTGCATTGGTCTCGGCCAAGGCATCTCCACCGTCTTCGAACGCGTCTAAGCGTTTCGTTGATGGAAGCCGGGGCCAAGTGCCCCGGTTTTTGTTTTTCCGGATTTATTTTTGTTTTTATTTTGAAAAGATTTGAGTGAGGGCCAAACCATGCCGATACAACCTGGGCTCTACCAACATTACAAAGGTCCGCAGTACCGCGTTTTCAGTATTGCGCGGCATTCGGAAACCGAAGAAGAAGTAGTCTTCTACCAAGCCCTGTATGGCGATTACGGCTTTTGGGTGCGTCCCTTGAGCATGTTCCTGGAGTCGGTCGAGGTTGACGGCGAACAGGTGCCACGCTTTGCTTTGGTGCAGGCCGAACCGAGCCTTTTTTCGAAGCCATAAGCTGAGTGCGCGCAAAACCCTGCGCTTGACCTCACCTTGTAGCCACTATATATAGCGGTGCCGCGTCAGGCGCCAACCGCCTTTCACTTCTAGAATTCAGGAATTTTCTGATCCATGGGCAAATCGCTGGTCATTGTGGAATCCCCGGCTAAGGCCAAGACCATCAACAAGTATCTGGGTAACCAATACGTGGTGAAGTCGAGTATCGGCCATATCCGAGACCTGCCCACCAGCGGTTCGGCTAGCGCCAGCAAAGAGCCAGCCGCCAAGCGCGGCAAGGCCGCCGCGGGTGAAGGTCCGGTGCTCACGCCAAAAGAGAAAGCGCGCAAGCAGCTGGTCTCGCGCATGGGTGTCGATCCCGATCATGGCTGGAAAGCCAAGTACGAGATCCTCCCGGGCAAGGAAAAGGTCATCGAAGAGCTGCGCCGGCTCGCCAAGGATGCTGACACCATCTATCTCGCAACCGACTTGGATCGCGAGGGGGAAGCCATTGCCTGGCACCTGCGCGAAGCCATCGGTGGTAACGACAGCCGCTACAAGCGCGTGGTGTTCAACGAAATCACCAAGAAGGCGATTCAGGAAGCCTTCTCCAAGCCGGGCGAGCTGGACATCGATCGCGTCAACGCTCAACAGGCGCGTCGTTTCCTCGACCGCGTGGTGGGATACATGGTTTCGCCGCTGCTGTGGGCCAAGATCGCCCGTGGTCTGTCCGCCGGTCGTGTGCAATCGGTTGCCGTGAAGCTGGTGGTCGAGCGTGAACGCGAAATCCGTGCGTTCAACCCGGAAGAGTACTGGGAAGTCCACGCTGACCTCGGTACCGCGAAGGGCGCCACCGTGCGCTTCGACGTGGCTCGCGAGAAGGGCGAGGCCTTCAAGCCGCTGAACGAAGCCCAGGCCATGGCTGCGCTGGAGAAGCTCAAGGCTTCCAGCTACAGCATCGTCAAGCGCGAAGACAAGCCGACCAGCAGCAAACCGTCGGCGCCGTTCATCACATCCACCCTGCAACAGGCTGCGAGCAACCGCCTGGGCTTCGGTGTGAAGAAAACCATGATGATGGCCCAGCGTTTGTACGAAGCCGGCTACATCACTTATATGCGTACCGACTCCACCAACCTCTCGGCCGATGCCGTGACGATGGCGCGTACTTATATTGAAGGCGAATTCGGCAAGAAGTACCTGCCGGAAACCCCGAACGTCTACAGCAGCAAGGAAGGCGCACAAGAGGCTCACGAAGCGATTCGTCCGTCCGACGCCAACACCGAACCAAGCAAGCTGTCGGGCATGGAGCGTGATGCAGAGCGGCTCTACGAGCTGATCTGGCGCCAGTTCCTCGCTTGCCAGATGCTGCCGGCCCAATACCTGTCGACCACGGTCACCGTCGGTGCCGGCGATTTCGAGCTGCGCGCCAAGGGCCGCATCCTGAAGTTCGACGGCTACACCCGCGTCATGCCGCAAATCGCCAAGCCAGGCGATGACGACGTACTGCCAGACATGGCCCAGGGCGACGCGATGAAGCTGATCAAGCTTGATCCGACCCAGCACTTCACCAAGCCGCCGGCGCGTTATTCGGAAGCGAGCCTGGTCAAGGAAATGGAAAAACGCGGTATCGGTCGTCCTTCGACCTACGCTGCGATCATTTCGACTATCCAGGACCGCGGCTACGTGGCGCTGCACAACCGTCGCTTCTATTCGGAAAAGATGGGTGACATCGTCACCGAGCGTCTGTCCGAGAGCTTCTCCAATCTCATGGACTATGGCTTCACCGCCGGCATGGAAGAGAACCTCGATGATGTGGCTCAGGGCGAACGCGACTGGAAAAACGTGCTGGACGAGTTCTACGGCGACTTCAAGAAGAAGCTCGAAGTAGCCGAAAGCCCGGAAAGTGGCATGCGTGCCAATCAGCCGGTCATGACGGACATTCCATGCACCACGTGCGGCCGCCCGATGCAGATTCGTACTGCATCGACCGGCGTATTCCTCGGTTGCTCGGGTTACAGCCTGCCGCCAAAAGAGCGCTGCAAGGCCACCGTCAACCTGGTGCCGGGCGATGAAATCGCGGCGGACGACGAGGGTGAGTCGGAGTCGCTGGTTCTGCGCGGCAAGCATCGTTGCCCGATCTGCAACACCGCGATGGACGCTTACCTGCTCGACGAGAAGCGCAAGTTGCACATCTGCGGCAACAACCCGGATTGCAATGGCTACGAAATCGAAGAGGGCACCTATCGCATCAAGGGCTATGAAGGTCCGAGCCTGGAATGCGACAAGTGTGGCAGCGAGATGCAACTCAAGACTGGCCGTTTCGGCAAGTTCTTCGGTTGCACCAACGCGACGTGCAAGAACACCCGCAAACTGCTGAAGAGCGGTGACGCGGCGCCACCGAAGATGGACCCGGTGAAGATGCCTGAGCTGAAATGCGAAAAGGTCAACGACACCTACATCCTACGCGATGGTGCTTCCGGCCTGTTCCTGGCGGCGAGCCAGTTCCCGAAAAACCGCGAGACACGCGCTCCGCTGGTCATGGAAATCGTGCCGCACAAGGATGAGATCGATCCGAAGTATCATTTCCTCTGTGAAGCGCCGAAGAAAGACCCGGACGGCCTCCCGGCGGTGATCCGTTACAGCCGAAAAACCAAAGAGCAGTACGTTCAGACCGAAGTCGATGGTAAGCCGACCGGGTGGAAGGCGTACTACGACGGTGGCAAGTGGACAGTTGAAGACAAGCGTCCGGCAGCCAAGGCTTAAAAGGCGCTGACACTCAAAGGCCGCATGACAACCCTCGGGTTTTCATGCGGCCTTTTTGTTTTGGGCTTGCGGTGAGCTCAGGTGATCCACGACACTGTCTGACCTGCGTGAAGCAATTATTTCGTTGTGGAGGCTGCCGTCATGGCCCACGAACTCTATACCCGTACCAACCAGAAGATTTATTTCGCCGGCCTGTCGCTTGAGGCGCTCGCGAAGGCCGAAGAGGGGCGGGCGATGAATTCCCTCGCGCTGATTCAAGCCGGGCGTGAATCAGCGTTGTTTCACCTGTACGGTGCGTTGCTGGGGCTGTGCCACGAAATCGCTGGTTTCTATCGCTTGCCGCAGGCCAACGCACCTCGCGCGGAAATGCTGCTGACCCGGGAAGTGCTTGAGGCCATCGCCATTCCTGAAATGGCCGAGATGGTCGAGCTGGCACAGAACCCCGAAACCTGGCTGGCCAAGCTATTGTCAGCGCATGCGGCGCTGTTTCAGCCGCCTCGCGCACCGCACAAACCCAAGGGCGACGTAACACAGCCGTTGATCCAGGCCGTTAACCTGGATGAAGAAGACGCGCCCGAAGAGTTGAGCCGGGAAGAACTGGAGAGTTGGCGTCAGAACCTCAAAGGTCTGGCGATTCGGTTTCGCGAAGGCTTGAACGAGTGCTGAAGTATTGAGTGTCCGACGGACGGTCGCGAGACTGTTCGTTCCGGGATCAGCATGCTGTCAGAAATTTCTCTTCGTAGTGGCATCTGGTCAAGATCCCGAGCGAAGCCAGGCCGATGCCTATATAATCCCCGCCTTTCGTGGAGAACAGACCTTTATGCCAACGTCCTTTCTAGAAATTGTCGAGTTACCAGACGGCCGAATCGAGCTGCGCAGGGCTGAGGACGAGGGTTCTCTGGTTACTTTGGATTTCTCCGAGGATGCCAAGGTGTTCCTGCAAGGCCAGCACGTGGAAGTCGCCAAGGCGATGTTGAGCGTGGGTGTTCAGATGGCCGGTCGCCTGGTTGAGGGCGATTTCAATACCGATGAGAGTGCTCGGGTCCTTCATTGATCCCCGTTCGTCGCATTTAGCGGATACCGCTTTTGATCGGCTTCTCTATCCCTGGAGAAGCCCCGCGTTGCTCAGCGCGCTCCTCGTTCAGCCCAGTCGAATATTCAGGCTTTGCGCATCCCCGGTCCGGGCGGCGCTGATCAACTGTTGCCGTGAAGCGGTGTTCAATGGGTTGAGCCAGCTGACTACAGTGTGGCTACGGCCCAGGCGCAAGGCTTCGCAAGTCAGCTGTTGTGCACTCTGGGTGCCGCGTGGTTGCAGCAGCAGAATACGTTCACGATTCAGGCCTGCTTCTCGCAGCCAGGTTTGTGTCAGGCTGGCGGGCGGGGCGATCAGTGTCAGCCAGCGCGCATCCTGATCCTCGCTCAACTCCCTGAGGATCGGTGCCAGAAGACTCAGGCAATTCCCGGCCGCACCACGCAGTGACAGTTCGCTGAAAACTTCAGGTTCGGCGCTCCAGGGCGACTCGACCACGTCTTTCAGAATCGGTGCCATCGGCTGCACCATGAAAGCTTCGAACAACGGCAGTTGGGCTTGCTGTGATGTGTGTGGGAACTGCATAAAGCCTCCTTTAGCGGCGAATGACGCCGACACTCAAGCCTTCGATCACCAGTTCCTGATCTTTCAGGTTCACTTCGATAGGGGCGAATTCAGGGTTTTCGGCAATCAGCCAGACTTTGCTGCCGTCACGCTTGAAGCGTTTGACTGTCACTTCGTCGCCAATACGCGCCACCACGATCTGGCCGTTGCGGGCTTCGCGGGTGGTATGGACGGCCAGCAGGTCGCCATCGAAAATCCCGACATCCTTCATGCTCATGCCGTGAACGCGCAGTAAATAGTCGGCGCGAGGGTGGAAGAACGCAGGATTGATGTTGCAGGACTCTTCGATGTGCTGCTGGGCAAGGATTGGCGCACCGGCAGCGACCCGGCCAATGATTGGCAGGGTGGACTCGTCTGCCTTGGCTTCGAAGCCAGGGATGCGGATGCCCCGGGAGGCGCCTGGCGTCATCTCGATCGCGCCTTTGCGGGCCAGCGCCTTGAGATGCTCTTCTGCCGCGTTGGGCGACTTGAAACCCAGTTCCTGAGCGATTTCCGCGCGGGTCGGCGGGTAGCCGTTATCTTCCAGGCAGCGTTTGATGAAGGTCAGAATCTCGGCTTGGCGTGGCGTCAGCTTTAGCATATTGATCGCTCTGTCTTTTTATACAGTGACTGGGATTATATACAGTGAAAGCGTCTTGGCAATGCCCCTTTTTTTACCGGCCGCCGGACGGTCAATCCGTGTGCTGATTAACACCGCGCAGATGTATGGTTAAATAGCTGACTGACCATTCCCGAAACGAACCGGCAGGCTTGACAAGGCCAGGGTTGAAACGTATGTTTCAAACAAGTGTTTGTCAGGCGGAGTAGCCATGGCCCAGTCGGAAACCGTTGAACGCATTCTCGATGCTGCAGAGCAGTTGTTCGCGGAAAAAGGTTTTGCTGAAACCTCACTGCGTTTGATTACCAGCAAAGCCGGGGTCAACCTGGCGGCTGTGAATTATCACTTCGGCTCGAAGAAGGCGCTGATTCAAGCCGTCTTCTCGCGTTTTCTCGGACCGTTCTGCCTGAGCCTCGATAAAGAGCTGGAGCGGCGCCAGGCCAAGCCCGAGAACAAGCCGACACTTGAAGAGCTGCTGGAAATCCTCGTCGAACAGGCCCTCGTAGTGCAGCCACGCAGCGGCAACGATCTCTCCATCTTCATGCGATTACTGGGGCTGGCATTCAGCCAGAGCCAGGGTCACCTGCGTCGGTATCTCGAAGACATGTACGGCAAGGTATTCCGCCGCTACATGATGCTGGTCAACGAAGCCGCGCCGCGCATTCCGCCGATCGAGCTGTTCTGGCGTGTGCACTTCATGCTGGGGGCTGCGGCGTTCAGCATGTCCGGTATCAAGGCTTTGCGCGCGATTGCCGAAACCGATTTCGGCGTCAACACCTCCATCGAGCAAGTAATGCGCCTGATGGTGCCGTTCCTGGCGGCTGGCATGCGTGCCGAAACCGGCGTGACCGACACGGCCATGGCCACCGCGCAGTTGCGTCCGCGCAGCAAGTCGACACAGGTTGCCGCCAAGGTTTAACCGCACACGGGTGGGCGCGGCAGCTGACATCCGCTAAGCTAGCCGCCCATGCCGACTCTCGTTCTGAACCCGCTCCCCATATTTATCGCCGACCTGCCGGGCACAGCCCAGGGCGGCGAATGCGTGCGAGCCGGGTTTATCGTTATCAAGGAATCTCTATGACTGCTGGCCTGCAAGGCTCGTTGATGGTGGACGTCGCCGGTACCTGGCTGACGGCCGAGGATCGCCAATTGTTGCGCCAGCCCGAAGTGGGCGGCCTGATCATTTTTGCCCGTAACATCGAGCACCCGCGTCAGGTGCGCGAACTGAGTGCCTCGATTCGCGCCATTCGCCCCGATCTGCTGCTGGCAGTGGATCAGGAGGGCGGTCGCGTGCAGCGCTTGCGTCAGGGTTTTGTACGGCTGCCGGCCATGCGTGCCATCGCTGACAATCCGAATGCCGAATACCTTGCCGAACAGTGCGGCTGGATCATGGCCACCGAAGTGTTGGCCGTCGGTCTCGACCTGAGCTTTGCCCCGGTACTGGACCTGGATTACCAGCGCAGCGCGGTGGTCGGCACCCGTTCGTTCGAGGGTGATCCGGAACGCGCGGCGCTGCTGGCGGGTGCATTTATCCGTGGGATGAACAGCGCGGGAATGGCTGCCACCGGCAAGCATTTCCCCGGCCACGGCTGGGCCGAGGCGGATTCCCACGTCGCGATCCCGAATGACGAACGCAGCCTCGACGAGATCCGCGCCAACGATCTGGTGCCGTTCGCCCGCTTGAGCAAGCAATTGGCCGCTGTCATGCCGGCCCACGTCATTTACCCGCAAGTCGACTCCCAGCCCGCCGGCTTCTCCCGTCGCTGGTTGCAGGACATTCTGCGCGGCGAATTGCAGTTCGATGGCGTCATCTTCAGCGACGACCTGTCGATGGCCGGCGCCCATGTGGTCGGTGATGCCGCCAGCCGTATCGAAGCCGCGTTGTCTGCCGGGTGTGACATGGGGCTGGTGTGCAACGACCGCGCCGCTGCGGAACTCGCCTTGAGTGCCGCCCAGCGTCTGAAGGTCAAGCCGTCCGAGCGCATTGCGCGCATGCGCGGCCAGTCGTACGCCAGCACTGAATACCGCCAGGATCCGCGCTGGCTGACAGCCATTGGCGCGCTCAAAGACGCTCAACTGATTGAATAAGGACTTCACGTTATGACGGTTTACGCGATTATTGGTGGCACCGGCCTGACTCAACTCGAAGGCCTGAGCATTCGTCAATCATTGGCGGTGGACACTCCTTATGGCGCACCTTCGGCCGACGTGCAGATCGGTGAATACGCCGGCAAGGAAGTGTTGTTCCTCGCACGTCACGGGCACCCGCACCGTTTTCCGCCGCATCAGGTGAACTACCGCGCCAACCTCTGGGCGTTGAAACAGGCCGGGGCCGAAGCGATCCTGGCGGTCAATGCGGTAGGCGGGATTCATGCCGCCATGGGCACCGGACATTTTTGCGTGCCCCATCAGCTGATCGACTACACCAGCGGCCGCGAACACACCTATTTTGCCGATGACCTGGAGCACGTCACCCACATCGACTTCAGCTATCCCTACAGCGAAGCGCTGCGCCAGCAATTGATCGCGGCGCTGGCGGCTGAAGGCGTTGGCTACAGCAGTCATGGCGTGTATGCCTGCACGCAGGGGCCACGACTGGAAACGGTGGCGGAGATTGCGCGCCTGGAGCGTGACGGCTGCGACATCGTCGGCATGACCGGCATGCCGGAGGCAGCATTGGCGCGTGAGCTGGAGCTGGATTATGCCTGCCTGGCGCTAGTGGTGAACCCGGCGGCGGGCAAGTCGACGGCGGTAATCACCATGGCTGAGATCGAGCAGGCTTTGCATGACGGGATGGGGAAGGTCAAGTCGACGTTGGCGCGGGTGTTGAAGGGCTGAACATCAGTTGCATCGGGTTGACCCCTTCGCGAGCAAGCCCGCTCCCACATTGGATCTGTGTTTTCCCACGTTAAAGGGAACAACATAAATCTAATGTGGGAGCGGGCTTGCTCGCGAAAGCGGCCGATCAGGCACCGAGGATCTCAACGTTTCTCAAGCTTTTCCGGCAGCGGCGCAAACAACGCCTCAATATCATCACTCTGCAACTTCCAGTCCCCGGTCTTGCGCCCATCCAGCACGCCTGCCGCCAGGTCGGATTTTTCCTTCTGCAGGTGCTGAATTTTCTCTTCCACCGTGCCTCGGGCAATCATCTTGTAGACGAACACCGGTTTCTCCTGGCCAATGCGGTACGCACGGTCAGTTGCCTGGTTTTCCGTCGCCGGGTTCCACCACGGGTCGTAGTGGATCACCGTGTCCGCCTCGGTCAGGTTCAGGCCAACACCACCTGCCTTCAAACTGATCAGAAAGATCTGACGCTTTCCGCTCTGGAATTCTTTCACCGGAGAACGTCGGTCACGGGTTTGCCCAGTCAACAACGCATATTCAACACCGCGTTTTTTCAACTCGACCTCGATTAACGCCAGCATCGAAGTGAACTGCGAAAACAGCAGAATCCGTCGACCTTCCTCGAACAACTCCTCCAGCATTTCCATGAGGCTATCGAGCTTGCCCGAGGTGCTTCCGCGAGCCGGCAGCGCGGCGTCGTTGACCAGGCGCAAATCGCAGCACACCTGACGCAGCTTCAGCAGCGCCTCAAGAATGATGATCTGGCTGCGCGCCACGCCCTTGCGGGTGATTTCGTCGCGCACCTTCTTGTCCATGGCCAGGCGCATGGTCTCGTACACATCGCGTTGGGCTTCGTTAAGCTCGACCCAGTGGATGATCTCGGTCTTCGGCGGCAACTCCGTCGCCACCTGCTCTTTGGTCCTGCGCAACAGAAACGGTTTGATCCGACCATTCAAGTGCTGAAGTCGCACCTCGCTGGCGCGCTTTTCAATCGGCACGCGGTAATCGCGGTTGAAGCTCTTCACATCGCCGAGCCAGCCGGGCAGCAGGAAGTGAAACAGCGACCACAGTTCGCCCAAGTGGTTTTCCAGCGGCGTGCCACTCAGGCAAAGGCGCTGGCGTGCATTCAGCTCGCGCGCAGCCTGGGCGGCCTTGCTGTTGGGGTTTTTTATGTACTGCGCTTCGTCCAGCACCAGGACGTGCAACGGCTGTGCGGCCAGGCGATCGACGTCTTTGGGCAGCAGTGCATAGGTGGTCAGGATCAGGTCGTAATCGGTCAGCGTGTCGAAATGTTTCTTTCGACTGGCGCCATACAGTGCCAGCACTTTGAGTTGTGGCGTGAAGTGAGCTGCTTCGTCGAGCCAGTTCGGGATCAGGCTGGTGGGCATCACCACCATGCAAGGTCGATCAAGGCGACCAGCGTTTTTCTCGCTGAGAACGTGCGCCAGGGTCTGTAGGGTTTTGCCCAGCCCCATGTCGTCCGCGAGAATCCCGCCGACTTCGAGTTGCCGCAGCGATTGCATCCAGCTCAAACCTTCCAGCTGATACGGGCGCAATGTAGCGTTCAAGCCTTCCGGTGCGGTCGCGGTGTAATCCTTGATGTCCCGCAGGCGCTGGGCAAACGTGCGGATCTGCTCGCCACCTTCCCAGAGCAACGGCAGGTCTTCCAGCGGATTCAGGCGCGTGGCGTCGGCCTTGCTCAGGCGCAGCGTAGTCTCGCCGGGTTCTTGCAGGTAGAACTCGCCGAGGGTCGCCAGTACCGGTTTCAAGCGGCCAAATGGCAGGGCGACTTGCAACGGCCCATGCTCGGAGTTCGGGCGGTTGGGGATGTTCACCAAAATCAATTCGTCGTCGCGACGTCGGGCGAGGCGTTCCGGGTTGAGGATTTCGGTGTGGGAGCGCATCAGGTTCAGCAGGATGGGCAGCAGGCTC
Organism: Pseudomonas sp. SJZ080; assembly: GCF_007828295.1. Lineage (NCBI taxonomy): Bacteria > Pseudomonadati > Pseudomonadota > Gammaproteobacteria > Pseudomonadales > Pseudomonadaceae > Pseudomonas > Pseudomonas sp. SJZ080. Next base: position 253,383 of record NZ_VIUK01000006.1, read on the forward strand.
AGGCGCTCGCCGTTGACGATGATTCCCAGCTCCAGATCGAACCAGTCGCGCTCCGGCGCCTGCTCGACGGTGGCGTACCAGTCGTCCACGGCGGTCAGGTCGAAGCCGAAATCCTCATCGATCTGCAACTCCCAGCCTTGAGTGCGCAGCTTCGGCAGCTCATTGAGGGTGAAGGTCAGCCAGGCGCTGTCGTTGACCATCTCGTAGAGTTCACCGGCACTTTCCGGCAGGGCTTTACTTTGACGAGTGGCGACCTTGAAGCCGAGGATTCGCAGTTGTTCCCTGTAGGCCTGTTCGACTTCCGGGTGGCGTTTAATCCGTAATGTCTGCGTCTCCTGACGAATCAGGACGTCGGCGTTCTTCTGCCCGGAAACGTATTCATCGAGATAACTGAAGGACAGCGCCGCACGATGCTGGATGTAGCGCTGCATTTTGCCGTTACGCGGTTCGAAGGCGCTGAACTCGATGCTCGCCAGCCACAGGCGCGGCACCGGCTGCACATTGTCCACCAGCACTTGCGGCGGCGCTTTCGGGCTGCGGTTTTCCAGTACCGCCTGCAGTTTTTCCAGCAGTTCGGCGTCTTGCGCGGCGGCGGGGTAGGCGAGGGTTTCCTGCACCTTCAGCAGCACCGCTGCGCAATGTTTGCAGTTGCTGCGGACCGGGCAGGTACACGTGGCATCGACCATCAGCAAAGTGGATTTAGCCGACTCTCGCAGGCGAATGGTCTGACGGTAAACGTTACCGCCAGAGCCTTCGCAAGCTGCTGTGATCGTGGCGTCGCCGACCTCGACGATCCTGACGCGGTTTTCCAGGGCGTAGCGGCGGCCACGCTCCAGACTTTGTTCCTTGAATCGGCTGACCCATGAAGGTGCCAGGGGTTTGCTCAGGGTCGCAGGCATAAGGACTTCAATCAGTCCGGTATTTCATCGGGGACTGGCCGAGGCGCAGGGGCGGTGAGCGAGGTGATCTTGATCAGCAGGCCGAGGTGACCGTTGTCGAGGAAGTTCAACTGGCCGTTCTTGGTGTGGCTTTCCTGTTTGAGGCGTTCGCTGGCGGTGACCATGCCGTTGGCGTCGATCTGGTTGACCCAGAAGTCGGCGTCAACGTCGGTGAAGCGCCCCAGTTTCAGATTCAGCGTGCCCTCGATCGGGAACTGGCCGAACTGTTCCTTGCCATCGCTGATTGCAATCTTACTGGCTTCTTCGCCGAGGTTCTGTTGCCAGGCTTTGTGCAGCAACACCGTGTATTCGTTGCTGGCGGTGAGTTTTTCCACTTCGCTATTCAGGCTCGGCGTGCGCAGGCTGTCCTTGCTGATGGGTTGGGCACCGGCAGCCCAGTCTTCCGGCGCGGCTTTGCTGACAATGGCAGGCACAGCGTTCTGCCGGACCAGAATCATTTCAATCTGATACAGGTCATCGGCAAACGCCGTGGGGGCGGCCAGGGTCATCAGCAAAGTCAGTGAGCGAAACAGGCGCATGCGGCGTCCTTCAAGCAGTTTTCGGAATGAGGCATTCAAGCAGTGCCTCTACAGTATTAAAGCGCTCTTCCGGGCGCTCCATCGGGACCATGAATTTAAACATCGTGGCGCCCTCGAATTTGTAGCGTTTAGGCTGGCCCTGAATCAGTTTGATCAGTGTCAGCGGATCGACCGGTGTCTGCGCCGCGAACTCGATTCGACCACCTTGCGGGCCGCCGTCGACTTTCTTGATGCCCAGCACTTCGGCCTGCAACTTCAGCGCCGTGATGCGCATCAGGTTCTTGGTCGGCTCCGGCAGCAGACCGAAACGATCGATCATCTCGACTTGCAAGTCCTTGAGGCCTTCCTCATCAGTGGCCGAGGCAATGCGTTTGTACAGAATCAGTCGGGCATGCACGTCCGGCAAGTAGCTTTCGGGAATCAGCGCCGGTACGCGCAAATTGACTTCCGGACCACCGCCCAGCGGCTGATCGAGATTCGGCTGTTCACCCTTGCGGATCGACTTCACCGCGCGCTCGAGCATCTCCATGTACAGGGTGAAACCGACGGCCTGGATCTGCCCGCTCTGACCGTCGCCGAGCAGTTCGCCGGCGCCACGGATTTCCAGGTCGTTGGTGGCGAGCACGAAACCCGCGCCGAGGTCCTGGGTATTGGCAATTGCTTCCAGGCGCTTTTCTGCATCCGGAGTGATTTGCTGACGCGGCGGTGTCAGCAGGTACGCGTAAGCCTGGTGGTGACTGCGACCGACGCGGCCGCGCAACTGGTGCAGCTGCGCCAGGCCGAATTTGTCGGCACGCTCGATGATGATGGTGTTGGCACTCGGCACGTCGATGCCGGTCTCGATGATGGTCGAGGCGATCAGCACGTTGAAGCGCTTGTGGTAGAAGTCGCTCATCACTTGTTCGAGTTCGCGTTCGCGCATTTGCCCGTGGCCGATGCCGATCCGTGCTTCCGGCACCAGTTCGGCGAGGTCTGCGGCGCATTTCTCGATGGTTTTCACGTCATTGTGCAGGTAGTAAACCTGACCGCCACGCAGCAGTTCACGCAGCAGGGCCTCTTTGACCGTGCTCTTGTTCTGCTCCATGACGAAGGTCCGCACCGACAGGCGACGGGCCGGCGGCGTGGCGATGATCGACAGGTCGCGCATGCCCGACACCGCCATGTTCAGCGTGCGCGGAATCGGCGTGGCGGTCAGGGTGAGGATGTCGACTTCGCTGCGCAGCGCCTTGAGCTGTTCTTTCTGACGGACGCCGAAGCGGTGCTCTTCGTCGATGATCACCAGCCCGAGGTTTTTGATCTTCACATCATCTTGCAGCAGTTTGTGCGTGCCGATGACGATGTCGATCTTGCCTTCGGCGAGGTCCGCCACGGCGGCGTTCACTTCCTTGGTCGACTTGAAACGGCTCATCACTTCCACGGTCACCGGCCAGTCGGCGAAGCGGTCGCGGAAACTGTTGTAGTGCTGCTGGGCGAGCAGGGTGGTCGGCACCAGGATCGCCACTTGGCGACCGCCGTGCACGGCAATGAACGCTGCGCGCATCGCCACTTCGGTCTTGCCGAAACCGACGTCGCCGCAGACCAGTCGGTCCATCGGTTTCGGCGCGAGCATGTCGGCGCGCACTGCGTCGATGGTGGTTTGCTGGTCCGGGGTTTCTTCGAACGGGAAACCGGCGCTGAAGGTGGCGTAATCGGCTTTCGGATCTTCGAAGGCATAACCTTCGCGAGCGGCGCGGCGGGCATAAATGTCGAGCAATTCGGCCGCCACGTCGCGCACCTGTTCGGCGGCCTTGCGTTTGGCTTTTTGCCAGGTTTCCGAGCCGAGACGGTGCAGCGGAGCCAAGGCATCGTCGCTGCCGGTATACCGGGCGATCAGATGCAGGTTGGCGACCGGCACGTAAAGCTTGGCGCCTTCGGCGTATTGCAGGGTCAGGAACTCAGCGGCCTGATCGTCGATTTCCAGCGTCGCCAACCCGAGGTAGCGGCCGACGCCGTGATCGATGTGTACCACCGGCGCGCCTTCACGCAGCTCGGTGAGGTTTTTGATCACGGCGTCGTTGTTGGCGTCGGCGCGTTTTTCGCGGCGACGGCGCTGCATGACGCGCTGACCGAACAGCGGGCTTTCAGCCACCAGCGCCAAGGCCGGATCGTCAAGCACCAAGCCTTCGTCGAGCGGCGCAATGGTAATCGCCAGGCGTTCCTTGCTCGCGACGAAGTCCGGCCAGCTGTCGACGGTTTTCGGTCGCAGCTTCAGGCGCTCCAGCAGTTCCAGCAGCACTTCACGACGGCCCGCGGACTCGGCGGTGAACAGCACGCGACCGGGGAACTCGTCGAGGAAACCCGCCAGCGCCGCCAGTGGTTGCGTTGCCTTGGCCTCGATGGCCAGGTTCGGCAGCTCCCGCGCCGGGAAGCGCTCGCGGCCGACACCGGTTTCAACATCCTGCTGACTGGCCACCACACGCGGCCAGTTCTTCAGGCGGGCAAAGCAATCTTCCACCGGCAGGAATAGCTCGGCCGGTGGTAATAAAGGACGAGAGGGATCGACGCGGCGCTCTTCATACCGATTGCGCACGTCGTTCCAGAAATTCTCCGCCGCCTGCTCGATGCCCGGCAGGGAAAACACCTGCGTGTCCTGGGGCAGGTAATCGAACAGCGTCGAGGTTTCGTCGAAGAACAGCGGCAGGTAGTACTCGATACCCGCCGGCGTAATCCCGCTGCTCAGATCCTGGAAGATCGGGCAGCGACGGAAGTCGACATCGAAGCGCTCGCGAAAGCGTGCCTTGAAACGGGTGACCGCGTCTTTTTGCAGTGGAAACTCGCGAGCCGGCAACAGACGAACCGTGTCCACCTTGTCGATGGAGCGCTGGTTTTCCGGATCGAATGTACGCAACGTTTCGATTTCGTCGTCGAACAGGTCGATCCGGAAGGGCAGTTTGCTGCCCATCGGGAACAGATCGATCAATGAGCCGCGGACGGTGAATTCGCCGTGCTCGTACACGGTGTCGACGTAGCGATAACCGCTGGCCTCGAGCCGGGTGCGCATCTGCTCGACATCGAGCTTCTGGCCGACGTCCAGCACAAGGCTGCTGCCGAGCAGGAACTTGGTCGGTGCCAGGCGATGCAGGGCTGTGGTGATCGGCACCACCAGCACGCCATGGCTCAGCTCCGGCAACCGGTAAAGGGCAGCGATGCGCTGGGAAATGATGTCCTGGTGCGGCGAGAACAGATCGTAGGGCAGGGTTTCCCAGTCCGGGAAATGCAGCACCGGCAAATCCGGGGCGAAGAAACTCAGCTCCTGTTCCAGCCGTTCGGCACTTTGGCTGTCGGCGGTCAGCAGCAGGGTAAAGCGCTTGGCAGCGCTGGCAGCCTCGGCGATAGCCAGGCTCAGGGCGGCACCGGGCAGGTTGCCCCAGTGCTGTTTACCTGCCGCGGCAGGGAGAAGCGGTAGACGCAGAACGGGCACGGAAGGTTGAGCTCCAAGCGTTGCGACAAAGTCGGTAATTGTAGCGGCCCCGAGTGCCGCCTGTCAGTTGCTGACTGTGTCTATTACGCAGGTTCGGCGAAATGTAGTGGTAAAGACAAAATCCGGGCAGTTTTTTACTGGGAATCACTGATTATGTAGTGGCAAAACGGTCGAGTGTTACGGAGGGTTACGGATAAGACGGCGCTGTCTCCAAAAAATTGACTGCGCTGAAAGCCGCGGTTTTACTGGGCTTTAGCGGCGCGTGATTTTTTTGAACGGAAATTTGTTACGGCTCGCACGACAGGCGCGCATTGCTACGGGGAGCACTCGGCGGCATAATGTAGCCCCTTTTTTCTGCCCCTACATGTGGAAGGTTCCCGTGACTCAGAAGCCCGACCAGTGTCTTGGTGAATGGATCGACCGTGAAGCACTCGCAGAAGCGATGATTCCGCTTATCGGTCAGCTCTACCGCAATAATAACGTGGTGAGCTCGATCTATGGCCGCAGCCTGATCAACCAGTCTGTCATCGCGATTCTCAAAGCTCACCGCTTTGCTCGCCATCGTTCTTCCGACGATAGCGAACTCTCCGTCCACGAAACATTCCCTCTGCTTAAAGCCATGAGCGAGCTCAAGCTCGGCGCGGCTTCGGTAGACCTGGGCAAGTTGGCGTTCAAATTCCGCGTCGAAGGCAATGGCCGCACTGCCGAGCAGTTCGTCCGTGAAGAACTGGCGGACGTAGTTGGCCAGCAAAATGCCTCCGCTCGCAAAGGCACCGACGTTGTCTTGTACGGCTTCGGTCGTATCGGCCGTCTGCTGGCGCGCATCCTGATCGAAAAAACCGGTGGCGGCGACGGCCTGCGCCTGCGTGCCATCGTGGTGCGTAAAGGCGCCGAGAACGACCTGGTCAAGCGCGCCAGCCTGTTGCGTCGCGATTCGGTACACGGTCCGTTCAACGGCACCATCGTCATCGACGAAGAAAACAACACCATTACCGCCAACGGTAACCTGATCCAGGTGATCTACGCGAAGAACCCGACCGAGGTGGATTACACCCAGTACGGCATCAAAGACGCGCTGCTGGTGGACAACACCGGTGTATGGCGTGACGCCGATGGCCTGGGTCAGCACCTGGCGTGCCCGGGTATCGACCGCGTTGTTCTGACCGCGCCTGGCAAAGGCAAACTGAAGAACATCGTTCACGGCATCAACCACGGTGAAATCACCGCTGAAGACAAGATCGTGTCCGCCGCCTCCTGCACCACCAACGCCATCGTGCCGGTGCTCAAGGCTGTGAATGACAAGTTCGGCATCATCAACGGTCACGTCGAAACCGTTCACTCGTACACCAACGACCAGAACCTGATCGACAACTTCCACAAGGGCGATCGCCGTGGCCGTAGCGCCGCGCTGAACATGGTGATCACCGAGACCGGTGCTGCCACCGCTGCTGCCAAGGCCCTGCCTGAGCTGGCCGGCAAGCTGACCGGTAACGCGATCCGTGTTCCGACGCCAAACGTGTCGATGGCCATTCTCAACCTGAACCTTGAGAAAGCCGCAACCCGCGAAGAGATGAACGACTACCTGCGTTACATGGCGCTGCACTCCGATCTGCACAAGCAAATCGACTTCGTCAATTCGCAGGAAGTGGTTTCCACCGACTTCGTTGGCTCGCGCCACGCAGGTGTTGTGGATGCTGAAGCAACCATCACCCAAGACAACCGCGTTGTTCTGTACGTTTGGTACGACAACGAGTTCGGTTACAGCTGCCAGGTGGTTCGCGTGATGGAAGACATGGCCGGTGTAAACCCGCCAGCGTTCCCGCGCTAAGCCTTAGCTGACAATGAAAACGCCCCGACTTTGGTCGGGGCGTTTTTGTTTGTGCGGGTTTAGTCAGTTGCAGATGTGTTGCTTGTGCTGGCCTCTTCGCGAGTAAGCCCGCACACAGTGGGCCTCTGCGTGATCACAATGGTGTGAGCACCAAAGAACCCTGTGGAGCGGGGTCGCTCGCGAAAGCGATCTGTCAGGCGCCGCCGACAACGGCTGCTTGCGCCGTCCGCAGTTCATGCCGATTGCCTTTGAACAGCACCAGCGTCGCAATCAACCCCAGCACTGCTGCACCACTGAGCCAGATCCCCGGCGCAGCCTTATTGTCCAGCACATGAATCAGGTACGTACAGGCTGCCGGTGTAAATCCACCGAAGGTCGCCGTCGCCAGGCTGTAGGCCAAAGAGAAGCCGGTCGTGCGAACTTCCACCGGCATGATCTCGGTCAGCGCCACGACCATGGCACCGTTGTATGAGCCATACAGGAACGACAGCCACAATTCGACAATCAGCAAATGGCTGAAACTCGGGTTCGCCACCAGCCACGACAGGGCGGGGTAGGCGGTGAGAATCGCCAGGATGGTCGCAGCGAGAAGCAGGGGTTTTCGCCCGATCTTGTCGGACACAGCGCCCATCACTGGCAACCAGAAGAAGTTCGACAGACCGATACACACCGTCACCAGCAACGCATCCAGATCCGACAAATGCAGTTCGGCTTTGCCAAAGGTCGGGGTGTAGGCGGTGATCAGGTAAAACGAAACGGTCGTCATCACCACCAGCGCCATACCGGCGATGACAATGCCAAAGTTCTGACCGATCGAGCGGACGATTTCCCGCAGGGTAGGGCGGTGTTTACGTGCCTGGAACTCAGGCGTTTCTTCCAGCGAACGACGAATCACGAAGATCACCGGCACGATCATGCATCCGATCAGGAAGGGTACGCGCCAGCCCCAGTCACCCATTTCTTCCGGGCTGAGCCAGTGATTCAAGGCAACCCCCAGCAGGCCGGCGAAAACCACCGCCGCTTGCTGGCTGGCGGACTGCCAGCTGACGAAGAAGCCTTTGCGACCCGGTGTGGAAATCTCCGCGAGATACACCGATACACCGCCCAGCTCCACGCCGGCCGAGAAACCTTGCAGCAGTCGGCCGAATAGCACGATTAGCGGCGCGGCCACGCCCAGCGTGGCGTAACCCGGCACACAGGCAATCAACACCGTACCGGCAGCCATCATCGCGAGGGTGATGATCAGCCCTTTGCGACGACCATGACGGTCGATGTAGGCGCCGAGGAAAATCGCACCGAGCGGACGCATGAGGAACCCGGCACCAAACGTGGCCAGCGATAGCATCAACGAAGCGAAAGCGCTGTCGGCAGGGAAGAAGGTTTTGGCGATGGCCGTGGCGTAAAAGCCGTAGACCATAAAGTCGAACATCTCGAGAAAATTGCCGCTGACAACGCGAAAAATCGCTTTGCCTTTGCTCGTATTGGAAGGCATTTGTAGGTACTCACGCTGATAAATCTTGTTTGAAACGCTGAACCGATGGGCGCGAGACGGTCTCGCTCCCACAGGTTTTGCGTCTTGCTGGCGGGCACTGGCAGACCTCGCTCCCATGCGCTCTGAGGCCCATAATGGCGGGCGTGGTTTTGAGGGGAGATGAAGATTTGTTAACTGGACGGTGGGGTGGACTTGTGGTGTTGGCCGGCGTTTTGTCCGGTTGCGGCAGCGGCGAGAGCCTGGAGCGCTTTGACGGCCCGACCATGGGCAGTCGCTATTCCATTCAATACGTCAGACATGCCTCCACGCCGGGGCCGAAAGCGGTGCAGGTCGACGTAGAAAACATCCTCGCCGAAGTGGATCGACAATTCTCGACCTATCGCAGCGACTCGGACACCGTACGCTTCAACGCACTGCCGGCCGGTCATTGTCAGGTCATGCCTGGCCCTGTGCTCGAATTGATCCGTGTGGGTGAGCAGTTGTCATCCCAAAGCGACGGCTCCTTCGACTTGACGGTAGAGCCGTTGCTCAACCTGTGGGGATTCGGACCCCAGTCCCGGGAAGAAAAAGTGCCGACCGCCGACGCCTTGGCCCTGATGCGACAGCGTGTTGGGCATGGTCACTTGAGCATTGACGGCGATCGGTTGTGTAAGGATGCGCCGGTGGAAGTCGACTTCAACAGTCTCGCCGCTGGCTATGCTGTCGACCGGATTGCCGGGAGGCTAGAGGTATTGGGCATCGACAGTTACCTGGTCGAAGTCACTGGCGAGCTCAAGGCGACGGGCAAAAAGCTCGATGGCTCAGCCTGGAAGATCGCGCTGGAAGAACCTCGGGACGACGAACAGGTGACGCAAAAAATCATCGCAGTCGACGGCTACGGATTGTCCACCTCTGGTGACTATCGCAATTATTTTCAGCAGGACGGCAAGCGCTATTCCCACACCTTCGACGCCCGCACCGGTGCGCCGGTCGCGCACGCCCTGGCGTCAGTCACGGTGATTCATCCTTCAGCGTTAATGGCCGATGGCCTATCGACGCTGTTGCTGATTCTCGGTCCTGAGCGGGGTTGGGACTATGCCGAAACTCACAATATCGGTGCATTCTTTGTGATTCGTGCCGATACAGGTTTCGTCACACGAACCAATCAGGCTTTTGAACGCCTCAGTGGCGGAAAAACCGAATGATTACGGCGATTTGCGCATTGAAGACTGGCGTTGTAGTGCAGGCAAAAGTAGCCTACGACGCGACCAAGGGTTAATGTGCGCGGCGTTGACGCTTCTATAGACTGTGTCCGGGTTCTGCACTGGCCCCAAATTGTTCCTTCACGCCGCAGATCGGCGTGATTTAGCCGCAGGTGCCGAGGGCGCCGCGGCCTGTTCTGAGGAGTACGCATGGCTGTCTACAACTACGACGTGGTGGTGCTGGGTTCCGGCCCGGCGGGAGAAGGCGCGGCAATGAACGCCGCCAAAGCAGGGCGCAAGGTGGCGATGGTTGATAGCCGTCGCCAGGTCGGCGGCAACTGCACCCACCTGGGCACCATCCCGTCCAAGGCACTGCGTCACTCGGTCCGGCAGATCATGCAGTTCAACACCAACCCGATGTTCCGGGCCATTGGTGAGCCGCGCTGGTTCTCGTTCCCGGACGTGCTGAAAAGCGCCGAGAAAGTCATTTCCAAACAAGTCGCTTCGCGTACCGGCTACTACGCCCGTAACCGCGTCGACGTATTCTTCGGTACCGGCAGCTTCGCCGACGAGCAGACCATCGAAGTGGTCTGCGCCAACGGCGTGGTCGAAAAACTGGTGGCCAAGCACATCATCATCGCCACCGGCTCGCGTCCTTATCGCCCGGCGGACATCGATTTCCATCACCCGCGTATCTACGATAGCGACACCATCCTCAGCCTCGGCCATACCCCGCGCAAACTCATCGTTTACGGCGCTGGCGTGATCGGTTGTGAATACGCCTCGATCTTCAGCGGCCTGGGCGTGCTGGTTGAGCTGGTGGACAACCGTGGCCAGTTGCTGAGCTTCCTCGACTCGGAAATTTCCCAGGCGCTGAGCTACCACTTCAGCAACAACAACATCACGGTTCGCCACAACGAAGACTACGACCGCGTCGAAGGCGTGGACAACGGCGTGATCCTGCACCTCAAGTCCGGCAAGAAGATCAAGGCCGACGCCTTGCTCTGGTGCAACGGCCGAACCGGCAACACTGATCAGCTGGGTCTGGAAAACATCGGCGTGAAGGTCAACAGCCGTGGCCAGATCGAAGTCGACGAGGCTTATCGCACCTGCGTGCCGAACATTTATGGCGCCGGTGACGTGATTGGCTGGCCGAGCCTGGCCAGTGCCGCGCACGACCAGGGCCGTTCGGCCGCTGGCAGCATCGTCGATAACAACAGCTGGCGCTTCGTCAACGACGTGCCGACCGGCATCTACACCATTCCGGAGATCAGCTCGATCGGCAAGAACGAGCAGGAGCTGACGCAGGCCAAGGTGCCTTACGAAGTCGGCAAGGCATTCTTCAAGAGCATGGCGCGTGCGCAGATTGCCGGCGAGCCTCAGGGCATGCTGAAGATTCTGTTCCATCGCGAGACGCTGGAAGTGCTGGGTGTTCACTGCTTCGGTTATCAGGCGTCGGAGATCGTGCACATCGGTCAGGCGATCATGAGCCAGCCGGGTGAACTGAACACGCTGAAGTACTTCGTCAACACCACGTTCAACTACCCGACCATGGCCGAAGCCTATCGGGTAGCGGCGTACGATGGCCTCAACCGGCTTTTTTGAGCGGCTCCGGCCGGTGGCCTGAGCCGGCCGGGGAGACCGATTTCAGCAATTCTCGAGCGTGGCAGTGGCCAAACCGGGAAAGTCTGTAATCAGGCTGTCAACGCCGAAGTCGGCGAGTCTGCGCATCAGCGCGGGCTCGTTGACTGTCCATACCGACACATGCAGCCCCTGACGCTGCGCCTTCTGCAGGCGTTCCGGCGTACACAGGGTCCAGTTCAGCGCCAGAATCTCACAGCCATAGCTTTGCGCGACCTTCAGCGGGTCGAGCCAGGCGTATTCGGCCACCAGTCCGCGGGACACGTCCGGCACCAGGTCCAAAGCCGCTTTCAACACTTCTCGCGAACTCGAGGTGATGGTGACCTTGTCGAGCATGCCGAAACGCTGAGCCATTTCGCGAATCGCCAGTACTGTCGTCGCGGCGCGGGTGCGTGAAGCGCTTTTGACTTCCAGCTGCCAGTGCTCGAAGTCGCATTTCTCGAACAATTCTTCCAGCGTCGGAATCGGGCACGGCTTGATCCAGCCCGGGCCGCCCTTGCGTGCGTCGTAGGTCACCAGCTCTGCCGCCGTGTGCTCGACCACCTTGCCGCGTCGGTCAGTGGTGCGCTTGAGCGTCGGGTCGTGAATGACCATCAACTCGTTGTCCTTGGACAGATGCAGGTCCAGTTCGCAGCGACGTACGCCGTGCTTGAGGCATTCCTGAAAGCTGGTCAGGGTGTTTTCCGGTGCTTCGCCCTTGGCGCCGCGATGGCCGTAGATGAGGGTCACGGTTCTTCCTTAAATTAAATGCCTGATTCGTTTTCGCGGGCCAGACGTCGTTCCTGGGCCTGCTTCTGCAAAATGTAGCGGGCCAGCAGTTGACGCTGGGCATCGGTCGGATGTTCGAACTCGGTGCCGACGTCGTAGCCTTCACCCTTGCGATCGCAATGGGTAACGCGCGCGCGCAGCAACAAACCGAGGGCTTGCGGCATCAGCACCAGTTTCACCGACAGGTGCGTGCCCGCGGCAATCGGTGTCGGGTGCTGGAAGTCGACACCACCCTCGGAGATGATCACGGGCTGCGGCTCGCCGATCTGCCCGAGCACGGTGATGGCGATCACCTGGCTGAGCAGGTCGATACGTTTGTTCTGGGATTTCAGGAACGCCGCGAGGTTGCGGTCGCGCTCGCTGATCTGGCGCAACAGGTGTTGCGATTCGAATTCGCTCAGGTGCAATTCGCTGAGCAGGTTGAAGAGTGGGGAAGCATCCTGCAACACTTCCTGGCCTGCGGCTTCGGGAGCGGACAGGGGCCGAATTTCCAGTGCGATCGTGTCCTCGATACGGTAGTATTCGCGGCGATCTTCTTCATCTAATGTCGACATGGCGAACCCATGGTAGCGGCGGTGGTCTGAGTGTAAAGCTGGTTATCGACCCCCGCCACAAGGACGTTCCTTTTCCCTCCGAACAAGCCCCGACATGTTCAGACCTCTCTTCGTATTTATTGGCACGCGTTATACCCGTGCAAAGCGTCGCAATCATTTTGTGTCGTTCATTTCCCTGACTTCAATGATCGGTCTTGCCCTTGGCGTGATCGTGATGATCGTCGTGCTGTCGGTCATGAACGGCTTCGATCATGAAATGCGCACTCGCGTGTTGGGCATGGTGCCCCACGCGACCATCGAGTCCGGCGAGCCGATCAGCGACTGGCAGGACCTCGCCGCCAAGGTCAGGCAGAACCCGCAGGTGACGGCTGTGGCGCCGTTTACCCAGATGCAGGGTTTGCTGACCAACAACGGCAAGGTCTCCAAAGTGCTGCTCAATGCCATCGACCCGGCGCTCGAACGCCAGGTGTCGATCATTGACAAGTTCATGCTGCAGGGAAAACTCGATGACCTCGCGCCCGGCAGTTTCGGCATCGTCATCGGTGACAAGGCGGCCGCCAAGCTCGGCGCGGCCATCGGCGACAAGCTGACCTTCGTCGCGCCGGAAGTCACCGTGACCCCGGCCGGCATGTTCCCGCGCATGAAACGCTTCACCGTGGTCGGCATCTTCCATGTCGGTGCCGGCGAGATCGACGGATACCTGGGCGTCACCAACCTGCAGGACCTGGCGAAGCTGCACCGCTGGAAGCCGGATCAGGTGCAGGGCATCCGCCTGAAGTTCGACGACCTGTTCCAGGCGCCACGCACTGCGTGGAACATCGCCCAGCAGCTCGGCGAGGACCATTTCTACGCCCGCGACTGGACCCGCACCCACGGCAATCTGTATCAGGCGATCCGCATGGAAAAAGCCATGATCGGCTTGCTGTTGCTGCTGATCGTTGCCGTCGCTGCGTTCAACATCATTTCCACGCTGGTGATGGTGGTGAACGACAAGAAGGGCGATATCGCGATTTTGCGTACCCTCGGCGCCACGCCGCGTTCGATCATGGCGATCTTCATGGTGCAGGGCACTGTCATTGGCGTGTTCGGCACGCTGATCGGCGCCGTGGTCGGGATCTTCGCCGCGCTGAACGTCAGCGCCGCGATCTCGGCCCTCGAAGGCTTGATCGGCCACAAATTCCTCAACGCCGACGTGTACTTCATCGATTACCTGCCGTCGCAAGTGCAGAGCCAGGATGTGTTGATGGTCTGCGCCGCCGCGTTGGTCCTGAGTTTCCTCGCCACCCTGTATCCAGCCTGGCGTGCCGCGCGCACCCAGCCTGCGGAGGCGCTACGTTATGAGTGAGTCGGGCATGAGTGATAAAGCAATCTTGAGCTGCCGCAACCTGGGCAAATCCTACGAGGAAGGCCCGGAGTCGGTTGAAGTGTTGGCCGGTCTGCAGCTGGAGCTGCATCCGGGTGAGCGCGTAGCGATTGTCGGCACCTCGGGGTCGGGCAAAAGTACCTTGCTCAACCTGTTGGGTGGTCTCGATACGCCAACCAAGGGCAGCGTCTGGCTTGACGGCGAAGAGCTGTCGGCATTGAGCGAGAAGAATCGTGGCCTGCTGCGCAACCGGTCGCTGGGTTTCGTTTACCAGTTCCACCACTTGCTGCCGGAGTTCACCGCGCTGGAAAACGTCTGCATGCCACTGCTTATCGGTAAGACCGCAATCCCGGAAGCGCGCCAGCGTGCGACGGCATTGCTTGAGCGGGTAGGGCTGGGCCATCGCCTAGAACACAAACCGGCGGAATTGTCCGGAGGCGAGCGCCAGCGTGTGGCCATCGCCCGCGCCCTGGTAAACAAGCCTGGCTTGGTGATGCTCGACGAGCCGACCGGCAACCTCGACTCCCACACCGCTCAGGGCATTCAGGATTTGATGTTGGAACTCAGCACCTCGATGCGCACGGCGTTCCTGGTGGTGACCCACGACATGAGCCTGGCTCGCCAGATGGATCGCGTCCTGCATTTGCAGGAAGGTTGCCTGACGCCTATCTGATTGGTCGAAACCCGATGTCAGAAAAGACGTCGGGTCTTTTTGTTTTTATACGGTGCCCCAGCGAATGTTCAGACCGTTATCGATCTTTATCGGCACGCGCTATACCCGCGCCAAGCGCCGCAATCGCTTTGTTTCGTTCATCTCGATGACCTCGATGATCGGCCTCGCCCTCGGTGTCCTGGCGATGATCGTGGTGTTGTCGGTGATGAACGGGTTCCAGCGCGAAATGAGCTCGCGCATCCTCGGTATGGTGCCCCACGCGACCATCGTCGGCGTCAACCCGATCGACGATTGGCAGCCGGTGGCGGCCGCCGCGATGAAAAACCCGGAAGTGACCGCCGCCGTGCCCTTCACCGAGATGGAAGGCATGCTCTCCTATAAAGGCACGATGCAGCCGATCCAGGTCAGCGGTGTCGATCCGGCGCTCGAGGGCAAGGTCTCGATCGTTGCCCAGCACATCGTTCAGGGGCGTCTCGATGCCTTGAAGCCGGGCGAGTTCGGCGTAGTGATCGGCGAGATCACGGCGCGGCGTTTCCGCTTGAATGTCGGCGACAAGATCACCCTGATCGTGCCGGAAGTCAGCAACGCGCCGGGCGGAATTACCCCGCGCATGCAGCGACTGAACGTGGTGGGCGTGTTCAAGGTGGGTGCCGAGCTGGATGGCTCGATGGCGCTGATCCATGTTGCCGATGCTGCGCAAATGCAGCATTGGGAGCCGAATCAGGTGCAGAGCGTGCGCCTGGCGGTGAAGGATCTGTATGCGGCGCCGCAGGTTTCCAGCGACATTGCTGGCGGCTTGGGCGCGGCTTACAAGGCTGACGACTGGACCCACACCCAGGGCAGTCTGTTCAGCGCGATGAAAATGGAAAAAACCATGATCGGCCTATTGTTGCTGATGATCGTTGCGGTGGCGGCGTTCAACATCATCGCCACCCTGATCATGGTGGTGAATGACAAGGGCGCGGACATCGCGATCCTGCGCACCATCGGCGCCACGCCGCGCCAGATCATGGCGATCTTCATGGTTCAGGGCACGCTGATCGGGGTGGTCGGCACGTTGATCGGCGGCGTGCTCGGCGTGATTGCCGCGCTGAACGTCAGTGAGCTGGTCGGCTGGGTGGAGCGGGTGAGCGGGCAGCACATCTTCAGTTCCGATGTGTATTTCGTCAGCAACCTGCCTTCGGAATTGCAGGGCGCAGATGTGTTGTTGATCTGCTCGGCGGGGTTTGTGTTGAGCTTCCTTGCCACGGTTTACCCGGCTTGGCGTGCGGCGAAGATCGAACCGGCTCACGCGTTGCGGTATTCGTAGGTCCTGATACCGCGTTCGCGAGCAAGCCCGCTCCCACATTGGATCTGTGACGGTCACAAATATTGTGATCGACCCAGATACAATGTGGGAGCGGGCTTGCTCGCGAAGGGGTCGAACCTGCTGGCCTCAATCCCCTTTCGGCAACTCAATCACAAACCGCGTCCACCCACTCTCCGATTCGCAACGAATCTGCCCACCATGGGCACGAACGATCGACTGGGTAATCGCCAATCCCAACCCCGCATGTTCACTGCTGCCTTCCTGTCGGGCCGGATCCGCCCGGTAGAAGCGATCAAACAAGCGCGGCAGCAATGCCCCGTCAATGCCTTCGCCGCTGTTCTCAATCGTCAGACTCAAACCTCCAGACTGCTCGATAATCCGCACCCGTACCTCGCCCTCTGCCGGTGTAAATCGCAACGCGTTATCCAGCAAATTCGAAAGCGCTCGCCGCAACATGCTCCGGTCACCCTCCATGCGCGCATGACCTTCGCGACTCAACGTCACCCGAGCGTCTTCGGCCAGTGGCGCAAAAAACTCCAGCAACACATTCACTTCGTCCGCCAGTTCCAGCGGTTCTCTCTTTGGCATCAACAAGCCATGGTCAGCCTTGGCCAGGTACAACATGTCGTTGACCAATTGCGCCATCCATTGCAGTTCTTCGAGGTTGCTGTGCAGCGCTTCGCGGTAATCCTCGATGGGCCTTGGGCGGGTGAGGGTGACCTGGGTGTGGGTCAGCAGGTTCGACAGCGGCGTGCGCAGTTCATGGGCGATGTCGGCGGAAAACGCCGAGAGCCGCTGAAACGAGTCGTCGAGGCGTCCAAGCATGGCGTTGAAGTGGTGGGCCATTTCCGCGAGTTCTGGCGGCATGTCGTCTTCGGGCAGGCGAGCGTTGAGCGATTGCGCCGAAACACCGCAGGCGACCGCACTCATGCGGCGCAATGGACGCAACCCGCTACGCGCCGCCCAGGCACCGAGCAGTGCCGTGGCCAGGGCGGACAACCCCACGGTGAGCCAGATCAGGTGTTGCATGCGTTGCAGAAAATGCTGGTGATGGGTGATGTCCAGCAGCAGGGTCAATTGCGGTGAGTCAGGTTTGTCCACAAACAACGGCGCATTCAGGACGCGGTAGTCGGTGTCGTTGTCATTGAGGGTCGATAAACCCGGTTTTTGCGGAAGTTTATCGGGCAGGCTCGCGGTGCTGTCGTACCAGCGCTTGCCGTCGCTACCAGAAATGCGCAAGGACAAATCAGCCTGACGGTTCAATTCATCCGCCAGTCTGACTTCGCTTTCGCTGGATTGAAGATCGTGAAGCGCTCGACGCAAGCCAATCAACTTGCCGTTCAGCAATTGCTGGTCCAGCTCAACGAAGTGCGCCTCGCTGGCCCGACTGAACAATACGCCCGCAAACAGCGAAACCACGGCGGTGCAAGCGGCAAAGAGCAGCGCCAGGCGGCTGCTCAAGGACAGTCGGCGCATCAGGCAGGCCGCTCTTCAAGGACATAACCCATGCCGCGCACGGTGTGGATCAACTTGTTTGGGAACTCGTCGTCGATCTTCAGGCGCAGCCGGCGGATGGCAACTTCGATGACATTGGTGTCGCTGTCGAAATTCATGTCCCAGACCTGGGAAGCGATCAGCGACTTGGGCAGCACTTCGCCCTGACGTCGCAGGAGCATTTCCAGCAGGGCGAATTCCTTGGCGGTCAGGTCGATGCGCTGACCGCTGCGTTCGACGCGGCGGCGGATCAGATCCAGGCGCAAATCGGCCAGTTGCAGGCTGGTTTCCTGAGTCGAGGCGCTGCCACGGCGCAACAGGCTTCGGACCCGGGCCAACAGTTCGGAGAAGGCGAACGGCTTGACCAGGTAATCGTCGGCGCCGAGTTCGAGTCCGTGGACCCTGTCCTCCACCGCATCTCGCGCTGTCAGAAAAAGTACCGGCGTATCGAGGCCGGCGCTACGCACGGCTTGCAGGATTTGCCAGCCATCGCGCCCCGGCAGCATCACATCGAGGATCAGCAGCGCATATTCACCACTCAGCGCCAATTGTTGGCCGGTGCTGCCGTCGGCCACCAGATCGGTGTTGAACCCGGCCTCGGCCAGGCCTTGGCGCAAGTAATGGCCGGTTTTCGGTTGGTCTTCGACGATCAGCAGTTTCATGGGCGACTCTAGGTTATTGGAACGAACGCTTTATACCGTGGGCAGCGTCAGTACAGGCCAGCCTGACAAAGTTGTAATCTGGTCGTCAGGTTGGGGGCAGTGCCTTTAGTTTAAAGTTTTTCACAGGCTGAACCTTATCTTGTTGGAGTACGACTATGTTTTTGCGCAAACCTCTGCTGCTGGCCGCGTGCCTGCTGGCGCTGAACTCGCCGGCGTGGGCATCGCCGGCACAGACCTTCGACTTCGGTCAACCGGCCACGGCCGACAAGGCTGATCGCAGCATCGAAGTGGTGATGGGCGACATGTCGTTCACCCCCAAGGCCCTCGATATCAAGGCGGGTGAGACGGTTCGCTTTGTGCTGGTGAATAAAGGCCAATTGCTGCACGAACTCAACCTCGGCGACGCGGCGATGCATGCAAAACATCAGCAGGAAATGTTGAAGATGCAGCAGAGCGGCATGCTTACGCCTACAGGCATGAAGGAAATGGACCACGGGTCGATGGCTGGCATGGATCACGGAATGATGAAGCACGACGACCCCAATAGCGTCCTCGTTGAACCGGGCAAAACCGCCGAATTGACCTGGACCTTCACCAAGGCTACCAGCCTGGAGTTTGCCTGCAATATTCCAGGCCACTATCAGGCTGGGATGGTCGGCAAGTTGACCGTAGGCGCTGTCGAGTGAAACGAGGCTGCGATCTTTTAAAGGGGCGCAAAAGCCCCGCCGGACACGAAGCACTCAAAGACGGGCACAAAGGCTGGTAGAATCCGCTGATTCTTCAGTCAGGTTTCCACCATGCATCCCGCAGCCGAACACTCGCCGCTGGGCAAATCCAGCGAATACATCGCCACATACACGCCGTCCTTGTTGTTCCCGATCCCGCGCACCGCGAAATGGGCCGAGCTGGGCCTGACGGCAGAAACCCTGCCGTACAAGGGCGTGGACTTCTGGAACTGCTTCGAGCTGTCGTGGCTGTTGCCGTCCGGCAAACCCGTGGTGGCGATCGGCGAATTCAGCATCCCGGCGGATTCGCCGAACATCATCGAATCCAAGTCGTTCAAGCTGTACCTGAACTCGCTGAACCAGACGCCGTTTACCGACACCGCGAGCCTTGAAGCGACGCTGGTGAAAGACCTGTCGGCTGCGGCTGGCAAACCGGTTGGCGTGCGGATTCGCAGCCTGAAAGACGTTGAAGCCGAAGGCGTCGTGGCGTTGCCGGGCGTTTGCATCGACGATCTGGAGATCAGCGTCAGCAACTATGAGCATCCGCGGCCGGAGCTGCTGCGTTGCGACGAGTCGCGCATCGTCGAGGAGAGCGTGCACAGTCATTTGCTCAAGTCCAATTGCCCGGTCACCAGTCAGCCGGACTGGGGCAGCGTAGCGGTGGAATACCGTGGCGCGGCGCTGGATCATGCGAGTTTGCTGGAATACATCGTGAGTTTCCGCCAGCACTCGGACTTCCATGAGCAGTGCGTGGAGCGGATTTTTCTCGACCTGCAACGCTTGCTGAAACCGGAGAAGCTGACGGTGTATGCGCGCTACGTGCGGCGTGGCGGGTTGGACATCAACCCGTATCGCAGCACTGAAACCGTTCAATTGCCGAACCACCGCCTGGTCCGCCAATGAAGATCCAATGTGGGAGCGGGCTTGCTCGCGAATGCGATTGATCAGTCAGCATTGATGGTGCCTGATAAACCGCATTCGCGAGCAAGCCCGCTCCCACAAGGGATTGCGTTGCAAACCGCAGATATGAAAAAGCCCCGCTATCACTAGCGGGGCTTTTCTGTATCCGGTGGGTTCAGATTCCCATATTGCCCAAGGCCTGCACGATGTTGCGCAGTGTGCCGGCGAGGGTAGGGTGCTCAATTTCGAAGCGCTCTACGGCCAGATTCACATTGTCGGAGAGGCTGGAGTCCTGGGTTTTGGTTTCAAGCTCGATTTCGAGTTCGATCTGTTTCATCAATTCATGCAGGTCTTCGCGCTCGGCTTCCGTCAGCGGCGGATTCTGTTCCAGTTGCTCGCGCAGAGTATTGAGCTGTTCTTGCAGTTCGCGGGCAGGCATGGCGTTCTTCCTTTTATCGATAGGCACTGGCATAGACCGTAGCAGCGCGCCAAAGGTCTATGGCTGACCTTTAGATTAATCCACTCGCGCGAAACCTGCATGATCCGGGTCAGGGCTTTTCACCCTTGAGGCGACGAAGGCTGATGTCGGCCAGACAGGTGTCGAGCTCGCCGAGGTGATCGATCACCGAGTGCACGCCCAGGCTGAACAGTTGCACCGTTGCCTTGCCGCGCAGGTGTTCGCGTTCCTTTTGGCTCAAGGCTTGCCATTCGCTGGGCGCCAGCCCGCAGAGTGAGCCGCAGGAGGCCAGGCCAATCGTCCACAGCCCGGCATTCAGGCCCGACTGCAGCAATCGCGGTTCGCCGCTGACCAGCACGCAGCCATCCAGGCGCTCGACATTCAGCGCCATCAAGGCTTGCCAGCACGCATTCGGCGCGGGCCAGGGATTGATTGTTGCGGGGTGTTGCGAAGGTTTGATCCATTCCGGCAAAGCGGTGGCCAGGGAATGGCAAAGGGCAGGGGCGAGTTCGTCGAGCCAGGCGCAGGGAATCTGCTGGCGTTGCAAGCTGTGCAAACTGTCCAGAGCCCCCGGCGTGACCTCGGCGTGCTCGGCAGAATGAGCGTCGTGCCGGCGCGTGCGGGCGCCGAAATCCACCAGGCAACCGCTGAGGCCGAACAGGACGGCGGTCAGGCTGGGGGCGGTGAGGGGCAAGGCTTCGGCGTGCGGCATGTCAACGTCCCTGAAATAGCGACAAGGCTATGCGTTGCCGGTGACAGTTGGATGACATTGATGTGAATCGCTCACAGTCAGGGAGAATCATCCGTAGGCCATCACGCATGCTACTGCCTAAAGCTGCTTTTCCACCTTATACTAGCGAGCTTAATGCCCGGGCCAAGACGCCCGCGCCAGTACAAACCAAGGAGTTTTCTATGCGCTGGAGCAATCATCTCGCTCAGCTTTTTGTGTGCGCCAGTGTGTTACTGGCTCCGTTCGTTGCTCAGGCAGCTTCGGAAGACGACCCTTGGGAAAGCATCAACCGTCCGATCTACAAATTCAACGATGTGGTCGACACCTATGCGCTGAAGCCTTTGGCGCAGGGCTACCAGTTCGTCACCCCGCAGTTTCTCGAAGACGGCATCCACAACATGTTCCGCAACGTCGGTGATGTCACCAACCTTGCCAACAACATCTTGCAGGCCAAACCGGCCGCCGCCGGGGTCGATACCGCGCGCCTGATCTTCAACACCACCTTCGGCTTGTTGGGCTTCTTCGACGTGGGCACTAAAATGGGCCTGAACCGTAGCGACGAAGACTTCGGTCAGACGCTGGGTTACTGGGGCGTAGGAAGCGGTCCGTACGTGATGTTGCCGTTTCTGGGCCCGAGCACTCTGCGTGATGCTCCGGCGAAGTACATTGATGGCTACACCGGCCCATACCCGTACATTCACGATGTGCCGGTGCGTAACTCGATCTTCGGCCTGAATATCGTCGACACCCGCGCCAGCCTGCTGTCCGCCGAGAAGCTCATCACTGGCGACAAGTACACCTTCATCCGCAATGCGTACTTGCAGAACCGCGAATTCAAAGTCAAAGACGGTCAGGTCGAAGACGATTTCTGATATCGACCGATAAAACGAAGAAGGCGGCCAGTTGGCCGCCTTCTTTGGTTTTGGATCCGGGTTATTTCATCTTCAGGATTGTAAGGCCGAGTTTCTGACTGCCGCCGTCCTGTTCTTTCACCCACACCACTTCAGTGTCGGCCTCGAGGCCTTTGAGTGCTGCGTGATCGGAATCGATCCGTACGCTAAGGCGGTCACCGACCCTGAACAAACGAGGTGCCTCAACCTGCATGCCACTGCTGGAAAGGTCGATACAGACGGCTGCAACCTCGTCTCCTTCGTGAATCAGCGCTACATCGGCATCAACCCGCATGCGGATGAAATCACGCTTTTCGCTGTAGTCCCGATCGGTTTGACTCATGGCCTTGATCCTTCCATTGGGTTACGGTTTTGCCTGTTCTTATAACTCCCGGTGATTTGACAAGTAAAGACGTCAAGCGACCATCGGCGTGAGCTTGAAACGCCCCGCGGATGGGAGTACCGTCTGCGCCTTAGAAGGGCACCTCTGGTGTGCCTGCAAGTAAGGTGAATGCCCGAAAGCGGTGCAGCAGGGAGGCTAGAAAGCGAATCCAGTAGTGTGTGCGGGGTCAATTGCCCAGCCTGCTACGCCAACCTAATTCTGGCGCCGTTTGCCCACATGCCAAAAACCAGTGCCACGCTGCTGATAATCGATGATGACGAAGTAGTGCGCGCGAGCCTCGCCGCCTATTTGGAAGACAGTGGTTTCAGCGTCTTGCAGGCCAGCAATGGCCAGCAGGGTCTTCAGGTATTCGAGCAAGACAAGCCCGACTTGGTCATCTGCGATCTGCGCATGCCGCAGATGGGCGGACTCGAACTCATCCGCCAGGTCACCGAGCGATCACCGCAAACCCCTGTGATTGTGGTGTCGGGTGCCGGCGTGATGAACGACGCGGTCGAGGCCTTGCGCCTGGGCGCAGCGGATTACCTGATCAAGCCTCTCGAAGATCTGGCTGTGCTCGAGCACTCCGTGCGCCGGGCCCTGGATCGCGCGCGCCTGCTGCTGGAAAACCAGCGCTACCGCGAGAAGCTGGAAAAGGCCAATCGCGAGCTCGAAGCCAGCCTGAACCTGCTCCAGGAAGACCAGAACGCCGGTCGCCAGGTGCAGATGAACATGCTGCCGGTCAGCCCGTGGACCATCGATGAGTTCCAGTTTGCTCACCAGATCATCCCGTCGCTGTACCTGTCGGGTGATTTTGTCGACTATTTTCGGGTCGACGAGCGTCGGGTAGCGTTCTACCTGGCGGACGTTTCCGGTCATGGCGCCTCTTCAGCCTTCGTTACCGTGCTGCTGAAATTCATGACCACGCGCTTGCTGTTCGAATCCAAGCGCAACGGCACCTTGCCGGAATTCAAGCCTTCGGAGGTCCTTGGTCATATCAACCGGGGGCTGATCAGTTGTAAGCTGGGTAAACACGTCACAATGGTCGGTGGAGTCATCGACGAGGAGACAGGTTTGTTGACCTATAGCATCGGCGGTCATTTGCCGTTGCCTGTGTTGTACACGCCAGACAGTGTCCGTTATCTGGAAGGGCGTGGCCTGCCGGTGGGTCTCTTCAATGAAGCCACCTACGAAGACCACGTGCTGGAACTGCCGCCGACGTTCAGCCTGACGCTGATGTCTGATGGCATTCTGGACCTTTTGCCAGAACCTACACTCAAAGAAAAAGAAGCGGCTTTGCCCCAACGGGTCAAGGCAGCGGGCGGCACCCTGGATGGGTTGCGGCAGGTTTTTGGATTGGCCACGCTAGGGGAGATGCCGGATGATATCGCCCTGTTGGTGTTGAGCAGGAATCTTTGATGAGTACCGGTAGAATCCAGTTCGCCGAGCAGGACGGGACCTTCGTCCTGAAGTTCGTCGGTGAAGTTCGCCTGACTTTGTGTTCGGCGTTGGATGCGACTATTGAGCGGATCTTCACGGCGTTGAACTTCAACGCGATCGTGATCGACCTGACCGAAACCCGCAGCATCGACAGCACCACCCTTGGCCTGCTGGCCAAACTGTCGATCCTGTCGCGGCAAAAGGTCGGCCTGCTGCCGACCGTCGTCACCACCCACGAAGACATCACCCGTCTGCTGCAGTCCATGGGCTTCGAGCAGGTGTTCAACATCGTTGACCGCCCGATCCCGTGCCCTGAGTGCCTGACCGACCTGCCAGACCAGGATCAGTCCGAGGAAGTGGTGCGGATCAAAGTGCTTGAAGCGCACAAAATCCTGATGGGGCTGAACGATTCGAATCGTGAAGCGTTCCATGATCTGGTGAATGCGCTGGAGCGTCACTGATTCCCTGGAATTGATGATGTGGCTGCACTGGCCTCATCGCCAGCAAGCCGGCTCCTACACGTGATAATTCGGTGGAGAAATTGTAGGAGCCGGCTTGCTGGCGATGGCGGCCATAGCCCCCAATTCCCAAGCACGAAGCCAACACCAAACACACGCACACAAAAAAGGGCGAACCCATCAAGGTTCGCCCTTTTTGCGCTGCTTTGAACTAGATCACAGCTTGGCCTGCAGCAGCGCCTCGAGCTTCTCCTGGTCGCGAGCAAACTGACGAATCCCCTCAGCCAGTTTCTCGGTCGCCATCGCATCTTCGTTCGACAACCAACGGAACTGCGCTTCATTCAGGCTCAAACGCGCCTCACCGGTATGCCCCGGAGCGAGTTTACGCTCCAGTTTACCCGTGTCCGCCGCCAGCTTATCGATCAAGTCCGGGCTGATGGTCAAGCGGTCGCAACCAGCCAACTGCTCGATCTGATTCAGATTACGGAAGCTCGCGCCCATGACCACGGTCTTGTAGTCATTGGCCTTGTAGTAGTTGTAAATGCGTGTCACCGACTGCACGCCCGGATCATCTGAGCCGGTGTAGTCGTTGCCATTGGCCTTCTTGTACCAGTCGTAGATCCGGCCCACGAACGGCGAAATCAGGAACACACCCGCATCGGCACACGCCGCCGCTTGCGCGAACGAGAACAGCAACGTCAGGTTGGTCTGGATGCCTTCTTTTTCCAGAATCTCGGCAGCGCGGATGCCTTCCCAGGTGGAAGCGATCTTGATCAGTACGCGGTCGCGACCAATGCCGGCCTTGTCGTACAGCTCGATCAGACGGTGTGCACGCTTCAATACGGCGTCAGTGTCGAACGACAGGCGCGCATCCACTTCAGTGGAAATACGGCCCGGAATCACTTTCAGGATCTCTTGCCCTACCGCGACGCCAAAGCGGTCGCTGGCCAGGCCCACATCGCCCTTGCAGTCGCTGACGCAAGCGTTCAGCAACTCGGCATAACCTGGGATGGCCGCCGCTTTGAGCAGCAGGGAAGGGTTGGTGGTAGCGTCCACCGGTTTTACGCGAGCGATTGCTTCGAAGTCGCCGGTGTCGGCAACCACGGTGGTCATCTGTTTGAGTTGTTCCAGCTTGGAAGTCATGGGCGTGCTCTGTCCTATGGGTCTAATGACATTACCCGAGCGCTGACAGCCACTCAAGGGCGCATGTACGTATCGAAGTCCCCAGCGGCAACAACCTGAAAACGGCTGTTTGAATGGCGGGGCGCGGTGTCCGTAAATACGATGCCAAATCCGGGCGCAGGTTCAACCGGGGTGACCGTTAGCGTCCTTCAAGCAACTCCGCCGCCTGATCCAGCAACACCAAAGGCTCTTTAGCCTTATGGATATCCACCGACAACAACTGCCGAAACTTGCGCGCCCCCGGAAACCCGGTACCCAGCCCCAGCACATGCCGAGTGATGTGGTGCATCGAGCCGCCTGCATCAATATGCGCCGCTATATAAGGCCGCAGCTGCGCCAGCGCCTCGGCCCGGCTAATCACCGGCGCGGTGCTGCCGAACAATTGCTGATCCACTTCAGCCATCACATAAGGGTTGTGATAGGCCTCACGCCCGAGCATCACACCGTCGAACGTCTGCAAATGCTCGTGACAGGCCTCCAGCGTCTTGATCCCGCCGTTGAGAATAATCTCCAGCTCCGGAAAATCCTTCTTCAACTGCGCCGCCACGTCATAGCGAAGGGGGGGGATGTCGCGGTTCTCCTTAGGCGACAACCCCTCCAGAATCGCGATCCGCGCATGCACCGTAAAACTGGTGCACCCGGCATCGCGAACCGTGCCGACGAAATCACACAACTCCTCGTAACTGTCCCGCCCGTTGATCCCGATCCGGTGCTTCACGGTCACAGGAATCGACACCGCATCGCGCATCGCCTTCACACAATCAGCGACCAACTGCGGATGCCCCATCAACACCGCGCCAATCATATTGTTCTGCACCCGATCACTCGGGCAGCCGACATTCAGATTCACCTCGTCGTAACCATGCTCCTGCGCCATGCGCGCGCAAGCGGCCAGGTCCAGCGGGACGCTGCCACCGAGTTGCAGGGCGAGCGGGTGTTCGGCTTCGTTGTGACGCAGGAAGCGGTCGTGATCGCCATTGAGCAGCGCGCCTGTGGTGACCATTTCGGTATAGAGGAGGGCGTGCTTGGAGAGCAGGCGCAGGAAGAAACGGCAGTGGCGGTCTGTCCAATCCATCATCGGCGCCACGCTGAAGCGACGAGACGGCTCTGAGCTGGCGGGGCTAGTGTTTACGGGCGCTTCAGGTTTTTCGAAATTCATTGATACTGGTCTTTTATACAGCGGTTTTTACCCATTTTTCCTTGTTTTTCGAAGTCGGTTGCTACAATGTAGCAAGCGAGATCAGCAATGTAGCAACTGGAAATGGGCACGATCACATCACGCAAGCGCAAGGACAACTCGACGGCCTATACGGCGCAGATACGGATCAATCGGGATGGGAAGACAGTTTATCAGGAAAGCCAGACCTTCGACCGCAAGCAGGTCGCTCAGGCCTGGATCAAGCGTCGCGAGACGGAGCTGGCAGAGCCCGGTGGTATCGAGCGCGCGAACCGCAAGGGTGTGACGATCAAGAAGATGATCGAGCAATACCTGGACGAGTACGAAAAGATTCGCCCGCTGGGCAAAACCAAAAGCGCGACGCTTACTGCGGTCAAGGACACCTGGTTGGGCGAGCTCGACGACTCGTCGTTGACCAGCCAGAAGCTGGTGGAGTTCGCGCAATGGCGAATGAGCAAGGAGGGCGGTGGTGTCCAGGCGCAGACGGTCGGTAACGATCTGTCGCACCTGGGTGCGGTGCTGTCCGTGGCGCGGCCGGCGTGGGGCTATGAGGTCGATCCGCTGGCCATGCCCGACGCGCGCAAGGTATTGCGCAAGCTCGGTATGGTGAGCAAAAGCAAAGAGCGCAACCGTCGGCCGACGTTGGCAGAGCTGGACAAGCTCATGGTGCATTACTTCGAGATGCAGACGCGCCGCAAGGCCCAGATCGACATGCCGAAGATCATCGCCTTTGCGATTTTCTCGACGCGTCGGCAGGAGGAAATCACACGGATCCGCTGGGATGATCTCGACTGCACCCGTCAGGCTGTCCTAGTGCGAGACATGAAGAACCCGGGGCAGAAAATTGGCAATAACGTGTGGTGCCATTTGCCCGATGAGGCTTGGGCCATTATTCAAGCTATGCCGAAAACGGCCGATGAAATCTTTCCCTACAACGGTAAGTCAGTGTCGGCATCCTTCACCCGTGCCTGTCCGCTGTTGGGCATTGAGGATCTGCATTTTCATGACCTGCGGCATGAAGGGGTGAGTCGTCTGTTTGAGATGGACTGGGACATTCCCAGGGTGTCGAGCGTTTCGGGACACCGAGATTGGAATTCGCTTCGTCGTTATACCCACCTTCGTGGAAACGGTGATATGTATTTGAATTGGGCCTGGTTGAAAAGGATTTTGGTGTAAATGTCTAAAGCGCTGAACTCGAAGCTCGTTGTTGATAAGTCCTATTTACAGGCGGTATCCAGGACAAGGATGACCGAGTTGGCATCGGCGCATGGTTTGCTGATGACTGACGCGTTGCTGTATGAGTTGGTGAAAGGCACCGATACCGAAAGGGCTGGGTGGTTTGCAAGGTTCCCGGATGTGGCAAGGCCGTTTGAATTGATTCCAAATCCGGGCGTTCTGATGCGGCATGAATTGGAAAACAATGCAGCCTGCGGTTTGCCCAGTAGCCATGTTCGGAATATCGATCACTCTTATACGGCGTTGTACCGGGATCCGAGTTATTCCATCCCTCCGGACCTGATCAAGCTCCGAGAGGGGAAAAAGGATGAGATTGACGAGGATACCGATCAGCTGTTGACGCTCATCGACAGTATTCCGATCCTATTTCCAGAGTTTGAGTCCGCGCATGAGAAGGACTACATAGCTCTAAAGCGTGCGGCTCAGGACAAAATATGTGATTTCGATTTTGTGCGGCGTGGGGCAGAAGTTCTGGTAGCGCAATCTCCGTTTTTTTCATCTGAGAACGCCGCTAGGATTGACCGTGATTGGATCACCTTCAGATGGCTTCAGGTCGGATTGCTGTTTGTTCTGGATCTCAAGGTTAAATACCCAGGCGGTATCCCCCCCGTTATGCCCCCTAAGATGAGAGAACGCATTAGGCACGATGTCCTCGACGCTCAGTATTTGATGCTGGCCCTGTTGGAAGGGGCATTCGCCACGAAAGAGAAAAAATTGTGTGAGTGGTGGATGAAGCTCAATCCGGAGGGCGTTCTGTACAGTTAGAACGTTGCGCATACAAGGAGAGCGTGAGCTCTCCTTGTTTTTTGTAGGCCCCTTAAGCCACCCTGCCCATCAATTGATTCTGCTCACGAGTGGCCTTTTCGCGCTGTCGATCAATGTAATCGGCAAGGTCTTTCAGGTGGATGCCCAGCCCAGCCTTCTGACTATTGGCACCCAGACGAACCACCGGAACATCAATCTCGCCTGCCAGGCGCTTCTGCTTGAATTTCTCCACGGTTAGATTCATGTAATCGGCACACACGCGATCCAGGGGGATAACCGCTTGCCCGTTGTACTGGGCCATCAGCAGGAAAAGGGTGTTCATGCGACCTCCTGGTTAGCGTCTGTCGGAGAGTAATTTGAATGCGCTCGCAGGGCCCCTACGTGGTCGACGAGATCACGGTGTCGGGTCCGCCAGACACGATTTCAATCAAGGGCAAGGCCAGCGACATGCGCGGCAGTGGCAAGACCATTCGCAGCGGGTCGTGGGAGGACGTGCCGCTGTCGAAGATCGTGAGCGATATCGCAGCGCGCAATGGCTGGGAGCCGGGCTGTCCGGTGGCCACCAAGGTCGCCCGGGCGGACCAGCTCAGCGAATCTGATTTCAATTTCATCACGTGCCTGGCTAAGCAATACGACTGCACGGCCAAGGTTGCGGACGGCAAGCTGTTGGTGATGCCGCGTCAGGGTGGGCAAAGCGCAAGCGGCAAGGAGTTTGGCGCGATCACCATCACCCGCAAGGACGTCAGCCGCTGGCAGTTTCGTTTGGGCGATCGCAACACGCACGGCAAGGTGGCCACCAAACACCAAGACAAGAAGGGCGGCAATCTAGCAATGAAACTGGGCAACACCTCCGAAGCGGACGGCGATGGCCAGCGCTATCGCGGTCGCGGCCTGATCCAGATCACCGGCCGGAATAACTACCAGCGCTGCAGCCTGGCGCTGTTTGGTGATGAGCGACTGCTGCGCACACCTGAGCTGCTGGAGTTGCCGCAATGGGCTGCCGAGTCGGCCGCGTGGTTCTGGTGGATTCGGGAGCTGAACGCCCTGGCGGATCGGGATGAATTCGAGGCGATCACGCGCAAGATCAATGGCGGACTCAATGGTCTGGTGGATCGATTGCAGCTGTGGGAGCGGGCGAGGGCAGTGCTATGCGTCTCGTCGACCTGATCCCCGCGCCGTATCGGCTGCTCGCGGTAGGCGTGTTGTTGGCCGTGCTGGTCGGTGGCTCTGCCGCGATCACCTGGCAGGTTCAAGACTGGCGCTACGGCCAGCAACTCGAACAACAAGATCGCCTGCAGGCGGAAACCCTCAACCAATTGGCCATAACCGCAGCGGCACAACAACGTGTCGAGCAAGACAAACGCCTGGCGCTCGAGCAACGACTTTCAGCCAGCGAACAAACCCATTATCGAGCCCTTAGCGATGCCCAACGTGATCAAGGTCGCCTGCGCGACCGCCTTGCCACTGCTGATGTGCGCCTGTCAGTCCTACTCGACGCCACCGAGTCAGCCAGCGGCTGCTCAGTGCCGGCCGCCACCGCAACCGGCAGCGTGGTTCATGGCCCCACAAGAGCCCAACTTGACCCAGCACATGCTCAACGAATTATCGGCATCACCGACGCCGGCGATCGAGGATTGATCGCCTTGGCGGCCTGCCAGGCCTATGCCAAAGAAGTCTCAACACCGAAGTGAAAAAGAGCGACCGGAGTAGATGCGTCAACATCCATCCCGGCCGCCGTCCCTGCAGATTGCCCCTGCAAGTCCAGCCAAGGCTCTTACTCCGTGCACGAAGCGCGGCGAGCCTAGCACCTGTTTATCCATACAGTAAAGGTCTTGCTCTCAATGTCTACACCCATCATCCCTTGGATGGGCGGCAAACGCCGCCTGGCCGACCGTCTCATCCCGCTCTTCCCACCTCACGAATGCTACGTCGAAGTCTTTGCCGGCGGCGGTGCGCTCTACTTCATGCGGCCCCAGGCAGCACCGGTTGAAGTTCTCAACGACATCAACGGCGAGCTGGTTACGCTGTACCGCGTCGTGCAGAACCATCTCGAAGAGTTCGTGCGTCAGTTCAAATGGGCGATCAGCTCGCGGCAGGTGTTCGAGTGGCAGAAGATGACCCGCCCTGAAACCCTCACCGATATCCAGCGCGCCGCACGATTCTTTTACCTGCAGCATCATGCCTTCGCCGGCAAGGTCACAGGGCAGACGTTCGGCACCGCGACCACTGGCCCGGCCATCAACCTGCTGCGGATTGAGGAAAATCTCTCGGCTGCGTGGCAGCGCCTGTCCGGCACTTACGTCGAAAACCTGCCCTGGCTTGAATGCGCTGAACGCTACGATCGCGCTCATACCTTCCACTACATGGATCCGCCTTACTGGCAGACGGCAGGTTATGGGGTGGACTTTCCGTTTGTGAATTACGAACGGATGGCCGATTTTATGCGCCGCTGCAAAGGCAAGGTAATGGTCAGCATCAACGATCATCCCGACATTCGCCGGGTATTTGACGGCTTTCACTTCGAGACCTTGGACATCCGCTACAGCAATACCAACCAGCGCCAGGGCAAAGCCGAGGTGAGTGGTGAACTGGTTATCATGAACTGGGAACCGGCAGCGTTGGGAGGGTTGTTCTGACTCCTGACGCCGGCTGGTCAGTGCTAGAGTTGCCGGCTAGCACCAAGGGAATATCTAGAGTGAAAACGGCCCCGTGGCCAGGTCCATCGCTGTGGACGTTCAGGTGTCCGTTCATTTCCACGGCAGCGAGAGCACAGCTGTGCAGGCCAAAACCGTGGCCTTCTTTGCGGGTCGTGAAGCCATGATTGAAGATGCGGGACAGATTCTCGGCGGCGATTCCTTCGCCTTGATCTTTGACGCTGAAGCGCAACGTTGAATTATCGATAACGCTGACGCTCAAGGTCATCTCACGCTGATGCTCTGTTACCTTGGACATTGCATACTTGGCGTTGCTTATCAGGTTTATCAAGATCAGGAGCAGTCGGTGCTTGTCGCCAATTATGATCGGTGCATCCTGATAATCCTTGGTTACTGTCACATGGTGTCGGCTCAAAGCGCCGGAGTTCATGCGCAAGGCATCTTCAAACAGATCGATGACTTTCAATGGCTCGACGAGCCGTGCAGCGCCGGCATAGGCCTGCTGGGTGGAAACGACATCCTTAATGTGGTCGATACTTTTGCTCAGCAATGTCAATTCTTCGACTATGGCCGATTGCTCGGCAGCGATGGAGTTGACCAGTTGGTTGAGGTAACTGGGAAGCAGTTTGCCTTTTTCATCGAGCGTGATGAATTGTCCGAGATCCTCAGCATGATCGTTCATCATGTTCACTGCTCTACCGAGACCTAATGTTTTGCTGGTAGACAATTTGCGGGTTATCACCTCAGCAGAGACGTTAACGCTATTCAACACATTGCCGACGTTATGCAGAACATTGGTAGCGATTTCTGCCATACCGGCCATTCGTGCAGCATCGATTAGTTCTCGCTCGGCCTCAATCAGTTCTCGGGTGCGTTCCTCGACTCGTTGTTCAAGACGTTCGTTGGCCGTTTGCAATTCGCTGTTCATCTTGTTGATTACTGTATAACTACGAACCAAACGGCTGGCGAGGTACACCAACAGAAATGCCATAATGCTGGCAAATACTGCCAAGTAAATGTGGTATTGGCGGTCTTTTGCTTCCGTTCGCCGTTGGGTCTCGTTGAGTAACTCATTGATCCCGTCCAGCTGCTGTGCAACGGGAATAACACTGATTCGGTCAAGCAAGTCATTCACGATGGGTTGCTCTCGAACGATTGAATTCACGTGCGCGACGAAGGTATCGTAAGGTTGACGGCGCTCGGGCGGGAGCTCACTCATATATTGCTTTATAATTGTCAGTTGATCTTCAATTTCCGTGGCTTTATCATTGGACACGTAGATGGTGTATTCAAGTGTGGCTAGCGTAAGATTTAATATATTTGAGGAAGTTGTTAAGTTTTTCAACGGTTGTTTGTTGTCGATATCCTTCAGCAATTCTTGAATACTATCTTCTGCCTTGGGTAGGGCGTCCAGGGCCGTGCGCAGTGTCATGTTATGCTCTTTAAATTGTTCAACTAGTTTTGTTTTGTTTTGCACGGCGTCTAAGTATTCTTGTCGGCGATCTTTCCATAGGGCTAGCAAGGGGCCAGAATTATTTAGTTTATCCAGTTGGTCCCAACGATTACTTGATTCGGCAGGCGCACCCAGAAACAAGCTACTGTTCATGTCGATTTTTGCTCTTAGAATCTTGACGCCCCAAGTGGCATCTAACTGCTTTAATTGGCGAACGAAGTCGCGAGATTCAAAATATTTGGAGTCGTCATGTGAGTATGTTTTTTATAAGTAAGAATGTAAGTGTTGTAAGGATAATAAGGGTTGTAACTATTACGGCAATCCATTTGTAACTGCTACTAATTCTCATTGCATTCTTCTTTTTTTGAGGCCGTATGGGAAAGTTGTATTGAATAAAGCGCTTGTAATTTGGCGTGAGGGGGGTTAGTCGAACTTTTTTGCGCAATTGCAACAGTTAGCCAAGATTATGACAGTGCTCATTTCTCTACTCCCTGAAAATGGAAAATACGCCGATTATGCATGCATAATGTGTTCTAAGACTCTAGCCGCGTGTCGCATAAGTGCCAGCTTTGGTAGTTTTAACTGCAGCAACCTAAATCGCGAGATGCTTCCAAAAAGTCATCTGCGCATATGTGTTCTTGCGTTGGTCGCTGAGGCGTTGGGGGTGCTGAGCGCCGCGACGAAGTCGTGAATGCCCGGTACTGGGAAAGGCATCTGCACATGGTCGGGTCTCCTGTTGTGCATTCAGAGTAGACCAGTGACCGCCGGCTTCGTTAAAAAAAACCTGCCAAGGCATGTCTCGCAGTCTTCACACCAATCAAAACGATCAAGGCAAGTAGGGCAGGTGTGGAACCTGGCCAGGTCGATAAGCGGCCGCACTCTCTCGAAAGCGCGCAGATCGCGGCACTCCAGGGCAACTTGGGCGACGTCCACCAGTGCACGGTAGAGGTTCGGATCCTCGATCGGCTCGAAGGTGACGCCTTCGACTGTTCTTCCAGTTTCTATAAGGTCGTACTGCTGCCCATCCGGCAGGGTCAAGGTAAGCCCGATGATTCTCGCCACAGCCCCGGACGGGCTAAACACCAAGTTCGCTCCAACTGCATCGCGGTAAATCTTCCCGTCGTAGGACGTTCGCGCACCGTCGGCAAGCGAGCTCGCGGCATAGAAAATCGAACGCCCAATCTTGCCGAACAGCTCGGTGCTTCCGTGCAGCATGACGTCGTAGGCAGAGGCGCCGCAGTAGCGGCCCGACGCGGTCTGCAATTCCTCCAAGGCGTGCCAGTAGGCAGCGTTTGCCATCTAGTTCAGGTCGAACCGTTGGAGCTCATCGATCAACCCCTCGGTGACAAGGGTGGCGCTCATTGAATGAAGGGTCTGTCGGTGGGCCTCGGGGTTCTGCATTCTAAAGTCGTGGTCGTCGAGGGTCGAGCGCCACTGCTGAAGTCTTAGCGCCTTAGCCTGGTCGAAATTCATTGGAACGGGTTCGCTGTACAAAAAAACTGGTTGTATGCACAGTAATATAGCTACGGGACTCAGGCTAGGATAAGGCGACGAGCAGGCGCTGGAGGTCAAGGCGGTGCTGGGTCATCAACGCCATTGGCCCAACGGCGCACGCTAAGGGCATTTCTATCGATCACAATTTGACGCTGGCTCAAATCTGTTGCACCTACCGGTTGAATCCACAACCCATTGCTGCTGGTGCCGACAGGCAGAGATCGGCCAAGAGCGGCCCGTGGAGAGGAGTAGGCTTTTGTTATGGTGTAGCATATTACAATTATCAATTCCGTTGAAAAATCACAGCTGGGCAACAACAGGGGAAAAGCATGAAGGGAAGTGTAGAGTTGGTCAGCCAGGTGGCTTCTCCTCGGTTGAAGATTTTATTTTTAGGGTACGCGCCAGATCAAACCTCATTGATAAGTGAATTGGCCGAAGCTAATTGTGAAATATGGCATACTGACAAGATAATTGAATCAACCGAAGGGTTTGAACTGGTAGTCAGCTATGGGTACAGGCACATCCTAAAAAAAAACGTTATAAATAGTTCTTCCGCCCCTATAATTAATCTACATATTTCATACTTGCCATGGAATCGCGGGGCGCATCCAAATTTTTGGTCTTTCTTTGACTCTACTCCAAGCGGAGTTTCTATACACCTTATAGATGAAGGCGTGGATACGGGGCCGATAATTTATCAGCGGTATGTTAATTTCACTAAGAATGAAACCTCTTTCTCGAAAACCTATAAGAGACTGGTTGCCGAGATTGAACTGCTTTTCAAGGAAAATATAGAAGAAATAATTTCTTTGGGGTTTACGGCTGTGCCGCAACGACGGAGAGGCACTTATCACCGTGTTTCCGATCTTCCCATTGATTTCGCCGGATGGGATTCTGAGATACAAACAGAAGTCGTTCGGCTTGATAGGCGCCTCGGTGTGAGTGAAAAACTATGACGTTTGAGATTGATGGAAGAATAATCGGCAATTCAATGCAGCCTTACGTGATTGCCGAACTGTCAGCCAATCATAATGGATCTCTGGCACGAGCAAAGGAGTCAATAAAGGCAGCCCGGGATTCCGGCGCCCATGCAATAAAGCTCCAAACGTATACTGCGGACACAATGACGATTGACTGCGTTGCCCCCGGCTTTGTTGTAAGTGGTGGCTTATGGGATGGTTATAAGCTTTATGATTTGTATGCCGAGGCGCATACACCGTTTGAGTGGCATCGAGAGCTTTTTGACTACGCCCGGGTATTAGGGATAACGTGTTTCTCAAGCCCTTTCGATGAAACTGCAGTTGACCTACTAGAGAGTTTGAATGCGCCCGCCTATAAAATTGCATCATTCGAACTTACTGATCTACCGCTTATCAAGCGGGTTGCAAAAGCTGGAAAACCAATCTTGATGTCCACTGGTATGGCAACGGAAGAAGAGATACTTGAGGCAATTACTACAGCTCGTTCCGCGGGTTGTGAAAACATATTGATTTTCCATTGTATTAGTAGCTATCCCGCTCCTATTGAGCAGGCAAACCTCCGTAAAATACTTAACCTTAAGGATAAATTTGGAGTTGAAGTTGGGTTATCGGACCATACGATAGGCAATGTGGCCGCTGTTACTTCCGTCGCGCTAGGAGCAACAGCTATCGAAAAGCATTTTACAATTAGTCGTGATGATAAGGGGCCGGATAGCGAGTTCTCGATTGAACCTGACGAGCTTCGGAAACTTGTTGATGATACAAAGAACGCATGGATATCACTTGGCATCGGTGATTTTTCGAGGCCTGAGACCGAAAGATCGAGTGCCATATTCCGGCGCTCACTCTATTTCGTTAAGGATTTAGCAGCAGGTCAGCGGATCTCGCGTGATGATATACGCCGCATTAGGCCTGGATATGGTCTGTCCCCAAAATACTTTGACGAGATAGTCGGGCGGACGGTTATGAGAAATGTTTACCGAGGACAGCCCGTAGCTTGGGACAACTTTACTGAGGATTGAGGTTGGTCGCACGAGTGCATCAAAGAGTTTCTGTTGCGCCGCCCGGTCGAATCCACAGTTGATTGCTGCCTGTCGCGAAGGGCCGTAATCGACCCGAAGCTGACGGTGCCAGGCTAGGTGGGTGGGCTGTCGAACGAATGCCCGTTATGCGCAGTCCTGTAGCCATCCCTGGCCGCCGCGCTTAGCGGTGTTCGATCCTTCCCCACGGATCATCTGTCGACTTGCGCGCCTTGTACCACTGCCAGCCACGCAGCAGCCAGTAGCCCACCACCAACCAGCCGGCGGCCTTGAGGAAAACCAGATCGTCTGTCATCGCATTTACTCCTTTTCCGGCTCTTTTGGTCGGCCGGTCAATTTCAGCATGCAGATGGAGCAAGGGGCGGCGCAACATTCGCCAAAAAAAACGGGGGCTTTCGGGGGAAAGTTTTCCGGAGTGGGGACGGTTTTTTCCGGCGTTACGATAACGCGGGGAATTGACCAAGCTAGAAAATGCAAAGCCCCGAAGGTTCGCGGCTTCGGGGCTTCTATTTTCGCCTCCATCCCTTAATGAATGGCGAACGTGGTAGCGAGGTTATCAGCGGTCGCAGGAGCTTTCACTACTTCTATCGAAGGATTGCGCTTGGTCGCGGTCCGAGGGAGGAGTGCATTCATCAGATTCTGCTTCAAGTTGGTGCGTGGAAACTATGATGAATAGGCAGCATCCGCAAACCTCACTCATAGGACGAAAGTCATGATTTCCATTCTTGAGTTACGCCACATGATTGAGTGTGGCTTTCTGCCTCACGCCTGTTCCTGCACCGCTAATCCTGATGGTTCGCTGATGATCAAGGTAGTCGAGCCGGTTTCTGGAAGAGTCGAATTGTTGGTCACTGCAGTCTCAACAAATGATCTGACATCCAGTCTGGCCATCGCACATTTGATTGGTGAACTGCGCAGCGAAATGGCGTCCAGAAAAACAGCGTTTGCTTGATGTGCCAGGTCAATCGTCAATGGCGAGGCGATCAAGGCCCAATGGTAGGGGGCTGCGCCAAATCAGGTGGGCCTTAATCACTCTGGAGCCATCAAAACGGCAAGCGTCAACTTGATGAATTCTTCGTTCTTGTCGATGGTGTCCAGGGCGCCGCGTACGTTGTCCGCGACTTCGGCGGCGCCTCGCTGCTTAACCCAATTGGACAGTTCGAGGATGGCGGCCTCAAGGGCCAGTTGGTTTTCGTTGATCTTGTAGAGCAGGGGAGGGAGCAGGTCTGAATTTGGCATTGTGAATCCTCAATGGAGGTTTCAGCGTAGCAGTGGAGTCTGGGAAAACCAGAAACAGACACCTTAACAGACACCTAGTTGACGCGGGGTAGGCTAGAGGCCTTGAAAATAGTGGAGCGGGTGAAGGGAATCGAACCCTCGTTATCAGCTTGGGAAGCTGATAACGAATTCAGGACAGAAAGAGGAGCTAAAGAAGCTTTTGAACTGGAGAAGAAATCTGAGCTTAGAAGTAAAGATAGGTATTTCTAGTAAGCGGTCAGATTGATACTTAAAAAGGAACTGTGGTAATGCGCTTAAAGTCTGCGTCTGTTGGGGATAAGACTATAACTGCATTGTCCGACGTTTGGATTAGAATATCATTGCCTGAAACAGAGACAAGTTGTCCGATTTTCTTTCCACTTATGAATAAGTCATTGCCGATTTCAAAGTCTTCACCGTTAAAGGTATACGTTCCGCCCGACGATTGAAGTATAGTTTTGAGCGGGCGTCGGGTGACTTGAGTTGGTGTGATGGTTCGCGAAGATTCGATGTTTGATATGCGTGCTGAGATGTCTTTGAGAGACTCAAGAATCACGCTAGTTTCATTGGAAAGCTCTACTTTGTGCGGAAGTGGAGCCGCCTGCACGCCTAATAACTGAATCATCGAGTTTATGTCGTGCGGATTTGCTGCTGTTTCTGATATGGATAGCTGAATTCGATCACGCTCTTTTTGCACTTCGTCAATACGCAGTGTGTGATTGTATTCGGTGTATCTCAGACCCTGTATGTCGAATATTTTTGGTGTTTTGTAATCTTTTATGAGAACTGTTGGCAGGTTAAAAGCTTGGCGGACCCCGAGCTCATATAGAACGTTAGGGTTTCTTCCGCTAAGGTCGCATATCACGATATCGCTATCGAGTATTTTCCTTAATATATCAATTATTATGTAGTTACTAGCTGCCACAAAGTCCGCTCGATGGGGTTCGAATCCAGCATTAATACATGCTGGCTTAATAAGGTGTTCATAGACTCTCGAAAAATGACCATCGTCATAGCCATCCATGTCAGCAATCGGCATGATCACAAAGCAGGTTTTAGCATTTTTTTTATTGGATGGTTGGAGCTCGCCTAAGTTGTCGGAAGTTGTTGGTGTTTTTGATTTTTGAGTCATTTGGTGATCTTCTTTTTTATACTGATGCGTAAAAACCGGATGGTTGCCGTGCTAGCCAATGTCTAAATTTTTCAGTCGAGCCAGGCCTTGTGTAATATGGTCTGCATTTTCGCCAATCGCTTCCAATGCGGCCCGTACATTCACCCCTACCTCTGATGAACCCCGCTGCTCCACCCACAACGTAAGCTCCATTATCGTTGCCTCCAGGGCGAGCTGATTGTGGTAAATCCTTTCCAACACATCGGGTAGTGAGTAATCACCTAGCATGGGGTCGACTCCTTTCGATAAACCCCTAGCATAGCAGCGGCAGTGATTAGAGGTTTAGGGCAAAATTAGGGCAGTTTCAGGGCCGTCATGGACCGCAGGACGCCATGAGCAAAAGACTAAAGCGCCGTTGTTTCTGGCCTTAAGCGGTCTACAAGGATGATAGAAGGGGTTCGAGCCTCTATCCATGTGACTGTTTTCAAATAAAGGGCCTTGCGGCCCTTCTTTCCTTATCCAATACGGGGCATGCGTATCGATCCGCCATCACCCCCTGGCCGTTCTCTGCTAGGAGGATCCCGAGGAGGTGGGTCACGGTGAGGCGGCTCAGGACGATCCACCTCGGGCGCATTAGGCTCTGGTCGTCGGAAGGTATGAGGCTCTCTCGGCCCTCGCTCATGACGAGCGTCACGCGCAGCTTGCCGTCTTGCTTCATCTTCCCGACGGGCTATTGTAAGCGGCTGGGGAAGTCACCTTCCGAACTCCAGCATTAAGGGCGATGGTGTCCGCGTATTTTTAAGCGGACGCGATCGCCCTTAACGTCAGGA